>CAYWOW010000144.1:0-6972 GCA_964459005.1 uncultured Acetobacteraceae bacterium
ATATCGCCGGCGATCTTCATCGCCCGCCGGGCCACTTCCTCGGCCGAGAGGTCGGGCACCGCGATCAGCGCCCGCGCCGCGGCGAGGGCGAAATTGCCGCCCGACCCGATCGCGATGATGCCGTCCTCGGGCTCCAGCACATCGCCGTTGCCGGTGAGGGTGAAGGAGCGGTCGCGGTCGGCCACCGCCATCATCGCCTCCAGCCGGCGCAGGTAGCGGTCGGTCCGCCAGTCCTTGGCCAACTCGACGCAGGCGCGTTCCAACTGCCCCGGAAAACGCTCCAGCTTGGCCTCGAGTCGCTCCAGCAGGGTGAAGGCATCCGCGGTGGCCCCGGCGAAGCCGGCCAGAATGGCATCGCCCGGGCCGATCCGGCGCACCTTGCGGGCGTTGCCCTTGATAATGGTCTGGCCGAGCGTGACCTGGCCGTCGCCGGCCATCGCGACCTGTCCGCCGCGGCGGACGCACAGGATGGTGGTGCCGTGCCAGCCAATCGGGTCGGGAACGGCGCCGGAGGAAAATTGGTTCTGCATGGTCACGGGAGATGGCCCACTGTTTGACGGCAATCAAGGCACATGCGCCCCCTGCCGGGCTGACGGGCGGAAAACTCGTGCCAGCCCCCCCGGTTGGCGGATGCCATACCGCAAAACTTCCTTCGCGAGGCCGTTTCGGCTAGTGCTGCGCTCCATGGTCACTCATCCCGCCCGCACCGCCAGTCTGACCCGCACCACGTCGGAGACGGACATTTCCGTCACCCTCGACCTGGACGGATCGGGCCATGGCGAGATCGACACCGGTATCGGCTTCCTCGACCACATGCTCACCTCGTTCGCGCGGCACGGCCTGTTCGACCTGACCGCGCGGGCGAAGGGCGACCTGCACATCGATTTCCACCACACCACCGAGGATGTCGGCATCGTGCTCGGCCAGGCGCTGGTCCAGGCGCTCGGCGACAAGCGCGGCATCCGCCGCTTCGGGCACGCCGTGGTGCCGATGGACGAAGCCCTGGCCGAGGCCGCCATCGATCTGTCCGGCCGCGCCTTCCTGGCCTGGGACGTCGCCTTTGCCCGCGACAAGGTCGGCGCCATGGACTGCGAGTTGTTCGAGGAGTTTTTCCGCGCGCTGGCGTTCAACGGGCTGTTCACCCTGCACGTGACGCAAAAGGCCGGCAGCAACGCGCACCACGTTGCCGAGGCCTGCTTCAAGGCGGTGGCGCGTGCCTTGCGCATGGCCGTCGAACCCGACCCGCGCGCCGGTGGGGCCATTCCATCCACCAAAGGGTCGCTGTGAAGACCTGGACCGTTCACCTGCGCCCAGGCACCGCGCCGGTGCTGGTGCCGGAGGCGTTCTCCTGGGGGGCGGCGCTGTTCGGCCCGTTCTGGCTGTTGGCCTATCGCGCCTGGATCCCCGGCGTGCTGGTGCTGTGCGCCCAGGCCGCGATGGCGGCCGCGACCCCGGCGCTGCACGGCGTGCTGGCGGCGGCGCTGGTCTGGCTGCTCGGCCTGTTCGGCCAGGATTGCCGGCGTTGGTCGCTGTCGCGGCGCGGCTTCACGCTCGCCCATGTGGTGAGCGGGAGAACCGGCGAGGACGCGGCGGTGCGGCTGTTCGACCAGCAGCCGGAGCTTGCGCGGGAGGCGATGGCGTGAGGGTTGCGGTGATCGACTACGGCAGCGGCAACCTCGCCTCGGCCTCGCGTGCGCTGGCGCTGGCCGCCGAGCGGGACGGGATCGCCGCCACGGTCGAGGTGACCGCCGATCCCGACGCGGTGGCCCGCGCCGACCGTATCGTGCTGCCCGGCCAGGGCGCCTTCGCCGACTGCGCCGCCGGCCTCGCGGCCATCCCCGGACTGCGCGAGGCGGTGCTCGAAGGCGTGGGCGGCGGCAAACCGTTCCTCGGCATCTGCGTCGGCATGCAGTTGATGGCCGAGCGCGGGCTGGAGCACGCGGTGACCCCCGGCTTCGCCTGGATCCGTGGCGAAATCGCCGCCATGGCCCCCGCGGGCGGACTGCGCCTGCCGCAGATGGGCTGGAACGAACTGATCTTCAGGCCGGGCGCGCACCCTTTGCTGGACGGGCTGCTGCCGGGCGATCACGCCTATTTCGTGCACGGTTACGCGCTGGCCGGCGGTGACCGGGCGGAATGCATCGCCACCACCGAATACGGCGGCGAGGTCGTCGCCATGGTCGCCCGCGGCAACCGCGCCGGCACCCAGTTTCACGTCGAAAAGAGCCAGGACGTCGGCCTGCGCATCCTCGGCAACTTTCTGCGCTGGAAGCCATAGCATGGCCGACCCCGCGACTGTCCCGCAACCCGTTCTGACCGTGGAGCGTGCCGCCGCATTCAGCGGCGACGACCTCGCCGCGCTGTGCGAATCCGCCGACGCCGCCATCATCGACGGGGGCGGGTTCGGCTGGGTCAGCCCGCCCGGACGGAAGGCGCTGGAGCGTTATTTCAAGGGCCTCCTGCTGGTGCCCGAGCGCTCGCTCTACCTGGCCCGCATGGACGGCGTCATCGTCGGCTCGGCGCAACTGGTGCGGCCCCCCCGCAACAACGAGGCGCAGGCCTTCGCCGCCACGCTGATGCACGCCTTCATCGCCCCTTACGCCCGCGGCCACGGCCTGGCCCGGCTGCTCACCGAGCGGGTGGAGGAGGGCGCGCGGGCGCTCGGCTACCAGGTGCTGAACCTGGACGTGCGCGAGACCCAGGCGGCGGCGATCGCGATGTACGAGTCGCTCGGCTACATCCGCTGGGGCATCCATCCGGCCTATGCACGGGTGGCCGGGCGCACCGTGCGCGGCGTCTACTACTTCAAGCTGCTGCAGCCCGGCGGGCGGATCGGCTGATGGCGCTGAAACTGTATCCCGCCATCGACCTCAAGGACGGCGCCTGCGTGCGCCTGCGCCGCGGCGAGATGGCGGATTCCACGGTGTATTCCGTGGATCCCGGGGCGCAGGCGCGGGCCTGGCAGGATGCCGGCTGCCGCTGGCTGCATGTGGTCGATCTCAACGGCGCCTTCGCCGGCCGGCCGGTGAACGCGGATGCGGTGCGTGCCATCCTGGCAAGCGTGACCATCCCGGTGCAGCTCGGCGGCGGCATCCGCGACCTTGCCGGCATCCAGGCCTGGCTGGCGGCGGGCGTGCGGCGGGTCATCCTGGGCAGCGCCGCGGCCAAGAATCCGCTTCTCGTGCGGCAGGCCTGCCGCGCCCACCCCGGCCGCGTTGCCGTCGGCATCGACGCGCGGGATGGCTTCGTCGCCACCGAGGGCTGGGCCGAAACCTCGACGATGCGGGCACTCGACCTCGCATTACGTTTTGAAGACGCTGGTGCCGCGGCGATCATCTATACCGATATCAGCCGCGACGGCATGCTGTGCGGACTCAACCTCGAACAGACCATCGACCTCGCCTCGCAGATTTCCACCCCGGTCATCGCCTCGGGCGGGGTCGGTGGCATCGACGACCTGGCGGCGCTGAAGCGGGCCGCGAGGTCCGACGGGCCGGGGCTGATCGACGGCGTGATCGTCGGCCGCGCGCTCTACGACGGGCGCGTGGATGTGCGCGAGGCGCTTGCCCTGCTGGCGAGCTGACCGGATCACTTCGCAAGTTGTCGAGGCGGGTTTCAGTAATAGCACCCTGACCTGTGTGATCTTTGCTTGCACCGACGCGACGGAACGGCGCAGAAGCCGACCCCGAGGGGATTTATTGTGCTGAAACTGCGTGTCATTCCGTGCCTGGACGTCAAGGACGGACGGGTGGTCAAGGGTGTCAACTTCGTCTCGCTGCGCGATGCGGGTGATCCGGTCGAGCAGGCCGCGGTGTACGACGCCGCCGGCGCCGACGAATTGTGTTTCCTCGACATCACCGCCAGCCACGAGAACCGCGACACCATCCTGGACGTGGTATCGCGCACGGCGGCCCGGGTGTTCCTGCCGCTGACCGTGGGCGGCGGCATCCGCTCCATCGAGGACATGCGCCGCCTGCTGCTGGCCGGCGCCGACAAGTGCAGCATCAACTCGGCCGCCGTCGCCCGCCCCGCACTGGTGGGCGAGGCCGCCCGCAAGTTCGGCAGCCAGTGCGTGGTGGTGGCGGTGGATGCCAAGCTGGCCGGGCCCGGGCGCTGGCACGTGTTCACCCATGGCGGCCGGCGCGACACCGGCATCGACGCGGTTGCGTGGTGCCGCCAGGTGGTGGCGCTGGGTGCCGGTGAAATCCTGCTGACCAGCATGGATCGCGACGGCACCGGCTTGGGGTTCGACCTCGAGCAGTTGCGCGCGGTATGCGGCGCGGTGCGGGTGCCGGTGATCGCCTCGGGCGGGGTCGGCGAGCTGCCACATTTCGTCGATGGCGCTCGCGCTGGCGCCACCGGGCTGCTGGCGGCGAGCGTATTCCATTTCGGCACGTTTTCCATCGCCGAGGTGAAGGCGGCGCTGGCTGCCGCGGGGCTGCCGGTGCGGCTGCCGCGGCCCGTGGCGCGGGCGGCCTGAGGGCGCACGCATGGCGAAACCGACCAAGAAGGCCACCCCCAAGTCCAAACTCAAATCCAAGCCCGAGCGCGGCATCAAGAAGGGCGGGGTGAAAAAGAAGACGGTCGGACGACGGATCGCCAAGCCGGCTGCCCCGCCGATACGGGCCCGCGCGCCGCTGCTGCCATCCTCGCCGCCGACGGCCGGCGTCTCCCCGGCCGTGCTCGATCGGTTGTGGTCGGTGGTGACGAGCCGGCGCGACGCCGATCCGACACTGAGCCACTCCGCCCGGTTGCTGTCGCGCGGCTCCGCCAAGATCGCCCAGAAATTTGGCGAGGAGGCGGTGGAATGCCTGATCGAGGCGGCTCTCGGCAACCACCACGCGCTGGTGGCCGAGAGCGCCGACGTGCTCTACCACCTGATCGTCATGTGGGTGGATGCCGGGGTGCGGCCGGAGGAAGTCTGGGCCGAGTTGCACCGGCGCGAAGGCATTTCCGGCATCGCCGAGAAGGCCTCCCGGGCGCGCGCACTGCCGCTGACCCTTGGCATGGGCACTGCCAAAATCCCCTGAGATGATCGGCTGGAGCAAGGCCCGGGCTCTGGCCTTTTTTCACGCCATTGCCCAGGATGCGCAGGCAGCATTGTGGAGGACGGACGATGCCGGTCAGCGGCCTGGGTGCCTATGACGAGCAGAACATCTTCGCGCGCATCCTGCGCGGCGAGATTCCCTGCCGGAAGGTCTACGAGGACGCGTGGGCGCTGGCCTTTCACGACATCTCGCCGCAGGCGCCGGTACATGTGCTGGTGATCCCCAAGGGTTCGTGGGTTTCCATCGCCGATTTCACCGCCCGTGCCAGCGAGGCCGAGATCGCCGGGTTCTGGCGTGCCGTGGGCGCGGTGGCAAAGCAGCTCGGCCTCGAGGAGGCCGGCTACCGGTTGCTGGTCAACATGGGCGAACATGGCGGGCAGGAGGTGGCGCATCTGCATGTGCACCTGTTCGGCGGCCGGCCGCTCGGGCGCATGCTGGAGCGCCAGGCGGGCGGCTGATCTGCGTTCGGCGTGCCCAACCGGCTGGCTGGCGTGACGCGCGGCGGTTGACAGCCGGCCGACCCCGCCACACTTTACTTGTCTCCGAGGGGAGCCCCGGCAGGGGGCTGAGATACCGCCACGGCAGGTGCCGCGCGGTGACCCTTTGAACCTGATCCGGGTCGCGCCGGCGTAGGGACGGGAATCGGCACGCCCCCCCTTCCGCCGGACACCCACACGAAGAAGGGGAGTCCTCCCGTGACCGTCCAACAGAAGCCCGCCGCCGTCACCACCGGCCCTGTCATCGGCAGCCGCAAGATCTATTCCAGCCCGGCCGGCCGGCCCGACATCCTGGTGCCGTTCCGCGAGATCGACCTGCACCCGACCGCGAACGAACCGCCGTTCCGCATCTACGACACCTCCGGTCCGTTCACCGACCCGGCCACGCGCATCGATCTCGAGGCGGGACTGGCGCCGTTGCGCTCCCCCTGGATCGCGCGCCGCGGCTTTGCCCCCCTCGCCGCTCGTGCGGTGAAACCGGAGGACAACGGCAATATCGGCGACGACAAGCTGGTGCCGGAATGCCCGGCCCAGCGCACCATCCTCGGCGGCATCGCCGGGGCGCCGGTGACCCAGTTCGAGTTCGCCCGCGCCGGCATCGTCACCGAGGAGATGGTCTACATCGCCCACCGCGAGAACCTCGGCCGGGCGCAGATGGTCGAGGGCGCGGAGGAACGGCGTGCCGACGGCGAGGATTTCGGCGCCGCCATTCCGCCCTTCATCACCGCGGAATTCGTTCGCGCCGAGGTTGCCGCGGGTCGCGCCATCATTCCGGCCAACATCAACCACCCGGAACTCGAGCCGGTCATCATCGGCCGCAATTTCCTCGTCAAGATCAACGCCAACATCGGCAATTCCGCCGTCACCTCCTCGGCCGCCGACGAGGTGGAAAAACTGGTCTGGGCGATCCGCTGGGGCGCCGACACGGTCATGGACCTGTCCACCGGCCGGAACATCCACAACATCCGCTCCTGGATCATCCGCAATTCGCCGGTGCCGATCGGCACCGTGCCGATCTACCAGGCGCTGGAAAAGGTCGGCGGCGATCCCGACAAGCTGGATTGGGAGGTGTTCAAGGATACCCTCATCGAGCAGGCCGAGCAGGGCATCGACTACTTCACCATCCATGCCGGCGTGCGGCTCGCCTACGTGCCGCTGACCGCCAGGCGGGTCACCGGCATCGTCAGCCGCGGCGGTTCGATCATGGCGCGCTGGTGCCTGGCGCACCATCGCGAGAGTTTCCTCTACGAGCGGTTCGCCGACATTTGCGACATCATGCGCAAATACGATGTCAGTTTCTCCCTCGGCGACGGGCTGCGTCCCGGCAGCAACGCCGATGCCAACGACCGCGCCCAGTTCGCCGAGCTGGAGACGCTGGGCGAGCTGACGAAAATCGCCTGGGACAAGGGCTGCCAGGTGATGATCGA
>CAYWOW010000145.1:0-6883 GCA_964459005.1 uncultured Acetobacteraceae bacterium
GCCTTGAACCAGGCCGCCCGCAGCTCCTCGATGCGCGGGCTGACCGGCCAGCCGAACAGGCCATCGCGGCCGTTGCCGCGCAGGAAGACATGGACCGCCGGATTGAACTGGTCCACGCCGCCCCAGGACGTCTGGAAAATGCTCCAGCCCCCCTGGTCCAGCGGGTCCATCTTGGCGCGGCGCTGCACCACCGTCGCCCAGTCCACCGCCTGGAAGTCCACGTTGATGCCGATCTTCGTCAGCAGGTCGTTGGTCACCTCGGCCAGCGCCTTGGTGCTCGGGATGTCCATGGGGCCGAGCAGCACCACCCGCTCGCCTTTGTAACCGGCGGCTTGCAGTTCCTTCCTCACCGCGTCGAGGTGGCGCGGGGCGGTCAGGTTCTCCATGCCGGCGGCGCTCGCCATCGGCGTGTCCGGGCAGAAATAGCCGACGCCGTCGCGCCAGGTGGCGCGGTCCTCGCCCTGCACGGCCTGCATGTAGTCGGACTGCTGCACCGCATGCAGGATGGCCCGGCGGATCGCCGGGTTGTCCAACGGCTTCTGCATCTGGTTGAAGCGCATCGTCGCGATCAGGCCGGTCGGCACGTTCACCGGCGTGACCACGCCGCGGGCCTTCTTCAGCAGCGGCAGCAGGTCGGCCACCGGCGTTCCCCACCAGTCGAGCTCGCCGGTGGCCAGCGCATTCGCCACCGTCGCGACGTCGGGGCTGATCGACCACTCGACGCGCTCGATGTGGACCAGCTTGCCGCCGGCGGTGCGTTCGGCCGGCTCGTCGCGGGGGACGTAGCCGGCGAATTTTTCGTAGACCACCAGCGAGCCCGGCACGCGTTCGTCGGCCTTGAAGCGGAACGGCCCGCTGCCCACGGGCTCGGTAATCGGCGTGCTGGCATCGCCCGCCGCGATGCGCGCCGGCATCACCGGGCACATGCTGGGCGAGTAGTGGCCGAGCGCGTCGGCCAGCAAGGGGAACGGCTCCTTCAGCCGGAAGACCAGGGTGCGGTCGTCGGGTGCGGTGATGTCGGCCACCGCGGCCATCAGCGACTGGCCGAAGGCGTCGCGCCTGCCCCAGCGCCGCACCGAGGCGGCGGCGTCGCGCGCCAGCACGCGCTCGCCGTCGTGAAACGTCAGGCCCTCGCGCAGGGTCAGCTTCCAGGTCAGGCCGTCGTCCTCGACGACGTGACCCGCCACCATCTGCGGGCGGACACGGTAGGCGTTGTCCTGGCCGTAGAGCGTATCGTAGACCATGAAACCGTGGTCGCGGGTCTGGTAGCTGGTGGTGACCACGGGGTCGATGATCGCCAGGTCCGCGTCCGGCACGAAGCGCAGCGGCTTGGCGGCCTGGGCGTTGCCGATGCGAGGCGCCGCCAGCGAGGCCAGCGTGGCGGCGAGAAAAGCGCGGCGCTTCATGGCGATCCTCCTGTTGCGGGCGGCACGACCGGCGCCGCCGCGGGCCTGGTGTGCCCTGGAGTATGACGCAACGAACGGCCGTCGAAAACAGGGGCGGCGCCGGTCGTGCTTACGTCCCGTCGGCCGGTTTGTCGCGCTTGCGGGCGTAGTGGCGGTGGGCTTTGGCGCGGTTGCCGCAACTCGACATGGAGCACCAGCGACGGGTGCCCGCCTTGCTGTCGTCCAGGAACAGCCAGCGGCACCGCGGATTGGCGCAGGTGCGCACGCGGCCGCGGCGGGGGCCGGCAAGCAGGTCGGCGGCGGACCACAGCACCGGGGCGAGCAGGTAAGGCAGCGTCGGACTCCAGGAGGCGGCCCGCCAGGCCCAGCCGTCGGCGGTGCGCTCAAGGTGCCGGCGCTCGGGCGCGGCGGCAAGCGCCCGGTTCAGGATGGCGAGGTCGTCGGGGGTCGGGTCTGGTCCGGCGAGCACGCGATAGATGGTTTCGCGCAGATCGAGCGCCGTGTGGTGCGCGGTTTCGGCCGCGCCCGGGGTGGCGTTCCAATGCGCGCGGGCGGTGCCGGCGCCGGGCTGGCCCGCGCCCTCGAGCCAGGCGAGCAGGTCGTCCGGCGCGCGCAGGGTTTCTTCCGGCGGCGCCGTGCCGCGCCAGAACAGCGTGTTGGCGAAGTCCAGGCAGAGCTGATCGGTTGGCGGCGGCAGCAGGGCCTGCGGCGAATCCGGGTGCGTCATGGGGGCGGCTTACGGGTCAGGGTCCGGGTTGACAAGCGCGGGATGATATGTAACCTTATACCGGGATATATAGTTAGTATAAGGAGGACGATCCATGCTCGACCATGTCTCGATCGGCGTGCGCGATGTCGTCGCCGCACGGCGCTTCTACGATGCGGTGCTGGCCACGCTCGGCTACCGCTGCCTCCACGAGGGCGACCACTACGCGGGCTACGGCGATGCAGAGGCACGGTTCTGGATCAACGTCAGCGCGGCGCCGGTGCCGGCGGACGAACGGTCGGGGCTGCATTTCTGTTTCGCCGCGCCCAGCCGCGCCGCGGTGGCGGCATTCCACGCGGCGGCGCTGGCGGCCGGCGGCGCCGATAACGGCAAGCCGGGCCTGCGAACGGAATACGGTCCGAATTACTACGCCGCCTTCGCCAAGGACCCCGACGGCTATCGCGTCGAGGCGCATTGCGGCGCGCCGGCCTGACGCGGCAACGCCAGGTTTACCCCTTGCCGGCAAGCTGGGGGCATGACGTTGCTCGTCATGCTCCTGCTCGCCGCCCCGGCGGCACCCCGTGCCGCTCCAGCGCGGCCCGCACCGCCGGGCTGCACAGGGCGGCCAGTTCGCCCGTGTGCTCATAGTGGGGCATCAGGGCCGCGATCGTCGCGTCGCGGCGCGCGGCGGGATGGAAATAGATCTCGTTCAGCCCGTCCGGCAGGTGCGGGATCAGCCGCAGCAGGCGGTCCTCGGTCATGTGCCCGGTCCAGGCCAGGCCGAACACGGCGTCGTTCACCGCCATGCCGGCCCGGCGGGCCTGTCCCCGCAGCAGCCGCGACCAGACGTGCAGCGCCCGTGCCGCCAGCGTGGCGCGCACCCCGCAGGCCGCCATCACCGCCGGCGGCTCGGCCGGCACGCGCACCCTGGGCAAGCCGAATTCGCGCCCGATCCGCACCAGCAGCCCCCCCACGGTCGGGTGCAGATGCATGTGCTTGTGCGCGTCGGCATGATCCAACGTCAGGTCGGTGGCAGCGAAGGCGGCGAACTGCGCGCGGATCTCCGCCGCCAGTTGGCGGCGCACCCGCGGGCGGAAAAAATAGCCGACGCCCTGCCGCAACGGCTCGGACGGAAAGTGCCCGCGCGCATCGACCAGGTCGGGAATCGCCGCCGGTGGCAAGACGGCCGGCCCCTCGATCACCACCAGATGCAACCCCACCCGAAGCCGCGGATTGCGCCGCGCCCGCAGCACGGCATCGGCGGCGGCCGCCCCGGCCACCATCAGACTGGCGGCGCCGAGCACGCCGTCGCGATGCGCCTGCTCGATCCCTTCGTTGACCGCCTCGGACAGGCCGAAATCATCAGCGGTGAACAGGACGCGGCGGGTCATGAGGCAAGGCCGAGCTGAATCCCCGGCCTTCCTTCACGCCGCCGCGTCGCGGTGGCGGTCGCGGAGGAAGTGGAAGAACTCAACGCCCTCGCGCAGGCGCCGTTTCATCATCTGCGGGCTGCGCACCATCTCGCCGACGATCGAGGCGATCTTCGGCGCCCGGAAATAGAAGCGGCGGTAAAAGACCTCCACCGATTCGAAAATCTCGGTGTGCGACAGGTGAGGGTAGTGCAGCGGCGCGATCTGCACGCCGTGCTCGTCCACCAGTTCGGCGTGGTCCGCGTCGAGCCAGCCGTTCTCCACCGCTTGGCGGTAAAGGGCGGTGCCGGGGTAGGGAGCGGCCAGCGACACTTGCAGCGTGTGCGGGTTCACCTCGGTGGCGAAGCGGATGGTCTCCTCGATGGTTTCCTTCGTCTCGCCGGGCAGGCCGAGGATGAAGGTGCCGTGGATCTTGATGCCGAGTTCGTGGCAGTCCTTGGTGAACTGCCGGGCGACCTCGATGCGCATGCCCTTCTTGATGTTGTGCAGGATCTGCTGGTTGCCGCTCTCGTAGCCCACCAGCAGCAGCCGCAGGCCGTTGTCGGCCAGCACCTTGAGCGTCGCGCGCGGCACATTGGCCTTGGCGTTGCAGGACCAGGTCACGCCCATGCGGCCGAGTTCGCGGGCGATCTCCTCGGCGCGCGGCAGGTTGTCGGTGAAGGTGTCGTCGTCGAAGAAGATTTCCTTCGTTTGCGGAAAGTATGACCGCAGCAGGCGGATTTCCTCGGCCACGTGGCCCGGGCTGCGCACCCGGTAGCGGTGCCCGCCGACGGTCTGCGGCCACAGGCAGAAGGTGCAGCGGCTCTTGCAGCCCCGTCCCGTGTAGAGCGAGACGTAGGGGTGCAGCAGGTAGCCGATGAAATAGTCCTCGATGCGCAGGTCGCGCTTGTAGACCTCGGTGACGAACGGCAGCTGGTCCATGTCCTCCAGCATCGCGCGGTCGGGATTGTGAACGATCACGCCCTCGCGGTTGCGCCAGCTGATGCCGTCCACCTTCGCCCAGTCGCGGCCTTCGGCGATTTCCTTGATGGTGAAGTCGAATTCGTTGCGGGCGACGAAATCGATGGGGGCGCCCTGCGTCAGGCTCTCTTCGGGCTGCACCGCCACCTTGGCGCCGACGAAGCCGATCTTGATCGCCGGGTTCGCGTCCTTCAGCGCCTGGGCGACCTTCACGTCGCCGCCGAACGAGGGCGTCGAGGTGTGGATGATGCAGAGATCGCGCTGCCGCGCCTCGGCCAGCACCGCATCCAGGCGGATGTTGGCCGGCGGCGCGTCGATCAGCCGGCTGCCCGGCACCAGCGCCGCGGGTTGCGCGAGCCAGGTCGGGAACCAGAAGCTCCTGATTTCGCGCTTCGCCTGATAGCGCGAACCAGCGCCCCCGTCGAAACCGTCGAAGCTCGGCGGCTGCAGGAACAAGGTCTTCATCATCGCGAGGATTCCCCAAATGTCGCGTTGGCTGCCACCCTCAGCGGGGCAGCGACGTCGGCATCACCGTCTGGCGGCACTTGTGGCGCCTGGATCCCGGGCTTGTCGAGCCTGGTGTGCAGGATATGGCCGCGCCACTCGACCCGGTCGCTGGTGTAGCTGACAGCGAACGCGGCGAGGCCCAGCAGGTCGCGCAGTGGCAGAAGCCAGATCGGCACCGGCATCACAAGGCCGGATTGCACAAGGCGGAGTTGCGCGTCCACGCCGCGCACCACCGCCGCCTGCGCGGCCCAGACCAGGACAAACCCCGCCAGCGTCCAAGACGCGCCGGCGGAAAATGCCACCGCCAGCGCCGCCCACGCCAGCGGCAACTGAATCGCCGAGGCGGCGAACGCGGCCGGCACGAGGGTCCGGATGGTACGCATCCAGCGCAGTTCATGCCGGAGCAGGGCCCGCAGGCCGGTCTCCTGGACGGTGACGGCGCACACCGCGGATGTCAGCCGTACCAGCAGCCCGCGCGCCAGCACCAGGCGGCCGAGGATGTTGTCGTCGGCCACGTGGTTCGCCAGCGCGCCCAGCCCGCCGATCGCCGCCAGCGTGTCGCGCCGCAGCGCCATGGTGGGACCCAGGCAGTCCTGCCGGCCCAACAGGCGCGACAGCAGCACGCCGGGCAGGAAGAGGTGGTTGATGGCGGTGGCGCCGAGCCGCGCCGCCAGGCTGCGGTTGGCCGGCAGACCGGTATACAGCGCGGTCACCACACCGGTACGTGGCAGCGCCAGCGTATCGGCGATGAGCGCCAGGTAGTCCGGGGCGGCGTGCACGTCGCTGTCGGCGATCACCAGCACGTCGTGCCTGGCCATCGGCAACATATTGATCAGGTTGCCGACCTTGCGGTTCTCGCCGTGCTGGGTGGGGTCGATCACCAGGGCGATGTCGCGGTCGGGGAAGCGCGCCTGCAGCCGCCGCACCACGGCGATCGCCGGATCGGCCGGATCCTGCACGCCGCAGACCAGTTGCAGGCCTGGGTAATCCTGCGCGCAGAAGGAGGCGAGCGCCGCCTCCAGCATCGACTCGTCGCCGCACAGCGGCTTGAGCACGGTGATCGGCGGCCGCGGACCCGCAGGCGGCAGCGGCATGGCGGCGAAGCGGCGCATCGCCAGCCACCCGACGCAGGCCTGTGCCACTCCGGCCGCGGCGATCAGCGCCGCGATGACGGCGAGAACCTGCACCGCGCTAGTCCCTCTGTCCGGCCGCGAGACGCGCCACCTTGCCGCGCAGCGAGGCGATCAGCGGCCCGGCATCACCGTTGCTCAGCAGGGAGCGGAAATCCGAGCGCTGCACGGCTACCCGGCTGATCGAGCCGTCCAGCAGCACGTCGATGATCTTCCAGTCGTCGTTGTCGCGATGCACCACGTAGTCCAGCTTCACCGGATCGCCTTTGGCCGGCACCAAGCGCGTCTGCACCACCACGTCGCTGCCGACGGGACGGGTTTCCGGCAGGAGCTCGAAGCGCTCGCCGCTGTAGTCGTCGAAATTGGCCACATAGCTGGCCACCGTGAACTGGATGAACACGTCCAGCAGGTCGGCCTGCACGGACGGCGCGAAGCTGGCGAAGCGCGGCCCAACCGACTCGCGCAAGATGCGCGGCAGGTCGAAGGCCGACTGCGCTATCGGGGTGAACATCTGCACTCTCTGGGCGAGAGTGGTGGTGTGAGCCGCCCGCATGACGGCCAGGATGCCCTCGTCGAGCGCCGTCACCGGCGCGGTCGGGGGCGTTTGTGCCAGCGCCGCGACAGGAGCGAGCAACGTCAGGACGAGCAACCGGCGTCTCATGATCATGCCCGCCATGCCACTGCCCTTTCTTCCCGTCCGAGGGCGTTGAGGACGGTTGCGACGATGTCGCGGGCGGTGAGGCC
>CAYWOW010000146.1:0-6826 GCA_964459005.1 uncultured Acetobacteraceae bacterium
GCGCTGCTGCACAAGGGCGCGATGACGCACCGCGAGCTCGGCCGCAAGGTGCTGACCAGCGCCGGCAACATGAGCGACGTGGTGGACAAGCTGCAACGCCGCGGGCTGGTGGCCCGGCTGCCCGACCCCGCCGACCGGCGCGCCGTGCGGGTGGACCTGACGGGACCGGGACGGGAGTTGATCGAGGGGCTGTTTCCGCGGCACGCCGCCGATATCGCCCGCGCGATGGCGGGGCTGTCGGGCGAGGAATTGCGGGAGTTGGGGGGGTTGCTGCGGCGGTTGGGCGTCGGGGGGATGAAGGAACCGTTGCATGATTAGAGGCGCGAAAGAACAGCGTATACGGTAACGATATTCCGGGTTATCATACCGAGCGTGCAAAGAAATCGGAGGAAGAACGTGGCAATCGTGGCGGCTCGGAGCTCCGCGGACGGAATAAGCGAGATCGAACGGAGAACGATAAAGCGTGTCGCGCTGCGAATCGTTCCGTTCCTGATGGTGTGCTTCCTGATAAATTTCATCGATCGTATCAATGTCGGAATGGCGGCATTGACGATGAATCACGATATCGGCCTGAAACCGACGGATTTGGCCTTTGGCGTGTCGCTGTTTTTCGCCGCATACGTGGTCTTCGGGATTCCCAGCAACCTGGCGCTGGAGCGCGTTGGCGCGCGGCGGTGGCTGGCGCTGATCATGGTGTGCTGGGGCCTGGTTTCGATGCAGACCGCTTTCGTCGCTGGCACCGGGTCGTTCTACGTCAATCGCTTCCTGCTGGGCGTCGCCGAGGCGGGCTTCCTGCCTGGCTGCATCCTGTTCATGAGCTACTGGTTCCCCTCCGCCTACCGCGCCAAAATGATCAGCATCTTCGCCGTCGCGCTACCCTTGTCCGGCTTCGTCGGGTCGCCGATCTCCGGATTGATCCTGGAAATGCACGGATTTCTCGGGCTCACGGGCTGGCAGTGGCTGTTCCTGCTGGAGGCGTTTCCGGCGGTGCTGCTGGGAGTGGTGGCGCTGTTCTATCTTTCCGATGGCGCGCCGCAAGCCAGATGGCTGCAACCGGAGGAGCGGGACTGGCTTCTGGCCCGTCTGGATGCGGAGCGTCGCGCCGCGGCAGAGCGTCGCGCCGGGTCCTCCTCCAAGCCCGAGATGAGCGCGCTGCGATCGTTACTGCAGCCGCAAGTGTTCCTGCTCTCCTTCGTTTATTCCGGAAGCGCCGGCGCCAGCGCCGCCCTGTACATCTGGCAGCCGCAGATCCTGAAGGAATTTGGTCTCAGCAACTTCCAGACGGGTCTGATCACCGCCATTCCCTTCGGCCTGGGCTGTATCGGCATGGTGCTTTGGGGCCGCCGGTCGGACCGCGCCGGTGAACGCGTGTGGCACACCGCCATCCCACTGCTCACTCTCTCGGCCGGACTGGCCATCAGTGTGATTTCCCATTCCCTGCTGCCGACGGTCATCGGACTGTGTTTTGCCATCGTCGGCACATATTCGATCAAGGGGCCGTTCTATGCGCTGTGCACGGAATATCTGCCGGCGACAGCGGCGGCCGGCGGCATCGCCATGATCAACGGCATCGGCAACATCGCCGGCGGCGCCGCCCCCTATGTTCTGGGCTGGTTCAAGGAACACACCGGCAGCTTCCCCATGGGTTTGCTCGCCCTTTCCTGCCTGGGACTGGTCACGGGGGTGGTGACCGTGCTCACCATCCGGGGCGAGAAGGTCCCCGCCGCTCCCGCCGCCCGGGCAGCATCGTAGCCCGCCTATCGGCGCTGCTGCGGCGGTTGGGCGTGGGGCCGTCCACACACGCCCTACCGCGCTTCGGTATTCCGCGCTATGCTGGCCTGGAACGGCAGTTGCGATTTCCTGTTGGGCTGGTCGAGAGGATAGGGACGTCGGAGAGCGGCAATGGCGACCGGTTGGGCTCCGGACGGGGCGGTGCAGGATCAGATCGACGATACCATCACCGACGGGGTGATGCGAGCGCGGGCGCGCATGCCCACGGGGGAGAGCGAGACCCATTGCGTGGAATGCGGCGACGAAATCCCGCAAGCGCGCCGCCGTGCGATGCCCGGAGTTAGGACCTGCATTGCGTGTCAGTCGGCGCGTGATCGCCGTCCGGCGACCGTCGGGTTCAACCGCAGGGGCAACAAGGACAGCCAGCTCAAATAGCGCGTGGCGCACTCGCGGTCCGCGTCGGTCATGCTCCATTTCGTGGTGGGCGCGGGACAGCGCGCTTCGGCATCCCGGGCTACGCGCGCTGGCGCCGACCCCGCCGACCGGCGCGCCGTGCGGGTGGAACTGATGGGGCCGGGGCGGGAGTTGGGGGGGTGTTGCGGCGGTTGGGCGTGGGGGCTGTCCCATAAGGGAGAAAGCCGGCCGGAAACCAGGGCGATTTCAGCCGGGTTCGTCGCCGCGAGCCGCACAATGATGGTTTCCAAAAACCCGGCGTTGTCTATTCTGACGCCACCCCGCGCATCGAGCATCGGTACAGGCGGGTGCGCTGGAGGAGAATCACCGTGACTCAGAACGCCTTTGCGATCGCCCGGCGCAAATTCCCGGGCGCCGAGAGCGGTCCCTATCTGGACGCCGCCGCGCGCGCGCTGCTGTATTCCGGCGCGCGTGCCGCCATCGACGGGTTGCTGGACCACCGGCAGGCCGGCACGCTCGACAAGAAGGCCCTGTTCGAAACGGTCGAGAAGACGCGCGGCCTGTTCGCGGCCCTCATCAAGTGCACGCCGGATGAGATCGCCTACACGCGCAACGTTACTGACGGGATAGCGGCCTTTGCCGCGGCGCTGCCCTGGCGGCCGGGCGACAACGTGGTCGTCTGCGACTCGCTGGAGCATCCGGCCAACGTCTTTCCCTGGTACGGGCTCGGCCCCAAGTTCGGGGTAAAGGTCAAGACCGTTCCTCAGGACAACGGAACCGTCCCGCTCGACCGCATGATCGCGAGCATCGACGCAGCGACGCGCGCGGTCACGGTGGCAACCATTTCCTTCGCGCCGGGCTTCCGCTTCCCGGTGGCCGAGTTGGGCCGCCATTGCCGGGAGCGCGGCGTTCTGCTGATCGTCGACGCGGCCCAGTCGATCGGCGTCATGGATACCGACGTCACGGCATGGCAGGTCGACGCGCTCGCCGCCTCGGCGCAGAAGGGACTGATGGCGCTTTATGGCCTGGGCTTTCTGTATGTCAGGTCGGCGGTGGCCGATACCCTCGACCCGGTCTATCTGTCCCGTTTCGGTGTCGACCTGGGCACCGGGCACGAGGCGGACGTCGGCGATGCGGCATCCTACCGTCTTGCCAGGGCGGCCCGGCGCTTCGACGTCGGCAACTACAATTACGCGGCGACCGCGGCCGTCGGCGAATCGATCGGGCTGTTGCTGGAACTCGGGCCGAAGGAAGTCGAACGCTACGTCTTTGCGCTGGCCCAGCGGTTCGCGGTGCGCATGAGCGAGATCGGCCTTCCGGTCTTCGGGGGAGCGTCGGCGGAATACGGCACCCACATCGTGACGATCGGAAGCCGGCTTGGCTCGACCCATGATTCCTCGGCGGACACCGAGATGACCGGTCTGTACGACCATCTCACGGCGCACGGCGTCCGCCTCGGCATCCGGCGCGATCTGCTGCGGTTCTCGTTCCACCTCTATAATAACGACGCCGATGTCGAGACGGTTGTCGCGCTCTGCCGGGATTGGCTGAAGAACCGCCCGGCGGGCAACGCCACGAAGGGATGACGTCATGGACAGCGATGCCGGGACAGCCGAAGCCACGAAGGACAAGGGGCGCCGCCGCCGGGGGATTCCGCTGCCGGTGCAGATGCTGATCGGCCTGGCGGTCGGCTGCGCCATCGGCGTGTTGTGGCCCGGTTTCGCCAAGCAACTGCTGCCGATCGGACAGACCTTCGTCAAAGCGCTGCGGATGTTGATCATCCCGCTGATTTTCAGCTCGATCGCGCTGGGCATTTACCAGATGGGCCGCGAGGTGAAGATCCTGGGGCGGATCATCGTCATCGCCTTCGTGTGGTTCTATGCCGCGACCGGCGGTTGCTTCCTGCTCGGCATGTTCATGAACGAGATCTTCCATCCCGGGATCGGCGCGAACCTTTCCCTGCTCGGAAGCGTGCCGGCGAACGCGGGGCTGAAGGTGGACTGGGTCCAGTTCCTGACCGACCTGGTGCCGGCGAACATCATCAACGCCATGGCCCAGCAGCAGGTGCTTTCCGTGCTGCTGTTCGGCATCCTGTTCGGGGCGGCGCTGTCGACGCTCGATGGCGCCGAGCGGGGCGTGACCGTTGCCTTGCGCGGGGTTCAACTCGCCGTCATGACGATGGTCCGTTGGATCGTCGCCCTGGCGCCGTTGGCGATCGCGAGCGTCATGGCCTGGCTGATCGCAACCCAGGGCGGGCAGACGCTCTATGCGCTCATGAAGCTCATCTTGACCATGTACGCGGGGCTTGCCGTGGTGGTCGTGCTGATGCTGACCGTCATCCGCCTGGTCGGGGAAAACCCGTTCAGCATGGTCAGGAAACTGGCCGAGCCATTGATCCTGGCCTTCACGACGCGGTCCTCGGAAGTCACCCTGCCCATCCACATGGAGATCCTGGAACGGTTCGGCATCCCGAACAAGATTGTTTCGACAGTGATACCATTGGGCTATGCCTTCAACCAGGATGGCTCGTCGCTCTATGTGGCGCTGGCCGTCGCCTTCGTGGCGGAGGCCAATCATATCAGCCTCGGTCTGACGCAATACGTGACCATCCTGATAACCGGCCTGATCGCGACCAAGGGCATGGGCAACGTATCGGGCGGCGGCCTGGTGGCGGCGACGACGGTTCTGGTCGCGATGGGATTGCCGATCGAATCGGTCGCCCTCATCGCCGGCATCGACGTCTTCCTGGATATGGGACGGACGACCGTCAATGTGCTGGGCAACACGGTCGCGGTGTTGCTGGTCCGCAGGTTCGGGCAGGCATCGGGCGATGAAACCATCGAGCCGCTCGATCTCGCGGAGGCATGACCGCAACCGATGGAAGCGTTGCCGCCGCCAACGCTTCCGTCGGCCGATCTCGGGGGCGTGGCCTGCATCTTGATGCGGGGCCTTGTGGTGGTCCCCGCGGCGCGCGATCAGACCCGCATCAAGATGCGGACTGCCGGCTCGCTGACAAGATACGCGCGATCATCGTCGCGACGATGTCCCCAGATCATGATATGATCGCGAACAACGATCATGGGGATGCCATGCCCAGACGCTGAGGGCAGAGATCGCGGTGACGCATTGGATCGACCATTCCGAACGTCCGAGAAGGCAGGAGCCATAAGGAACCCGTCTCAATGGGGACATCACCGAGCACACGAGCAGCGTTACCGGCAGTCGATGAAAAATCCCCGCTGGATGCCGATCTGCCGAACAAACGCGCTGTCCGCAAGGGGTTTCGGCCTGTCTCCCTCGACGCCGTTAACTTCCTGCTGTCCGATATGCAGGGCGCGCTGGGACCCTACCTGGTCGTATTCCTGGTCACCCAGCAGCATTGGAGCAAGTCGTACGTAGGCCTCGTGACGATGATAGGCGGATTGCTTGGCCTGACCATGCAAGTGCCGATCGGCATGCTGATTGACGCCATACGAGCGAAACGAGCCATCGTCGTCATCGCCACCAGCGTGTTGGCCATGGGTGCGACCACGATCTTTCTGACGCCATCGTTTTGGCCGGTTCTGTTCGCCCACACAATCATGGCGGTCGCCGGGGACGTATTCGGTCCTGCCATCGCGGCCATCACATTGGGCCTTTATACACGCGAGACATTGGCAAGGCGTACCGGGCGGAATGCCGCCTTTGACCACGCCGGTAACGTCTCGATCGCGATCGCCACGGCCGGGGTCGGGTACTACTTCTCGCAACGCGGCGTGTTTCTTTTGGTGCCAGTCTTCGGCGCCATGGTCATCGCCGCGGTTCTGGCCATTCCGGCTGATGCGATCGATCATTCTCGTGCCCGAGGCGCCGATCCGCTTCCCGGAGCGGACGCTGGGGCTAAGGTGGCATTTAAGCCCGCGAGATTGTTGTCACTCGCGAAAATGCGCGCGCTGGGGGTTTTCGCCAGTTGCGCGTTGCTATTTCAGTTCGCCAATGCGCCGTTGCTGGCGCTGGCTGGTCAAAAGCTCGCGATCGCGCATCCCGACGTGGCAACGGCGCTGACGTCAGCTTGCATCATCATAGCCCAGGCTGTGATGGTGCCGATCGCCATACTGGTCGGACGGATGGCGGATAGTTGGGGGCGAAAACCTTTGTTGCTGGTGGCCTTCGTCGTGCTGCCGATTCGGGCGGTGCTTTATACGTTTTCGGACCACGCCGTGTGGTTGCTCGGCGTGCAAGTACTGGATGGTGTCGGGGCCGGCATCTTCATCACGTTATTGCCGCTCCTGGTGGCCGACATCACACGGGGCACCGGGCGCTACAACATGGCACTGGGCGCCGTCATCACCGTGCAGGGGATCGGTGGGTCGTTAAGCGGATTCGCCGTTGGGATGATCGTCGATCATTTCGGTTATAACGCGGCGTTCGTGACCATGGGAATTTGCGCCGCGATCGCGGGCGTCGCTTTTTTCTTGTTTATGCCGGAAACGCTGCGCAGGCCGGTTGGTGGGGCGGGTGTCACGCCAAAGGGGCGTTGAGCGGCTCGGGGACGCGGTGTCGAGCCTGTCGCTGTCCAGCAACACGACACGCTCGCCGAATCGTCGGAATCGGCCGAGGGCGTGAATCACGCTATCAAACAAAGAGCTAGAGCACGATCGCTTCGTCTATGGGAAGTGATCGCGCTCCAAAAAGTCGTGGG
>CAYWOW010000147.1:0-6822 GCA_964459005.1 uncultured Acetobacteraceae bacterium
TCGAAAATCCTCGCCATCACGTCTTGCGTCATGCCGGTCCCGGTGTCGGTCAGCATGGTCATGACATAGTCGCCCGCCGCGACATCGGCATTGAGTGCCGCGTAGTCGTCGTCGAGGCGGCTGTTGACGGTGGCGATGGTCAGGCGGCCGCCGTTGGGCATGGCGTCACGCGCATTGGTCGCGAGATTGGTAATGACCGCCTCGAACTGCGTCGCATCGACGACGACCGGCCAGACCGAGCTGGCGAGGTCGAGCGCGATCACGATCTGCTCGCCAAGCGTGCGTTCGAGCAGCTTGACGATGTTCGAGACCAGGTCGTTGAGCGCGACGCGCTGGGGCGCCAGGGGCTGGCGCCGCGCGAAGGCCAGCAGCCGCCGCGTCAATTCGGCGCCGCGCAACGCCGCCTCGAGCGATTCGTCCGCCAGCTCGAGCTGCTCGCTCCTGGGCGGCAACAGCGGGCGCAGGAGATCGAGATTGCCGATGACAACGCCAAGCATGTTGTTGAAGTCGTGCGCCATGCCGCCGGTGAGATTGCCGATCGCCTCCATCTTCTGGGCTTGGCGCAGTTGCTCGTCGTAGATGTGTCGCGCCGTCATATCGCGGATCGCCGCGGTCACCAGCATTCCCTCGCCGCTGTCCAAGGGGCTCAGCATGAGTTCGATCGGGAACTCGCTGCCATCCTTGCGCCGCCCGGTGAGCTCAAGCCCCATGCCGATCTGCTGCGCCAGCACCTCGGCCGCGGATCGGGTGCCGTCGGCGATCAGCCGTTCCGCGAAGCCCTCCGGAACGATGGTCGTCACTTTCCGCCCGACGAGTTCTTCGCGGCGGTATTCGAACTGTCTCTCCGCCTGCGCGTTCAAAAGGACGATGTCGCCGTCCTGGTTCACCACCACGATGGCATCCGGAGCGGCCTCCAGCAGCCCGCGGTACCTGGCCTCCATCTGCACCAGATGCTTTTCCGCCTCCTTGCGCACGCTGATGTCGCGGATTGCCGCGGTCACCAGAATTCCTTCGGCGCTGTCCAAGGGGCTCAGCATGAGTTCGATCGGGAATTCGCTGCCATCCTTGCGCCGCCCGATGAGCTCAAGCCCCATGCCGATCTGCTGCGCCAGCGCCTCGGTCGCGGACCGGGTGCCGTCGGCGATCAGCCGTTCCGCGAAGCCCGCCGGAACGATGCTCGTCACTTTCTGCCCGACGAGTTCATCGCGGGGGTATCCGAACTGCCTCTCCGCCTGCGCGTTCAGAAGAAGGATGCCGCCGTCCTGGTCCACTACGACCATCGCATCCGGAGCGGCCTCCAGGAGCAAGGCAGTGTGTAAAGATGTTGTCATGTTGGTGACGGCGTGCCTGTACCAAACATATCGCTTACACGATACGACTCGGCGAAACCATTGGCAGGCCTCGGAATCTACTTAGATCTGCCCGAGGCAACTCTGGGGTGCGTTATTGGCGCCGCGTCGATGGCGGGCCGCGCCGGATCAGAGCTTCAGGCCATAGACCCGGGCCGCCGTGCGGTAAAACAGCGCCGCCTTCTCGGTTGCCGACGCCCCCGCGGCGAGCCGCTTGAACGCGTTCCACAGCACCGGATAGCTGCACATCCCCTTATCCACCGGAAAATTGCTCTCGAACATGCAGCGCTCCGCGCCGAACAGTTCGATGCAGCCGCCGATCCAGCGCTGCCAGTCCGCGGCCATTTGCGTGGACGTCGGCGGCAGCGCGTTCTTTTCATAGTCGAACCCGCTCACCGACATCGCCAGCCCGCCGAGCTTCACGTGCACGTTCGGGCACGCCGCGAGATCCTTCATGTCAGCGCGCCACGCCGCGAACACGGCGTCGCGCTGCGTGCGGTAAGGCCCGCAGCCCAACGGCCCGCCGACATGGTTGATCACCATCGCGGTCTCCGGCGCGGCGCGCGCCACCGCCAGCAGATCCTTCAGTTGCGTATGATACAGCCAGCAATCGTAGGTCAGTCCGCGCTGGCCGAGCCGCTTCACGCCACGCAGGAAATCCGGCTCGCGCAACAGCCCGGGCGGCGGCACCACCGAGGTATTCGGCACGATCAGCTCGTGGAACGCGGCGGTGTGGCGGACCCCGCGGAAATGGACGCCGCCGGCCGCGACATGCGCGTCGAGCACCGCGTCGAGGTCCGCGCTGCACAGATTGGCAAAGCCCACGATGCCCGCGCACGCCTTGGTTTTGCCGTAGGCCCCGCTCGCCGCCAGCACCGCGACGGCGTTCACCACCTCGGTTTCGCCGACCGGGCGTAAGTCCACCGGCCCGTCCTGGCGGTGCATCCAGCCGCACTGCATGAACACGGTCGCGACGATGTTGTGGCCGCTGGCGACGTCGGCGAGCAGATCCTCCAGCAGATAACGGCCCGACGCGCGGTTGTGCCACAGATGGTGGTGCGCATCGATGATCGGCAGATCGGGTTCGATGATGTCCTCGTGCAGCTGGTCGAGCCAGGCCGCGCGCACCACGAGATGGGGATAGGCCTGCCTTTCCGCCGCGATAGTGTTCATTGCCGTTTAATCCTCACTCAAGATTGCCCGGATGGGCACCGTCCGGGGTCTCCGGGATAGCGCATTTCGGGTGGACGCCCAACAATCGGGGGCGCCGGGGGGGGCGCGCTGCCGGGTCACCTGAATTGAGATAGTTGTATCATCCGACTCCGGAACTCAGGTATTCTGGCGCACCGGCCAGACAGGGCTTGCCCCAGGGGCTGCCCGAAAGTGGCGACGTGCGGCCTGCCTACCGCCGTGTGCGCCCATGCGCGCACGGCAACGAAGAACACAAAGGGGACATCGTGAAGATGACCGGAAAACTCGCCTCAGCCGCGCTCGGCGCACTGGCGCTTGCGGCACTTTCGAACGGCGCCTTCGCTCAGCAGCACACCATCGTGCCGGCGAGCGGAACCCTCGCCATCTCGGACGGGGCTGCTGTCGGCACGCCCGGCTCACTCGGCGCCGCCGCCGGCGGGACGGCCGCCGGACCCGCGCAAATCGCCATGCCGGCGAGCGGAACCCTCGCCATCTCGGACGGAGCTGCCGTCGGCACTCCCGGCTCTCTTGGCGCCTCCGCCAAGACGATGACCGCCCAGGAGTAAATCACCGCAACGCGGCCGCGCGGGCCGGCGCCCGGACGGTGGCTGCCTTCAGGCGCGCGCAGGACAGGCCGAATGGCCGCCGCGTGACCAAGGGGGAGGGGCGCATGGATCGCCGCAAGCTGCTCACCGGCATGGGCGCGACCGCGCTCGCCTCTGGCCGCGCCCGGGCCGCCGAAGCGCCGGCCTGGCTCAGCCCGCAACTGCCGGAGGGCACCCGCGAGGAAGCCGCCCTGGCCGCGCTTCCCGGCAAGAAGAAACTGATCTGCCTCGCCGACCGCCCGCCCAATTACGAGAGCCCGATTGAGACGTTCCGCAGCGCCATCACGCCGCAGGACGAATTCTTCGTGCGCTATCATCTCGCCGGGATTCCCTCCATGGCGACGCTCGAGGACTGGTCGCTGAGCCTCGGCGGCGACGCCGCGGAACGCCGGGTCGTCTTCAAACTCGAAGACCTGCAGCGCGATTTCCGCCACACCGAGGTCACCGCGGTGTGCCAGTGCTCGGGCAATCGCCGCGGCCTGTCGGAGCCCCATGTGGCGGGCGTGGAGTGGGGCTACGGCGGCATGGGCAACGCGACCTGGCGCGGACCGCTGCTGAAGGACGTGCTGGCCAAGGCCGGGGTCGGGGCGGGCGCGGTCGAGGTCTGGCTGGCCGGCGCCGACGGACCGGCGCTTCCCAGCACGCCGGGTTTTCAGAAATCCCTGCCGGTCGAAAAGGCGATGGGCGACGAGATCATCCTGGCGATCGCCATGAACGGCGCACCGCTGCCGCTGCTCAACGGCTTTCCGGTCCGCCTGATCGTGCCGGGCTGGACCGCGACCTATTGGATGAAGCATCTCAACGCACTGACGATCAGCAGCAAGCCGCTCGATAATTTCTGGATGAAGGCGGCCTATCGCGTGCCGGCCGGGATGTTCCCGGTCGAGCATCCGTTCCAGTCGCAACTGACCGCGGTGAACTGGCCGATCACCGAGATCGTGGTCAATTCGCTGATCGCCGATCCGGTCGCGGGGACCGTGCAACCCGGCTCCGGCTTCACGGTTCAGGGCGTGGCCTGGGATCGCGGCCACGGCATCAGGACCGTCGAGGTTTCGATCGATGCGGGCCAGACCTGGAAGGAAGCGACGCTCGGCGCGGATCTCGGGCGCTTCGCCTTCCGTGCCTTCAGCTTCCGCCCGGGCGCGCTCGGGCCCGGCAACTACGTCATCTCCTCGCGCGCCACCAGCAATGCCGGCGAGACGCAGGCCGCTCAGTTGAAATTCAACCCCGCCGGGTACCACAACAACGTCCCGCAGCAGATCGCCGTCACCGTGGCATAGGAGAAGGGGCATGTTCCGCGCCGCGCTGATCGCAGTCCTGTTCGCCGCCGCGCCGGCTGTCGCGCAGGAGGCGGTGAGCCTGAAGGCGGGACCTGGCCTGGACGCGGTCACCGTGACCTGCGCCACCTGCCACACGCTCAACTACATCAGGATGAATTCGCCCTTCCTGACGCCGGCCGGCTGGAAGGCCGAGGTGACGAAGATGCAGCAGGCCTTTGGCGGGCCGTTCGACGACGACACCGCCAACGCCATCGTACAGTATCTCTCGGCAAACTACGCGACGGCGCCGAAACCCTGATCGGCCGTCACAGCGCGTGCGATCCGCCTCACGGGGCGCTACGGAGCTTGACCCCGCGGACCTTCGCCGAGCAAGCTCAACCAGCTCGAAAAGTTGCGTAGCCCATGGACCAGAGTCGGGGGCAGGTCCAATCGGTCTGTACATGATCGTCAAGAACGGGATGGCGAACCTGCAGCGGCGACCGAGCCGCGTTCGACGGACCGCGACCACGGGGATAGTGCCATGAATGCCGCCGGCCAGACGATGTGCCTTTCCATGATCGTCAAGAACGAGAGGTCGGTGATCCGCCGCTGCCTGGATTCGGTGCGTCCAATCATCGACTATTGGGTGATCGTGGACACGGGTTCCACCGACGGCACACAGGACATCATCCGCGAGCACCTGAAGGGCCTGCCCGGCGAGTTGCACGAGCGGCCGTGGCGGGACTTCGCGCATAACCGGTCCGAGGCGCTGGCGCTTGCCCGCCCGCACGGCAATTATTCGCTGATCATCGATGCGGATGACACGCTGGAGATCCCGGATGGCTTCCAGTTACCGGAGCTGACCGCCGACTCCTACAAGCTGGATATCCGCGACACGGCCATCCACTACCAGCGGACGCAAATCGTGCGGAACACGCTGCCGTGGCGCTACCAAGGCGTTCTGCACGAATTCCTGATCTGTGAGGGTTCGGGGCCGGCGGGCCACCTGCCGATCGTGATGCGGCGTGGCCATGACGGGGCCCGGCGGCGGGACCCGGAGACGTATCGCAAGGACGCCTCGATCCTGGAGAGCGCCCTTTTGACCGAAACCGACCCGTTCCTAATCTCACGCTACACCTTCTATCTGGCGCAGAGCTATCGCGATTGCGGGGAAAAGGCGAAGGCGATCGAAGCTTATCTCCGCCGCGCCGAGTTGGGGTACTGGGATCAGGAAGTCTTTGTCAGCCTATACAAGGCGGCGCAGCTCAAGGAAGAGCTCGGCCATGACAAGGACGAGGTCATCGCGCTCCATTTGCGCGCGTCCGAATCGGCACCCAACCGCGCGGAGGCGCTGCATGGCGCCAGCCGATTGTGCCGGAATGCGGGACGAAATCAGGAGGGCTACGAAATTGCCAAGCGTGGTCTGGCGCTTACAGCGCCGCAGGACGGTTTGTTTGTCGAGCGGTGGATTTACGAAACCGGGCTCCTCGACGAGTTTGCCGTCCACGCTTACTGGTCTGGACACTATCGGGATTGCCTCGATGCATGCCTGAAGATTCTCGCTACCGGGAAACTCTCGGGCGCGAGCATGCAGCGCGTGGTAGCGAATGCACGGTACGCGAGCGAGAAATTGCCCGGCGAACCGAATCTCGGGTCCCTGGGCAAGGAAGGTTTTATCGAGCAGCATGCTCTGGGCGCGCCGAGGTCGCTTCGCACGCGCCTCGACAGACCTCCGCGTGTTCTGGTTGCCATCCTGGCAAAGCAGAAAGAGCCGTCGCTGCCGCTGTATCTCGAGTGCATCGAGGCGCTGGATTATCCGAAATCTTCGATTGTTCTGTATATACGAACAAACAACAACACAGACCGTACCGAGCAAATCCTGCGGGAATGGGTTGCGCAAGTCGGTCATCTCTATGCCGACGTCGCGTTCGAATCCGAGAATGTGGCCACTCCCGTGCAGCAATTCGGCGTGCATGAGTGGAACGCGATACGGTTCAGTGTTCTTGGACGAATTCGCAACATCAGCTTGCGACGTGCGCTGGAACATGACTGCGAATTTTATTTCGTCGCGGATGTGGACAATTTTGTGCGGCCCTGCACGTTGCGCGAACTGGTTGCGCTCAATCTTCCGATTGTCGCACCAATGCTGCGCTCAATTGGTCCCGGTAAGTTCTACTCGAACTATCATGCGGAGATCGACGCGAATGGATATTACATGAAGTGCGACCAGTACCAATGGATCCTCAATCGCTGGATACGCGGTGTTGTGGAGATGCCGGTTGTTCACTGCACCTATCTTATCCGCGCTGACGTTCTGAATGACCTGACGTACGAAGATGCGACCAGCCGCTTCGAATATGTGGTGTTCTCCGACAGCGCGCGCAAATCCGGTGTTCCGCAATATCTCGATAACAGGCA
>CAYWOW010000148.1:0-1328 GCA_964459005.1 uncultured Acetobacteraceae bacterium
GCCGAGACCGGTTCGGGCAAGACGGTGGCCTATGGCCTGGCGCTGGCCGACAATCTGCTGGGCGCGGCGCAGCGCCTGCCCGCGCCGGCCGCGCCGCTGGCGCTGGTGGTGGCCCCCACCCGCGAGCTGGCGATGCAGGTCCAGGGCGAATTGGCGTGGCTGTACGGCGCGGCCGGCGGCCGCATCGCCAGTTGCATCGGCGGCATGGACGGGCGCAGCGAGGCGCGCGCGCTCGCCGCCGGCTCACATGTCGTGGTCGGCACGCCGGGTCGCCTGTGCGACCATCTGCGCCGCGGCGCGCTGGTGTTGTCGTCGCTCACGGCCGTGGTGCTGGACGAGGCCGACGAAATGCTCGACCTCGGCTTTCGCGAGGAGCTCGAGCAGTTGCTGGGCGCCTCGCCCGAGGGCCGGCGAACCCTGATGTTCTCCGCCACCATTCCGCACGACATCGCCACCCTTGCCCGCCAGTTCCAGCGCGACGCTCTGCGCATCGACACGCTGGGCCGCAACCGCCCGCATGCCGACATCGCCTATCGCGCGGTGCGGGCGGCGCCGCACGAAACGCTGCACGCCGTGGTGAACGTGCTGCGCCAGGAGGAGGCACCGACGGCGCTGGTGTTCTGCGCCACCCGCGAGGCCGTGCGGCGCCTGCACGCCAGCCTGCTGGAGCGCGGCTTCGCCTCGGTGGCGTTGTCCGGCGAGCTCAGCCAGGCCGAGCGTACCCGCGCCCTGCAGGCGTTGCGCGACGGCCACGCGCGGGTGTGCGTGGCCACCGACGTGGCGGCGCGCGGACTCGACCTGCCGGCGCTGGACCTGGTGATCCATGCCGATCTGCCCAACGACCGCGACATGCTGCTGCACCGCAGCGGGCGCACCGGCCGTGCCGGGCGCAAGGGCAACAGCGTGCTGGTGGTGCCGGTCAACCGCCGGCGCCGCGCCGAGGAACTGCTCTCCACCGCCGGCGTGCGGGCGAGCTGGGGCGACGTGCCGGACGCCGATTCCATTCATGCCCGCGACGCCGACCGCCTGCTGGCCGACGCGATGTTCGCCGAGCCGCCCGGCGAGGAGGAATTGCCGCTGATCCGCCGCCTGCTGGAGGGGCGCACGCCGGAGCAGGTGGCCGCCGCGCTGATCCGCCTGCAGCGTGCCCGGATGCCGGCGCCGGAGGAGTTGTCGCCGGTGGGCGCCGCCGAACGCCGGGTCCATGGCGCCGATGCCGGCTCGCACGCCTGGTTCAGCCTGAGCCTGGGCCGCCGCCACCGCGCCGACCCGAAATGGCTGGTGCCGCTGATCTGCCGCATGGGCGGGGTGGAGAAGCGCGACATCGG
>CAYWOW010000148.1:1428-6806 GCA_964459005.1 uncultured Acetobacteraceae bacterium
GCGGGGTGGAGAAGCGCGACATCGGCGCCATCCGCATCTTCGACCGCGAGACCAAATTCGAGATCGACGCTGGCCTGGCCGCGCGCTTCACCGCCCTGGTGGCCGAGGACGCGGCGGCGGCGACCGGCACCGAGAACCCGCGCATCGCGCCCTGTGCCCCCGCGCCGGCGGCCGCCCCCCCGTGGCGCCACCCGTCGCGCGCGCCGGAGTCGCGGGGCAGGGGCCGTGCCCGCGCGGCCTGAGGTTCCTGCGGGAAATCCCGAAAGTCATCCGCCGGCGATCCGCGGGTTTATCGAAACGAATATACCGGGTAACATCGGGGTTCATCGACGACCGGCGTTCTGGGAGGCAATGGCGTGACCGGAGCTCTCATCGGCTTGGCGGTAACGGTTATCGTCGTCTGGCTGATCATAAAAAAGTATCAGCCTCACACGGTGTTGTTGCTGGCCGGGCTGGTGTTGTTTACCGCGACCGCGGTCCTGATGCCGCAAACGTCGATTCTGTTCGGTCACGCGAAGTCCACCGGCTGGGTCGGGTTCGATATTTTCGCCTACGTGCAAGGCACGCTGTCCGAATCGGCGGCCGGGCTGGGCATGATCATCATGGCGGCGGGCGGCTTCGCCAAATACATGGACCACATCGGCGCCACCGATGCCATGGTCGCGGTCTGCAGCCGGCCGCTCAGGCTGTTGCGGGCGCCCTATGTCGTGCTCGCCGTGGGCTGCGCGGTCGGGCAGATCTTCGAGATTTTCATTCCCAGTGCCGCCGGCTTGGCGATGCTGCTGCTGGTCACGTTCTTCCCGACCCTGGTGCGCCTCGGCGTCAGCGCGCAGGCCGCCGCGGCGATGATCGGCACGACCGCCCTGATGGATCTCGGGCCCGCCGCCGCCACCACCAACCTGGCCGCGAAAGTCGCCGAGCTGGACCCCACGCTCTATTTCGTCCACTACCAGATCCCGCTTGCCGGCCCGGTCATGCTGGTCGTTTCCGTGCTGACCTATTTTTCGGCGCGCTATTTCGACCGCGGGATGGACCGGACCGCCGCGGCGGCCGGCGGCGACGCGGAAGCCGGCCTGCCCGGGCCGGAAATTCCGGCGCTCTACGCGCTGCTGCCGGTGATCCCGCTCACCCTGATGCTGGTCTTCAGCCCCTTGCTGGTGCGCGGCATCCGGCTCGACATGGTGAGCGCCATGGTGATCGGCGCCGTCCTCGCCCTGGCCTGCGAAATGATCCGCACGCGCGATGCGAAAGCCGTCCTGAAGGGCTTCATGGCCTTCTTCGAGGGCATGGGGCAGATGTTCGGCCAGATCGTTTCCCTGGTGATCTGCACGCAGGTCTTCGCCGCCGGGTTGCAGACCGTCGGCGCGGTGGATTTTCTCATTCACTCGGCGCAAGGCGTCGGCTTCGGCGCCGCCGCGATGACCGTCGTGATGTGCGCCATCGTCATCCTCACGGCCGTCGTAACCGGCTCGGGCGTGGCGGCGTTCTTCTCGTTCGGCAGTCTGGCGCCGAAAATCGCCGCCAGCTTCGGGGTGCCGGCGGCATCGATCCTGGTGCCGATGCAATTCAGCGCCGCGCTGGCCCGGGCGATGTCGCCGGTGGCCGGCGTCGTCATCGTCGTCAGCGGCGCCGGCCAATGCTCGCCGATGGAAATCGTGCGCCGGACCGCCATTCCGGTGGGCGGCGGGCTGCTGGTCGTGCTGCTGTTCAGCGCCTTTTTCGTGTAGCCGCCGAATTTGAGGTAGATCAAGGCGACGCGCGCGATCTCGTGATCCACCGTGGGGACGGCCTTTGCTTCGCCACTGGGCAGGAGGGGAGTCATGTCTTGCACGACCTGTCTTCCTGCCGCGGGCGATCGCCTTGCGCCGGTTCCTTCCGCGACGACATTCCCGACGGCGCCGCCGCGCGCTCCAGCACGGCGGTGGGTGTGATGTCGTCTTATCGACCACCCTAACCGGCACAAGGAGGCGACGCGCCGCCCGGTGCGCTGGAGGGCCGGGACGGGGTGCAACCAGCACATGCAAATTTACAAAGCGGTCAACAAGGTGCCCGGCGGGCTGATGGTCGTCCCGCTGTTCATCGGCATGCTGATCAACACCTTCCTGCCGCATATGTTGAAGATCGGCAGCTTCACCCAGGCGCTCAGCAACGAGGGCTACCCGACCATCCTGGGCATGTACCTGTTCACGGTCGGCACCAAGATGACTCTGCGGGCAGCGCCGCGCATGCTCAAGCGCGGCTTCGGCATCCTGTTCGCCAAGATCGGCGTGGCGATCTGCCTTGCGCTCGCCGTGTCGCATTTCCTGGGCGGCAACATATTCGGCATCAGCACGCTGGCGGTGATGGTCGCGTTCAGCGACACCAACGGCGGCATGTTCATGGCGCTGACCAGCATCATGGGCGACTCGGACGACGCTGGCACCTACGTGCCGCAAAGCATCGAGACCGGGCCGTTCATCACCATGGTCTTCCTGGTCGGCGCGGGCCTGGCGGCAATTCCCTGGTGGGTGCTGGTCTCCGTGATCGCGCCAATCGGGGCGGGCGCCATCCTCGGCAACCTCGACCCCGACCTGCGTGACTTCTTCGGCAAGCACGAGCCGATCATCGTTCCCTTTATGGCCTTCACCCTGGGTCAGACCATCAACCTGAGCGCGGTCCTGTCGGCCGGGCCGCTCGGCATCGTGCTCGGCCTGTGCGTGGTCGCCATCACCGGCACCGTCTGCATCGCCGCGGACAAGTTGCTGGGCGGGTCCGGCATCGCCGGCGCCGCCGCCTCCAGCAGCGCGGGCAACTCGGCCGCGGTGCCGGCAGCGGTCGCCCTGGCCGACGTGAGCTATGCCCACATCGCTCCGGCCGCCACCGTTCAGGTCGCGGCCTCCGTGATCGTCACGGCGGTGGTGACGCCGATCCTGACCTCGTGGATGTACCGACGGGTGCAGGCGCGCCGCCAGGCCGCCGGCGCGTTCGCGCCGGTGGATCTGGGGCCGGGCGACACGCTGCATGCGGACTGAGGAGGCCGCGTCGATGGAACTCTCCCTGCAAGCCGCCGAGGCGATGGTCCATCGCGCGGTGGCGGAGGCCGGCACCCGTTTCGGCCGGCCCGTCTGTGTGGCGGTGTGCGACCAGTACGGCTTCCTGCTCGCCTTCAACCGCATGGACGGCGCCCCGGTGCGTTGCATCCAGATCTCGATGTGCAAGGCCCACACGGCGGCGCGCATGGGCATGGACACCAGCGCCTTCGCCGCCCGGCTGCAGCGCGAGAACCTGTCGGCCGGCGCCTTCTGCGACGACAAGCTGACCGACATGCCGGGTGGCGCCGTCGTCAAGGAGGACGGGCGCGTCATCGGCGGCGTCGGCATCAGCGGGCTCGCGCCGGCCGAGGACCAGGTGATCGCGGAGCTGCTGGCCGGCATGGCACGGTGACGGCCGGCCCCCTGGAGCCGGCCGCCGGGCGGGGCGGGCCGCGCGTGCTGGTCGTCGCCGACGACCTGTCGGGCGCGGCCGACTGCGCCATCACCTGGGTCCCCTGGGGCCTGGACGTCGTGGTGGCGCTGGATGCCGTGGCGGGCGTCGCCGCGGCGGATGTGCTCGCCGTCGACACCGACAGCCGACGCGCCGCGCCGGCGGCGGCGGCGGCGGCGACCCGCGAGGCGGTGCGGCGTCATGCCGGGCCGGCCTGCCGGGTGCTCTACAAGAAGATCGACAGCACCCTGCGCGGCAATGTCGGCGTGGAGATCGCGGCGGCGGCGGGCGCCGACCGGTTCGCCCTGTTCGCGCCGGCTTTCCCGGCCGCCGGCCGGACGATGGAGGGCGGCTCGGTGCTGGTGGCGGGCACGCCGCTCGCGGCCACGGTGCTGTGGCGTCTCGAGGGCGGCGGGCGCGACCCCGATCCGGTCGCCATGCTCGCCGCCGCCGGGCTCGCCACCGCCGCCGCGCCGCTCGCCCTGGTGCGCGGCGGCGGGCTCGCGGCCTGGCTGCACGACCGCGCGGCGGAGGGCTTCCGCGCCGTCGCCTGCGACGCCGCGACCGAGGCGGATCTGGCCGCCATCGCCGCGGCCGGCGCCACCCTGGACCGCCCGCTGCTGTGGGTCGGCTCGGGCGGCCTCGCCCGGCATTTGCGCGCCGTCACCGGGGCGGCGGATGGCGGGCCACCCTCGGCGCGGCGCCCGCCGGGCCGGCCCGTGCTGGTCGCGGTGGGCAGCGTCTCCGCGGTGTCGCGCCGCCAGCTCGCGGCCCTCGCGACCCATCCCCTGGCCGCGTATCTGGAGATCGCGCCCGACCTGCTGCTGGCGCCGGAAGAATCCCCGGCCCTGCAATCCGCCGTGCGGCGCCTCGACGCCAGCCTCGCGGACCCGGCGCTATCGGCGGTCGCCGTCTCGATCCGCGCCGGCGCCGGCGACGATCCCGCCATCCGCGGGGCCGCGCTCGCCGCCGCGCTGGGGCGGCTGCTGGCGCCCCGCCTGGCTGGCGCCGGCGGCCTCGTCGTCACCGGCGGCGAGACCGCCCGCGCCTTGCTCGCCGCCGCCGCCGTCCCCGGCCTGCGGCTGGCCGGCGAGGTCGAACCGGGCGTGCCGCTCGGCATCGCGCTCGGCAGCGGGCCGGCGTGTGGCCTTCCCGTGGTCACCAAGGCCGGCGCCTTCGGCGGCGACGCGACGCTCGCCGGCTGTGTCGCCGCGCTGCGCGCCCTGCCTTCCTGAGCGGGGGCTATCCGCCGCTCGCCCACAGCAGGGCGAGGATGATCTGCGGCGCCAGGATGCGCAGGCACATGGTCAGCGGATAGACCGCCGCGTAGGCGGTGGCCTGGGCCTGCGAGGGCACCAGCGCGTTGGCGAAGGCGAGCGCCGGCGGATCGGTCATGCTGCCCGCCAGCACGCCGCACAGGGTGAGGAAATTCAGTCGGAACACCATGCGGCCGACCAGCCCGACCAGCAGGATGGGCAGCAGCGTCAGCACCACGCCGCAGGCCATCCACAACACGCCGTCGCCGTTCAGCAGGGTGGCGACGAAGCTGCGCCCGGCATTCACCCCCACGCAGGCCATGAACAGGGTGACCCCGATTTCGCGCAGCGTGAATGCCACGCCGGGCTGCACGTGCCACACCAGCGGCCCGATGCTGCCCAGCCGCGACAGCATGATCGCCACCACCACCGGCCCGCCGGCCAGCCCCAGCGTAATCGGCGCCGGCACGCCGGGCACATAGATCGGCACGCTGCCGACCAGCGCTCCCAGCAACAGACCGAGGAAGATCGGGATGATCTGCGGGAATTGCAGCGCCGCGGTCTCGTTGCCCAGCAGGCCCTCGACCATCTTCAGGTTGGCGGCTTCGCCCACGCAGATGATGTAATCGCCGAAGTTCAGTCGCGTCTGATCCTCCGCCA
>CAYWOW010000149.1:0-6803 GCA_964459005.1 uncultured Acetobacteraceae bacterium
AGCGTCTGGCCCAGGACGTGACCGCACCGGACGGCGTGCGTGGGCGCGCCAATGGCCTGCTGGCGAGGATAGGCGAATGAGCGGCGCACGAAGAATCACGCGACGGCTGCCGCGTCGGGCGGCACTGCTGCTGCCCGTCGCGCTCGGTGGGTGCAGCCTGTGGGATCGCTGGTTCGGTGAAGACAAAACGCCGCTGCCCGGGACACGGCTCGCGGTGATGAACCCGCATCGCGGCCTGGAGGTGGACGCCAAAGGCGCACGCGTGGTGTTGCCGCCGCCAGTGGCCAACGCCAACTGGCCGCAGGCCGGCGGGAACCCGGCGCATGCCATGGGCCATCTGCAGGTGCGCGACACGCTGGATACCGCCTGGCGCGCGGACATCGGCGCGGCCGGCGGCTTCCGACGCAGGATCACCGCCCAGCCCGTGGTGGCCGGCGGACGTGTGTTCACCATGGACAGCGCCGCCGTGGTGACCGCCTACGACGTGGCCAGGGGCGGCCGCATCTGGCGGTTGGACACCCAGGCCAAGGGCGACCGCAGCAGCAATGTGGGTGGCGGCATCGCGGTGGACGGCGACATCCTGTACGCCGGCACGGGACGCGCCGAGGTGCTGGCGCTGGAGGCAGCCACCGGCAAGATCAACTGGCGCAAATCCCTGGGCGCCCCGGTGCGGGCGGCTCCCACCATCGCCGACGGGCGACTCTTCGTGCTCACCCTGGACAACCAGTTGCAGGCGCTGGCGAGCGATGACGGCCGCCGGTTGTGGGGCTACCAGGCATCGTCGCCGGATACCAGTGTGCTCGGCCTGCCGGCGCCGGCTTATGCCGACGGGTTGGTGGTGGCCGGTTTCGGTTCCGGGGACCTGGTCGCGCTGCGCGCCGCCTCGGGCTCGGTGGCCTGGAGCGACAGCCTGGCCTCGGCGCGCGGGCGCAACAGCATGCTCGACCTGTCCGCCGTGAGCGGGCTGCCAGTGGTGGCCGATGGGCGGGTGTACGCCGGCAGTCTGGGTGGATTGCTCCTCTCGCTCGACCTGCGCTCCGGCCGCCGGCTATGGGAGCGCGATATCGCCACCGGTGACACCCCTTGGGTAGCCGGCGATTGGTTGTTCCTGTTGAGCACCGACGGGCAGCTGGCGGCGATCGCGCGGTCCGACGGCGGAGTGGCCTGGGTAACCCAGATGCCGCAGTTCGAAGACGAGGAAGAAAAGAAAGACCCGATCCACTGGATCGGCCCGGTGCTGGCCAGCGACCGGCTGATCCTGGTGTCCGGCAGCGCCCGTGCGATGGCGGTGAGCCCCTACACGGGCGAGATCCTGGGCCAGCAGAAGCTGTCCGATGCGATGTCCGTGGCGCCGTCCGTGGCCGGAGGGACGATTTACATCATCACCGACGACGCGACGCTCGTCGCTCTGCGCTGAAGGCCCCGGTGCCCCCCATCGTCGTCATCGTGGGGCGCCCGAACGTCGGCAAATCCACTCTGTTCAATCGCCTGGCCGGGCGGCGTTCCGCTCTCGTGGCGGACACTCCCGGGGTAACGCGCGACCGCAAGGAAGCCGAGGCGATGCTGCGCGGGCGGCGGGTGACGCTGGTCGACACCGCCGGGCTGGAGCAAGCCGCCCCGGAGACGCTGGCCGGGCGTATGCGAGCCTCGTCGGCCAGTGCGGTGGCCACGGCTGACCTAGTGGTGTTCGTGGTCGACGCGCGTGCCGGCATCACGCCGGCCGATGAGCATTTCGCGGCCTGGCTGCGACGCCAGGGCCGGCCCGTTCTGGTGGTGGTCAACAAGGCCGAGGGCAGGACCGGCGCCAATGCGGCGTTGGAAGCGTATTCGCTCGGGCTGGACGAGCCGCTGGCGGTGTCTGCCGAGCACGGTGAGGGGCTGGCCGACCTCATGCGCGAGATCGCCGACCGGCTGCCGGAGGAATCCGAGGCCGTGGCGGAGGAGGATCGGCCCTTGAAGCTGGCCATCATCGGCCGGCCGAACGCGGGCAAGTCCACCCTGCTGAACCGCCTGCTGGGTGAGGAGCGGATGATCACCGGGCCGGAGCCGGGGCTGACCCGCGATGCCGTGGCGGTGCGGTTGACCGACACCGACGGCACGCAGATCGAACTGGTTGACACCGCCGGGATGCGCCGCCGCGCGCGTGTCGAGCAGCCCCTGGAGAAGCTCTCGGTCAGTGCGGCGATCGAGGCGCTGAAGATGGCCGAGGTGGTGGTGCTCGCGGTGGACGCCACCGAAGGGCTGCACGAGCAGGACCTGCAGATCGCCCGGCTGGTCGAGCGCGAGGGGCGGGCCTGTGTGCTGGCACTGACCAAATGGGACGCGGTGGCCGACCGCAACGCCGCGCGCCGCGGCGTGTCGGACCGGTTGGAGACCAGTCTGGCGCAGATGAAGGGCATTCCCGTGGTGGCGCTGTCGGCGATCACCGGTCAGGGCCTGGACAAGCTGCTGCCGGCGGTGCGTGCGGCGCACGCGGTGTGGAACAAGCGCGTCGCGACCGGCGCGCTGAACCGCTGGCTGGAGGCGGCGCTGGAGCGCCACCAACCGCCGCTGGTGAACGGCAAGCGCCTGAAGCTGCGCTACATGACGCAGGCGAAGGCACGGCCGCCCACTTTCATCGTCTTCGGCACCCGCGCCGAACAGACGCCGGAGGACTACCAGCGCTACCTGGTGAACGGGCTGCGCGAGAGTTTCCAGTTTCCCGGCGCGCCGATCCGGCTACAGTTCCGCGGGACGGAAAACCCCTACGCCCCGACCTGACCGACGCCGAAATAACTTCCGTTGCGATCGCGCATTGCGACACGAACGGAAAAGTGGGAACGTGGGTTTGGCAATAACCAAACCCGCCTGAGCGGGAAGCGAGGGACGACCATGGACGAACTCGAGCGGCGCACGATCCGCAAAGTCTCGGTACGCCTGATCCCCTTCCTCATCATCTGCTACTTCATCGCCTACCTCGACCGGGTGAACGTGGGTTTCGCCGCGATCACCATGAACAAGGATCTCGGGCTGACCGCGACCATGTTCGGTTTCGGGTCGGGCATCTTCTTCCTGGCGTATTTCGTGTTCGAGGTGCCGTCGAACCTGTTTCTCAACCGGTTCGGGGCACGCAAGTGGATCGCCCGGATCATGCTCACCTGGGGCATCGTCTCCGGGGCGACGGCGTTCGTCGTGCCGCTCGGCGTGCTCACCGGGCTGGGCAACGAATACAGCTTCTACGGGCTGCGCATCCTGCTCGGGCTGGCGGAAGCGGGGTTCTTTCCCGGCATCATCTTCTTTCTGACGCTGTGGTTCCCCTCGGTCTACCGGGCGCGGATCATTTGCCAGTTCATGGCCGCCGTGCCGATATCCACGGTGATCGGCTCGCCGGTTTCCGGGGCGATCCTGGGTATGCACGGGTTGGCCGGGCTGGCCGGCTGGCAATGGCTGTTCATCATGGAGGCGCTGCCCTCGCTGGTGCTGGCCGTGGTGACCTATTTCTATCTGACCGATCGCCCCGCCCAGGCGACCTGGCTGGCGGACGACGAGCGCGCGTGGCTGGTTGGACGGCTGCGGGCCGAACAGGAGAAGCGCGAAGCGACGCACCATCCGTCGGTGTGGCAGGCGATGATCCAGATCCGGGTCTGGGCGCTGTCGTTCGTCTATTTCGGCGCGGTCGCGGGGCTGTACGGCGTGGGCTTCTGGCTGCCGCAGATCGTCAAGGCTTTCGGCCTGAGCAATTTCGGCACGGGCTGCGTGGTGGCCATTCCGTATGTGATCGCGACCGTGGCAATGGTCCTGTACGGGCGCTGGTCGGACCGCAAGCTGCAGCGTGCGAACCATTCGGCGCTGGCGATGGGTATCGTGGCGCTCGGCATCGCCGCGGCGACGCTGACGCAGGATCCGCTGCTGACCATGATCGCCTTCACCGTCGGCTGTTGCGGCGTCATGATGGCGTTGCCGGTGATCTGGACGCTGCCGACGGCGGTGCTGTCGGGCGCCTCGGCGGCGGCGGGCATCGCGGTGATCAATTCGGTCGGCAACCTGGCCGGCTTCGTCGGACCGTTCGCGATGGGCTGGATCAAGGATGCGACCGGCAGTTTCACCGGCGGCCTGCTGCTGATCGCGGGCCTGGCGATCCTGTCCGTGGTCATCGTGCTCGCGGTCGGGCATGACCGGGAACTGGAGCGGGTGCCGACGCCGGCGGAGTGATAGCAGGCGCCGCGGGTCCGACGTCCGCGCCCCGGTCGCGGGGCGTCAGCCGTGTCGGATCGCGATGGTCTTCATGGTGGCGAAGCCGTGCAGGGCCGTGAATCCCTTCTCGCGCCCGTGGCCGCTGCGCTTCACGCCGCCGAACGGTAGTTCCACCCCGCCGCCGGCGCCGTAGTTGTTGATGAAGACTTGCCCGCTGTGCACCCGCCGCGCCAGCCGCATGGCGCGGCCGACATCGGCGGTCCAGACGCCGCAGACCAGGCCGTACGGCGTGCCGTTGGCCACCCGCAGCGCCTCGTCCTCGTCGCGCACGCGAATCGCCACCAGCACGGGACCGAAGATCTCCTCCTGCGCCAGCACATGGCCGGGCGGCACGTCGGCGATCAGCGTGGGCTTCACGTAGAACCCGGCGGGCGGGGCGTTCGACGCGATCCTGCCCTCGGCCGCGACCCGCAGCCCGTCCGAACGGGCGATGTCGAGATAGCGCTCGATCCGGTGCCGCTGTGCCGCATTGATGACCGGCCCGATATCGAGGTCGCGCTCGGCCGGCCCCGCCACCAGCCCCTCGAAGCGCGCCGCCAGGTCGTCCACGAAGCGATCGAAGATACGCTCCTCGATCAGCACGCGGGCACCGGCGCTGCAGGTCTGCCCGGCGTTCTGGATGACGGCGTTCACCACCACCGGCGCCGCCGCCTCGAGGTCGGCGTCGGCGAACACCAGTTGCGGCGACTTGCCGCCGAGTTCCAGCGTCGTCGGGACGGTGTTGCGCGCCGCCGCCGCCTGCACCAGCGTGCCGACCTCCGGACTGCCGGTGAAGCTGATGTGGTTGATGCCGGGATGCGCGGCCAGCGCCGCCCCGGCCTCCTCGCCCAGCCCGGTGACCAGGTTGACGGCCCCGTCGGGCAGGCCCGCCTCGACCAGCAGTTCGGCCAGCGCGATGGCCGACAGCGCGGCGTCCTCGGCCGGCTTGATGACGCAGGCGTTGCCCATGGCGAGCGCCCCGCCCACCGAGCGGCCGAGGATCTGCAGCGGATAGTTCCACGGCACGATATGGGCGGTCACGCCGTGCGGCTCCCACACGGTCAGCACGGTGTAGCCTTCCTGGTAGGGGATGGTGTCGCCATGCACCTTGTCCGCTGCCCCGCCATAGTATTCGAAGTAGCGGGCACAGGCGGCCGCGTCGGCGCGGGCCTGGCGCAGCGGCTTGCCCACGTCGGCGCAGTCCAGCGCGGCGAGGCGCTCGGCGTCGCGGCGGATCAGCTCGGCGGCGCGCAGCAGCAGGTGCCCGCGCGTGGCGGCGTCGGTGCGGCCCCAGGCCCCATCCATCGCGGCCCGGGCGGCCGCCACGGCGGCGTCGATGTCGGTGGCCCCGCCGCGGGCGATATGGCCGATCTCGGAGCCATCCGAGGGGTTGACCACAGGCAGCGTCGCGCGCCCCGCGCGCCAGCTGCCGCCGATCAGGTTGCCGTGCTCGTGCATGTATCCCTCAACTCGCTGAAAGCCGCACGGCACCGCCGACACGTCGCACTCGGCGATGCCCGGACCATAATTATACCGCAATAGCCCCTAGCGGTCAGTCCGTTTCGGTGTCGGCTTCGGCCCTGGCCTTCAAACCGGAATCGGGCTGACCCGGATCATCTCGCCGTGGCGCGTTTCCGCCGGACCGCACAGGTCGGCGATGCCGGGGGCGATGTCGACGGGCCGGGGCAGGGTGGACGGGTCCTCGCCCGGGAAACCGCCGCGGCGCAGCCTGGTCGCGACCGGACCCGGGTCGGCCAGGTTGACGCGTAGTCTCGTGATGCGGGTCTCCTCCGCCCAGGTCTGCACCAGGTGATGCAGGCCCGCCTTGGTGGCGCCGTAGGCCCCCCAGTACGCGGTCGGCCGCAGCACGATGCGGCTGGTGACGAACACCGCTCGCCCGGCCTCGCCGGCGATCAGCAGCGGACCGCAAGTGCGGATCAGCCGCCAGGCCGCGGTAAGGTTGACCGCCACCACCTCTGTCCAGTCGGTCGGCAGGATATGCGGCACCGGCGTCAGCGTGCCCAGGCTGCCGGCCGCCGACACCAGGATGTCGAGGCGGTGAAACCGCTCCAGCAGGCTCGGACCGACCGCGTCCAGCGCGCCGCCGTCCATCAGGTCGAGTGGCAGCAGGGTCGCCGCACCGCCGGCCGAGCGGATGGTGTCATCGGTCTCCTCCAGCCCACCCTGGGTACGGCCGGTGATGACCACGTGCGCGCCTCGCCGTGCGAGCTCGACGGCGGTCGCGGCGCCGATGCCCCGGCTGGCGCCCGTGACGAGGGCGATCTTGCCGGCGAGCGTCACTCAGTGGCTTTCGGAAAGGAGAGACAGCTGCCGGTTGTCGTTCTGCGTCATGTCGGGCAGCGCGATCGGATACTCGCCGGTGAAGCAGGCATCGCAGTATTGCGGGTGGGCGGGATCGCGGTCGCCCTTGTTGAGTGCCCGGTAGAGCCCGTCGATGGAAATGAAGGCCAGGCTGTCGGCACCGATCAGCTCCGCCATGGCCTCGATGGAATGATTGGCGGCCAGCAGCTTGCTGCGCTCGGGCGTGTCGATGCCGTAGAAGCAGGAGTGCGTGGTCGGCGGCGAGGAAA
>CAYWOW010000150.1:0-6776 GCA_964459005.1 uncultured Acetobacteraceae bacterium
GCCCAAAAGGAATGGATTATCAAGGCTCTGCCTTGATTGGGGTCCAGGGGCAAAGCCCCTGGCCTTTGCTTATCTTCGCGCCTACGGAGCCTCGAGGCCCATCGCCGTCGCCAGGCCGCCCCAGGCCGGCGCGAAGATGCCCGCGGGCATGGTCTTCAGGTCCGGCGCGATCCTCGGGCGGAAGCCCATCAGGCCCAGAACATCTTTCTCGAGATCGATGCCGGGCGCGATTTCGATCAGCGTCATCTCGCCGTCCTTCAGCGTGAAGACGGCGCGCTCGGTGACGTAGACGACGGGCTGGCCGACCGAGGCCGCGTATTTGCCCGAGAAGGTGATCTGTTCGACGTGCTTGAGGAACTTGCGGTTCCGGCCCTCCCTGACGATCGCCAGCTTGCCGCCCTCGACGGCGACTTTCAGTCCGCCGGCGGTGAAGGTGCCGGTATAGACGACCTTCTTGGCGTTCTGGGTGATGTTGATGAAGCCGCCGCAGCCGTTTGGCCGGCCGAACTTCGAGACGTTGACGTTGCCGTCCCGGTCGGCCTGGGCGAGGCCGAGATAGGCCACGTCGATGCCGCCGCCGTCATAGAAGTCGAACATCTCGTGGTGATAGACGAGCGCCTCGGCATTGTAGGAAACGCCGAAGTTCGGCGGGCTCGCCGGAACGCCGCCGAAACCGCCGGCCTCGGTGGTCAGCGTCATGCGGTGGCTGACGCCCTCCTCCGCCGCGACCGCCGCGACATCGGCCGGCATGCCGTAGCCCAGGTTGATCACCGTGTCGGCCTTCAGTTCCATGGCGGCGCGCCGCGAGATGATCTTGCGCTCGTCGAGCGGCAGCGCCGGAACCGAGGCGGTCGGGATCTTGACGTCGCCGGAGAAGGCCGGGTCGAAGTAGAGACCCTCGGTCTGCCAGCACGCCTCCTTCTTGGTCGCCACCACCACGTAATCGACGAGCACGCCGGGCACGGCGACGCGCTTGGGATGCAGGCTGCCCGCGCGGGCAAGGTATTCGACCTGGACGATGACGATGCCGCCGGTGTTCCTGGTGGCCTGGGCGATCGGCAGCAATTCGCCGAGGAACCCCTCGTTGTCGAGCGTGATGTTGCCGTTCTCGTCGGCGGTGGTGCCGCGCAGGATCGCGACATCGATCGGGAAGGACTTGTAGTAGAGCCATTCCTCGCCGTCGAACTCGACGAGGCGGACGATATCCTCGGTGGTCGCGCTGTTCATGCGGCCGCCCTCGACGCGCGGGTCGACGAAGGTGCCGAGCCCGACCTTGGTGATCAGGCCGGGGCGATGGGCGGCGATCTCGCGCCACAGATGCAGGATCACGCCCTGCGGCAGGCAGTGCGCCTGGATCTTGTTCTCGGCACAGAGTTTCGCCATGCCGGCCGACGAGCCGATATGGGCGCCGCTCCAGCGGGTGACCAGGCCCTCGATGCCGAGCCTGGTGGTGCCGCGTTCCTTCCAGTCGCCGGTCGCCGCGCCCTGCCGCAGATAGAGGTCGCGCGGGTGGCCGGTGGCGGTGAAGCGCGCGGCGATCGCCTCGGCGATTTCGTCCGGCCAGCACGACAGGCCCATGGAGCCGCAGGCAACCGTGGCGCCGTCCCTGACCAGTTCGGCGGCGCGTTCGAATGTGATGATCTTTGACAATGCAATTTCCTCTGTCTTCGCTTTGGGCGGGCCGCTCAGCGCGGGTTCTCGAGCAGCAGGGCGATGCCCTGGCCGCCGCCGATGCAGGCCGACGCGATGCCCCAGCGCGCGTCCTTGCGGTGCCTGAACTCGGTGGCGATGGTGCCGACCAGGCGGGCGCCGGACATGCCGAGCGGATGGCCCAGCGCGACCGCGCCGCCGTTCACGTTGAGCCGCGCGTAGAGTTCGGTGCCGATGTAGTTGCCGAGTTGCTTCAGGCAGCCCAGCGTCTGGCCGGCGAAGGCCTCGTTGATCTCGAGCAGGTCGATGTCGCCGAGGGTGAGGCCGGTCCTGGCGAGCAGCTTGCGGATGGCGCCGACCGGACCGAGGCCCATGACCGTCGGATCGACGCCATGGAAGGCATAATCGCCGATGATGGCCATCGGTTCGAGGCCGAGCGCGTTCGCCTTTTCCTCGGTCATGATCACCATCGCCGCGGCGGCATCGTTCATGCCGGACGCGTTGCCGGCGGTGATGGTGCCATCCTTCCTGAACACGGGCTTCAGCCTGGCGAGCGACTCAAGCGTCGTGTCGGGACGCGGATGGCCATCCCGGGCGACGATCTCGACGGACTTGCGGGTCTTGACCTCGACGGGGACGATCTCCTCGGCGAAGCGGCCGCTCGCGATCGCCTGTTTCGCCTTCATCTGGCTCTGGTAGGCGAAGAGATCCTGATCCTCGCGCGAGATTCCCATCAGCGCGATGACATTCTCGCCGGTCTCGCCCATGCTGTGGATCTCGGCATAGCGGCCGACCGGCGCGGTCTTGCGGGCCATTTCCTCGTTCGAGCAGATCAGGCTGGCATTGCCGTTGCGCAAGGGCTGGTAGCGCACCGACAGCGGCAGGTAATAGGGCACGCGCGACAGCGCCTCGGCGCCGCCGGCGATCGCCACTTCATAGCCGCAGCCCGCCATCTCCTGGACCATCGAGATGACGGCCTGGATGCCGGAGCCGCAGATGCGGTTGACCGTGAAGGCGGTGCATTCCTCACGAAGATCGGCGGCGAGCGCGACGTAGCGGGCAAGGTTGGCGGCGTCGGCGGTGGAGATGACGTGACCCAGCACGACTCCCTCCACCAGATCCGGGGCGATGCTGGATCGCTTCACCGCCTCCTTCATGGCGATGGTCGCCAGGTCCTGGACGGGGATGTCCTTGAGCTCGCCGAGGAAGGCGCCGACCGGGGTGCGGGCGAAACTGGTGATGACGTATCTGCTCATTTCCGTATTCCTGACAAAAGCTCAGAGCCCGCCTGGGAACATCAGCAACGTGAAGGTGTAGACGATGAAGGTCAGGACCCAGACGACGAAGGTGTAGGGCAGGATGTCCTGGAACCGCATCTTGAAGGCGGCGAGCGTCGGCAGCGCCCAGAACGGCTGGATCAGGTTCACCCACAGGCTGCCGGCGGTATAGGAGTTGACGACCTGGGCCGGCGAGATGCCGAGCTGCTGCGCGGCCGGGATGATGTAGGGGGCCTCGATGACGAACTTCGAACCGCCGGACGGCACGAAGAAATCGACGAAGCCGGTGTAGAGAAAAATGATCCAGCTATAGGTCGCGTGGGTCGAGAACGACACGAACCAGTGCGCCATCACGCCGGCCATGCCCGAGAAGCTGATCATGCCGAAAATGCCGGCGTACATCGGGAACTGGATGATGATGCCGTAGGTCGACGGGACGGCCCGCTTCACCGATCCGATGAAGCTGTGCGGCGAACCGTGCAGCAACAGGCCGATGAAGAGGAAAATGAAGTTCAGCGTATCGAGATTGAGCTGCCCGATGCCATGGGCATAGACATAGCGCGCCACCCAGATGAGACCGCCGATGGCGACGATCGTTTGCAGGATGCGCGAACGGTCCCACCGTTCGGCGGGACGCAGCTTGGAGATGTCCTCGCTCTCCACCTCGATCGCGGCGAATTCCTGCAGCAGGCCGTCAGGCGCCGGCTTGCTGTGTTCCCGGTTCGGCATGATCCACAGCAGCACGATCGGGATGGTCACGAACAGCGTGCCGACCGCGATCAGGAGCGCCGGATTGAACGTCGTCAGCGTCAGGGGAATGACGCCGGTGACCTTCTCCATGAAGTGGCCGGGGGTGGCGACCAGCAACTGCGCGGCCTGGGACGGCCCGTTGGCGCAGACCACCACGGCATAGGCGATCGCCGTGATGTAGGCATAGTCGAGGCCGAGGTCCTTGCGGCGCAGCGCGATCTGCCGGCCCATGATGATCGACGCCATGGTGCCGATGCCCCAGTGGCACCACCACAGCGCGGCGGACAGGACGATGTAGAGCAGGATCATCCCGGTGCGGGTCTTCGGCCAGTCGACCAGAGCGACAATGCCGCGCTTGACGTATTTCGAATCGGCGACGGCGAACCCGGTGACCAGGAGCAACGCCATTTCCATCGAGAACGTCAGCAGAATCCAGAACCCCTTGGCGTAGTCGTCGATCAGCTCCATCGGTCCGTGGTTGGAGAAGATCAGCGAGAGGGCATAGACGCCAATGGTGAGCACGAGCACGAACACCATCGAGTCCGGCACCCAACGGAGGCTGAACTCGGTGAAATTGTCGATCAGTGTCGCAGCGGCCGTGCCGCCGGAATTTCCCGGCACGGTCGGGTGGTGATCGCTCGGGGCCATGGACATTTTTCTCTCCCGCAACCTGTTTCCCGGCAGCAGGCGAAACCGCCGTCCGCGCGCCGCACCGCGCGCGACCGGCATTCGCCGCCACCTTCGATCGTCACGGGTATTTGCACAAGCCATGCCAGTTGGCCGGCGGCACCACTCGGCGGCGGTTCGCCGCGATCGGCGGGGCAAACTGTCTCTCCGGTTGGACACGCGCGCGCGTTTGCCGCCGGAGATGTGCACTCAGGTGTTCATCGCCGGCGCACCGCACGATCCGCGGCGGGGATTCCGTCGCTAACCCGGCAGCTCGTCTTCCCCGGCCGCGGATTCGGCCTGCCCGCCGGGATCCTTCATCGACTTCAGGCGGCGATAGAGCGCGGTGCGATAGATTTCCAGGCGGTCGGCGGTTTCTCCCACCCGCCCGCCGCAGGCCTCCAGCACGTGGCGGATGTAACGATCCTCCACTTCGCGGCGCACGTCGCGCAGGCTGCCGCCGAGACCGCCGACCCAGAAGCCGCCGGCCGCGGCGGCCTTGCCGGCGGGCGCGGGCATGTCGGCCCCGATCATCTGGCTGACGACGTAGTTCTCGATCCAGTTGCGCAACTCGCGGACATTGCCGCGCCATTCGTTGCTCAACAGCCGGTTCGCGGTCTCCATGTCCAGCCGGACGTCAACGCTGTACTTCCTGCCGAAGAAGTCGATGAAGCGTTCGGCGATCGGCACGATGTCGTCGCGCCGCTGCCGCAGCGGCGGAATCTCCAACGTGAACACGCTGAGGCGATAATAAACGTCCTCCCGGAACTTCTCCGCCGCGACCAGATCCGCCAGGTTCCGGTTGGTGGCGACAATGATCCTGCAGTCCACCCGGCGGGTCCTGGCGCCACCGATCCGGCGCACGTCGCCCGATTCCAGAACGCGCAGCAGCTTGGCCTGGATCGGCAACGACAAATCCGCGATTTCGTCGAGGAACAGCGTGCCGCCGTCCGCCGCCTCGAACAGGCCGATCTTGCCCTCGGCGCGCGCCCCGGTGAAGGCGCCGCGCTCGTAGCCGAACAGCTCGGACTCAGCCAGTTCCTCGGGAAACGCGGCGGCGTTCACCGCGACGAAGGGTTTGCCGCGCCGCCGGCTCGACTCATGGATGAAGCGCGCGAAGATTTCCTTGCCGGTCCCGGTCTCGCCGAGAAGCACCACGGAGCAGTCCGTCCTGGCCACGCCCTGGGCGGTCGCCACCAAGCGCCGCATGGCATCGTCGCGCGCCACGATCAGCCCGTTCGACAGGGCCCGATCGATCATCTCGTCGACCGCCGCCCGATGCGCGCGACCCGGTGTACCCGCGACGTCCCGGCTCAGGGCCGATTCCGGAACGCCGCGGACGACGACGTATTTGACCAGCCCGCTCTGATCGAGCAGCGGACTGCAGGTGGAAATGCAGTCGAAATGCCGGACGGTGCGCAGCGGCTTCGAAATCTCACGCTTCGCCATGGCCGCTTCCATGGCCACCGAATTATCGTAATAGCCCTGACGGACAAGATCGCGGACGTTGGACCCGGTGAAGCGGGCGAGCGGAAGACCGAGAGAAACGGCCGTCGACTCGTTCGACAGCAAGACATTCCCCTGCGGATCGGTGACAAACATGGGGAAGGAATTATCGTGACGATCCTGCTCCAATGACCTCGGCACGTCCGCTCTCCTCGATCCGACTCCTCTGCCCGGCTCCGGGGCTTGTCGTTCTTGATGCTATTGCCCGTAATCGAGCCTTAGCAGGTTTTGCGGGAATTACAACGACGCGACCGCTGCACTCCGGGCAACCGGGACCAGCACGACCCGGTGCCGAAACGCGGTTTCGGTTGCGACGGTCGCCGGGCTCTGCCAGTGCTGTATGGGTCACGCCCGAAAGGGGATCGCATGCGCCGTTTCTGGATCGTCCTCGCCGCCACCGCCCTGCTGGCCGCGTGTTCTTCCGATGACACCGCCGGCACCGCAGGTGCCACGAGCGCCCCGGTGGGCGGCTACGGCACCACCGGGGTCGGCAGTTCGGCGCTCGGCGCCCCGGGTGGCTCGGGCACAGGCATGCTGGCCCCGGGCGTGCCGGACCGCGTGCTGTTCGACACCGACCGTTCGCAGTTGACCCCGGACGCGCGCGCCACGCTGGACCTGCAGGCCGGCTGGCTGCGGCAGACCCAGCGCGTCGCGGTGGAAATCGCCGGCAACACCGACGAGCGCGGCACCGAGGAATACAACCTGGCGCTCGGCCAACGCCGCGCCAACGCGGCGCGCGACTATCTGGTGTCGAAAGGCACCCAGGGCAGCCGGATCAGCACCATCAGCTACGGCAAGGACCGCCCGACGGCCCTGGGCTCCACGCCCGACGCCTGGACCCAGAACCGCAACGCCATCACCAGCGCGCAGCACTAGAGCGTGATCGCCCGAATCGGAATCGGCCGAGGGCGTGAATCACGCGATCAA
>CAYWOW010000151.1:0-6763 GCA_964459005.1 uncultured Acetobacteraceae bacterium
TGATGGCGGGCAGGCCAGCGCTGCCGACTTCCTCCTCGCCCTCGAGCAGCACCTTCACGTTCACCGGCAACCGCCCGTGCACGGCCAGCCAGGCCTCCAGCGCCGACACGGCGATCCAGAGCGGGCTTTTGTCATCGGAAGCGCCGCGGGCATAGATCCGGCCGTCGCGGATGGTCGGCTCGAAGGGCGGGGTCTGCCACAGCTCCAGCGGCACCGGCGGCTGCACGTCGTAATGGCCGTAGACCAGCAGGGTCGGCGCGCCGGCGGCGCCGGTCCAGGCTCCGTAGACCGCCTTGTGGCCGCCGCCGTCGAGCAACTGCACGTCGTTAAGCCCGATCCGGCCGAGCCGGACGAGCAGGAGATCGGCCGCCGCCGCCATGCCGGCGGCATAGGCCGGGTCGGTGGAAACGCTGGGCGTGGCGATGAAGGCGAGCAACTCGTCGAGCAGGCGCGGCCGGTTCGCCGCCACCCAGGCGTCGACGGCGGCGACCGGCGCGGTCATCGGCCGCCGTCCACCTGCAGGATCTGCCCGCTGACGAAGTCCGCGAGGCCGGAGGCGAAGAAAATCACGCCGTTGGCGATGTCCTGCGCGGTGCCGAGATGCTTCAGCGCGATGCGCTCGACCAGCGCCTGCTGGCCATCCGCGCCATAGCTGTCCCACTGCTTCTCGGTGTCGGGGTTGGAACGGATGAAGCCGGGCGCCACCGAGTTCACGGTGATGCCGAAGGGGCCGAGGTCGTGGGCGAGCTGGCGGGTGAGGCCGACCACGGCGTGCTTGGCCGAGCAATAGGCCTGGATGCCGGTGAGCGAGGCCTGCAACCCGGCGCCCGAGCTGATGTTGATGATGCGGCCCTGGCCGGCCCGCTTCATCCCCGGCGCCACGGCGCGCGACAGCGCCATGGCGGCGCCGATGTTCACCGCGAAGATGCGGTCCCAGTCCTCGTCGGTGACCTCTTCGATCGGCTGGGCGGTCTGCCCCGCCACGCCGCCGCAATTGTTCACCAGGGCGAAAACAGCCGCGCCGCCATTCAGGCGTTCCACCTCGGCGATCCAACCCGCCGCCGCGCGGCGGTCGGACAGATCGACGGTGTGCGGCGTGATGTTGCCGACCGAGGCGGTCTCGGCGAGGTTGGCGGCGTTGTGGTCGGCGGCGAACACCGCCGCACCCAGCCCGGCGAAGCTGCGCGCGACCGCGCGGCCGATGCCGTGGCCGGCGCCGCTGACCGCGACGATCTTACCGTCGAAACGAATGTTCATGGGTGCAGAAGCTCCAGCAGGTTGTCGTCGGAAAGCGGCCGCTTGCCGTCCTCGACCTCGTGGATCAGGGCGACCAGCCGGGAAACGGTCGGGGTGGCGATACCGTGGCGGGCGCCGATCTCGGCGATCGGGGCGATCTGCACGTCCACCTCGGTGCGGCGTTTGCGCACGGCGAGGTCGCGCCAGACCCCGGAATGGGTTTTCGCGCTGTGCCGGTTGAGCTCGACGATGCGGGCCACCGCCGCGCGCGCGGCGTCGTCCGGGGCGTCGGGCATGAAGGCGGCGGGGTCGAACATCGGGAATTTCTCCACCCGCACGCCCTCGGCCGCCGCCACCGCCAGCGCCTCGCGCGCGAGCGCCCGCCACACCGGCAGCATCTCGGGCCGCGCCAGGCAGTCGGAGATGGAGAGATTGCCGAGCGCCTGGGCGAACAGCATGGCGCCGTAGCCGAGCTTGCCCCACAGGTAGCCCCAGATGTTGTCGGTGATGATGGCGTCCGGCTCGAAGTCGTGCATGACGCCCAGCAGTTCGCGCAACCGCGGCGTGATGGTGCCGTCGAGTTCGCCGAGCACCACCGAGCTGCGGCTGCCGAACAGCACCTCGCCGGGAGCGATCCAGTCGGTGCTGTAGTTGACGAAGGCGCCGATGGTGCGGTCGCGCCCGACGATGCGCGAAATGATGGTTTCGCACAGCCCGTTCTGCAGCGAGAGGATATAGCCGTCCGGCGCGAGGTGCGGGGTGATGGCGCGGGTGGCGCGCTCGGTGTCGTGCGCCTTCACGGCGAGGAACACGTGGCGCCAGAGGCCCGGCACCTGATCGGGCAGGAAGGCCGGCGCGGTCACGGTGAACTGGTCCACCGGGCCGGTGATGCGAAGCCCGGTGGTGCGGATCGCTTCGACATGGGCGGGCACGATATCGACGAAGCTGACGTCGTGGCCGGCGCGCCGGAGATAAGCGCCGCAGGTGCCGCCGATCGCCCCGGCGCCCCAGATCAGGATGGGTCCCATCACCAGGCCTCCAGCATTTCGCGCGTTTCCGCCACCGCGACTTGCCAGATCGCCAGCATGTCGGCGTCGGGGCGCTGGCTGCGGCCACCGAAGTTGCCGTCCTCCAGCAGGTTACGCGCCTCGAACGGCGGCAGCGTCTTCAGCCCTTCCACATCCACCATCGGCTTCTGCTCGTCGGCCGGCGTGGCGGGCAGGCGGGTCCAGGGGAAATTCTCCATCCAGCTGCCGTGGCTGGCGACCGGGTCGATTTCCAGCACCTTGGCGAAGGTGCGCGGCGCCCGCCACCAATCGTAAAAGCGCACCCGGCAGTCCGGGTTGTCCATCAACCACTCCTGCGCCAGCGCGCCGGCCGGAGCGTTGCCGCCATGGCCGTTGACCAGCAGGATGCGCCGGAAACCGGAACGCTTGAGGCTATCGAGCAGGTCGCGCGCGACGGCGCACAAGGTTTCGACGCGCAGCGTCATGCTGCCCGGGAAAGCCTGGAAATACGGCGACACCCCGAACGGCAGCGCCGGAAACACCGGCACGCCGAGCGGCTCGGCCGCCTCGACCGCGATGCGTTCGGCCAGGATGGCGTCGGTCAGCAGCGACAGGCCGGCGTGCTGTTCGGTGCTGCCCAGCGGCAGCGCCACGCGGTCGTCGGCCCGCGTCCAGTCCTCGACCATCCGCCAGTCCATGTCGGCGATACGCATGAGCGACCTCCCAATCCTGCGCCCGCACGCTGACACAGCGCGCCAGCGCGTCAAGCCGCCGCGCCAAGTGATTCAGCGGGCGCTGGAGAGGATGATGTCGCAGTTGGCGTGGTCGGCCAGCAGGCAGTCCTCGATGGCACACTTGGTCTCGAGCTGGTGGATCACGTAAACCCCCACCACGACCAGGGCCAGGACGACCGCGAGCCCGGCAAGGCTCACACTCTGGCGATCCGCTTCCTCTTGCTCGTCGTCGCGGCTGTATCCGAGACGCTGTACATGGGCCATGGTCACTGCCCCGCGGGGCCAGAAAGCCGACGCCCCTACCAGTATGCCGGCCATTAAGCGCGCCATGGAGGCCAAAGGCAAGCACAGCGGGTATGACGAATTCGCGCTTGGCGTGTGGAGCGCGGGTCGTTGTTGCCGCCACCACCGGAATCGGGCTGGCGGCGCCGCCGACCGGATGACAATCTGACGGCATGCGCACCGCCATCAGGCACCTCCGCAGCGTCGATGCCGCCATGGACGGGCTGATCGGCCGGGTCGGGCGCTGCGGCCTGAAGCCGGACCGTGCCGAGCAGCCCTATCAGGCGCTGGTGCGGGCGGTCGCCCATCAGCAACTGCACGGCAATGCCGCCCGCAGCATCCTGGCGCGGTTTTGCGCCCTCTATCCGGGGCTCGAGTTCCCCACCCCGGCGATGGTGCTGGCGACCAGCGAGGCTGCGCTGCGCGGGGTCGGGTTCTCGGCGAGCAAGGCGGCGTCGATCCGCGACATCGCGGTGAACGCGGCCGCGGGGCTGGTGCCGACGCGCCGCGCCGCGGAACGGCTCGACGATGCCACGCTGATCGAGCAGCTGACGCGGATTCGTGGCGTCGGGCGCTGGACCGTCGAGATGGTGCTCATTTTCACCCTCGGCCGGCCGGACGTGCTGCCGGTCGACGATTTCGGCGTGCGCGACGGCTACCGCTGCCTGCACGGTCTGGACGAGCAGCCCCGCCCGCGCGACCTGGCGGCCATCGGCGAAATGTGGGCGCCGTTCCGCTCCTATGCCGCGTGGTACCTCTGGCGCGCGCTCGACGAGGCGCGGCAGGTCACCGGCGCGACCGTGTAGGCGCGGTCTGCGCCGCCGCCTCCAGCGATCACGCGCTAAACGTTCAACGCCAGTTCGCCGAGTTTCTCCGCTGTCGGAACGCCGTCGGGCCCCCAGCCGCGGAGGCTGTAGTACTCCGGCAGCATCTCCTGGAGGCGATTGACCGCGCCCTTGGACGGTCCTTTCGGGATCGGCTCGTTCAGCATCCGCGGCGGCAGCGTGTCGTCGGCGGCCGTCAGGCCCGCCTTCAGGTTCCACATCCGCTCAAGGTTCCAGATGCGCTCGCCGGCCTTGAGATAGCTCGCGGCGTCGTAGGCAACGCCGGTCGCCGTCGTCAACAGTTCGGCATAATCCGCGGCGCTCATGGCCCCCGACGACAGCAGGCAGGCCCCGGTGGCATCCAGCGCCGCCGTGCCGTTCTGCACCCCGACGAGCAAAGCCGCTTTGCCCACGGTCGCGTTCTTGTCCATCAGATTCGTGCGGCCAAGCACTTCCGCGCCGACGGTGAAGCCGCGCACATGGCAGCCGCCGCGGTTCGAGGTGGCGTATTCCAGCCCGATGCCCTGCGCCGCGCGCGGCTCATAGGCCGCCATCTCCTGCTTCTTCGCGGTCATCGACAGCTCGGGATGGCCATAGAGGCTGGCCAGTCGATACGAACCGAGTTGCAGCTTCTTGCCGAAGCCCTGGCCGAGCCCGGTCAGGCGCACCGCCTCGACCATCGCCTCGGCATTGCCGAACTCCAGTGGCAGGCCCTCGGTTTCCTTCAGGTCGATGATGCCGCGCTGGAACATCTCCATGGCGCAGGCGATGGTGCTGCCCATGGAGATGGTGTCGAGGCCCATCTCGTTGCAGGTGTAGTTGGCCTTGGTCACCGCGTCGAGGTCATCGACGGCGCAGTCCGGACCGAAGACCCAGGCGGTTTCGTATTCGGGACCTTCGCCTTCGCCCTTGAATTTCGGGTTGGTGACCTTGGTCACGCGGCCGCAGGAAATGATGCAGGAGAAGCAGCTTTTGGTGCGCTGCAACAGGGTGGCCGTCAGGGTTTCCCCGCTCACCTTGTGGGCGGTCGGAAAATGCGTCTCCTGGAAATTGGCGGTGGGCAGCCCGCCAACGGCATTCATCGGATTGATGTTGGCGGCGGTGCCATACATCCGGAAGCTGTAGCCGGTTCCCGGACCGGCCTTGAGCGCCTTGCTGATGTGGTCCACCGCGCCGAGGAAGCCCGGCTTGTCGGCGACCGTCACGGCGCCGGTGCCGCGCACCACGATCGCCTTCAGGTTCTTCGAGCCCATCACCGCGCCGACGCCGGTGCGTCCGGCCGCGCGGTGCATGTCGTTCATGACGGCGGCGATATAGGACAGGTTCTCGCCGGCCGGGCCGATGCAGGCGACCTTGGCGTCGGCTTCCGTTTCGGCATAAAGCTGCTCGGTCGTCTCGGGCACCTGCTTGCCCCAGAGATGGGCGGCGTCGCGGATTTCGACCTGGTCGTCCTTGATCCAGAGATAGACCGGGCTGGCCGCCTTGCCTTCCAGGATAATGAGGTCGTAGCCGGCGAATTTCAGCTCCGGTCCCCAGTTGCCGCCGGAGCTCGAGGCCGCGATGGTGCCGGTCAGCGGCCCCTTGGTGACCACGTTGTAGCGGCCGGCGGACGGGGCGAAGGTGCCGGTCAGCGGGCCGGAGACGAACATCAGCTTGTTCTCCGGCGACAGCGGATCGACCTTCGGATCGACCTCGTCGAACATCAGTCTGGTGCCGAGTCCGCGCGCCCCGATGTAATCGCGCGCCAGCTCGGGGTTCAGCGCCTCGGTCGCGATCTTGCCGCTCGTCAGGTCGATCCGGAGCAGTTTTCCAACCCAGCCGTGCATGATCACGCCTCCAGGAACGCGTTCTTGAGCTTGGTCGCGAAGGCCCGCTTGCGCACCTGCGCCGAGACGGTGTCCTCCACCCATGTCAGCGCCTGGCTGGGGCAGATCCTGACGCAAGCCGGATCGCTGTTGCAGGTGTCGCATTTGAGGATCGCGGAGGTCAGGAAGTCCCAGGACGCGTTGCCAAACGGGCATGCCTGCACGCACATCTTGCAGCCGATGCACTTCGCCGCGTCGAGATCGACCTGCCCGTTGGCCAGATTGCGCGTCAACGCCTTCGGCATGCACACGGTCGTGCAGGGCGCGTCGTGGCATTGCTGGCACATCATCGGGACGGAAAATCCCTGGCGCTCCCATGTATAGACGTGGATGCGAGACGCCTTCGTCCGAAAATCGCCCTCGTGTTCCATGGAACAGCTGAGCTCGCAATTATGGCAACCCGTGCATTTATCGGGGTGGATCATCAGCATCATACTCATGGTCGCATTTCTTCCCTGCTTGACGTATGCCCGCCCGCCCAACACTACCGTTCGTCGTGCGTAGCAGAGTGTCGGCCGCAAGTCTTTGATTTGGGTCAAATAGCGCGCCATACGTTCCTAGAAACGAACAAGAGTGGCTCGCAATTGATTGCCGGGATGATGCGTCGCCGGGCTGCTCAACTCGGGGAGCGCCCCAGGGCTGACCCAACACTTCAACCGGTATCCACCGGAGCACTGTTTATGAGGTCACCGCGGACGGGCTGATCCCGCGGCGTTTCCGCCGCGGGATCAGCCGGGTCGTCGGTCTAACCGCGCGGCCGCATGCGTTCCAGCCGGCGGTCGTGGCCAGCCAGGAGCAGCGCGATGGCGGAAACG
>CAYWOW010000152.1:0-6726 GCA_964459005.1 uncultured Acetobacteraceae bacterium
CCGGAATCTGGAAGATCGCATAGCTCCAGACGAAGGCGCTGAAGATGAAGCCCATCGTGATCTTGTCGAAGCCGAATTCCTTGCTGATGACGGGCGCCGCCGTGGACATGTTCACCCGATCGAGATAGGCGATGAAATACATCAGGCTGATCAGGAACAACACGAACCAACGCTTCCTGCTGGAACGCCGGGTCTCACCATTCATGGCGGTTTTCTCTTCGTTGATGCGCGACTGACGGCCCTCATTCGATGGTAGCGTACGCAACCACGGTACCCCGCGCAAGCGCCGTGTTGCCAAGGCGCGGCCGATCTGGGATCAAACGGATTGCCGCAATGAGGCCTCGCCCATGACCCCGCTCGCCCGCTCCGACCTGGCCGACCGGCTGCGCCGGGAGACGCAGGCCGAAGTGCTGTTCGCCGAGCCCGATCGGGGCCGCTATGCCACCGACGCCTCGATCTACCAGGTGATGCCCGAGGGCGTGATCGTGCCGCGCGGCATCGACGACGTCGCCGCCGCGCTGGCGATCTGCCGCGAGGCCGGCGTGCCGGTGCTGGCGCGCGGCGGCGGCACCAGCCAGTGCGGGCAGACCGTCAACCGCGCGCTGGTGATCGATTGCAGCAAGTATCTGAAGCGCGTGCTGTCGGTGGATGCCGCGGCCGGCACCGCGCTGGTCGAACCCGGGCTGGTGCTGGGGCATCTGAACGCGGCGCTGAAGCCGCAGGGGCTGTTCTTCCCGGTCGATCCCAGCACGCACGCGCGCTGCACCATCGGCGGCATGGCCGGCAACAATTCCTGCGGCTCGAAGTCGATCCGCTACGGGCTGATGGCGGATAACGTGCTGGCCATCGATGCGCTGCTGGCCGACGGCACGCGGCACCGTTTCGGCGCGTTGCCCGACGATCCCGGCGCTGGCGTGCCAGCCGGCATCGCGGAACTTGTCGCGGGGCTGCGCGCGCTGGGCGCGGCGGAGGCGGACGAAATCGCCGCCCGCTTCCCGCGCCAGCTTCGCCGCGTCGGCGGCTACAACATCGATGCGCTGACCCCGGCCGCGCGCGCCGCCGGGCGCGACAATCTCGCAAGGTTGCTGGTGGGATCGGAAGGCACACTCGCCTTCTCGGCCGCGCTGGAGCTGAAGCTGTCGCCGATCAAGCCTCTTAAGATGCTGGGGATCTGCCAGTTCCCGACGTTTCGCCGTGCCATGGAGGCGGCGCGCCATCTCGTCACGCTCGATCCGGAGGCGATCGAACTCGTCGACCGCACGATGATCGACCTGGGCCGCGAGATTCCGATCTATCGCGCCACCATCGACCGCATGCTCATCGGTGAGCCCGGGTCCGTCCTCATCGTCGAATTCCACGGCCACGAGTATTCTTCCCTGCTGACCAAACTCGCTGATCTGGACATCATGATGGCCGATCTCGAGGGTCCCGGCATGGTGGTGCGCGCGACCGATCCCGCTTTCCAGGCGGCGATCGCCGAAGTGCGCGAAGCCGGGCTGAACATCATGATGTCGATGAAAGGCGACGGCAAACCGGTGTCCTTCATCGAGGACTGCGCCGTCGATCTCGACGACCTGCCCGACTACACCGAGCGGCTGAACGAGGTTTTCGCCAAACACGGCACCAGGGGCACCTGGTACGCACACGCCTCGGTGGGCTGCCTGCACGTGCGGCCCGTGCTGAACATGAAAGACCCCGCCGACGTCGTGCGCATGCGCGCGGTGGTGGAAGAGTGCCATGGCCTGATCCGCGAGTACCGGGGCAGCCACTCCGGCGAACACGGCGACGGCCTGTCGCGCAGCGAATTCAATGCCACGATGTTCGGCCCGCGCATCGTCGCTGCCTTCGAGACGGTGAAGCAGGCCTTCGATCCGGCGGGTCTCTTGAATCCGGGCCGCATCGTGCGGGCGCCGCGCTTCGACGACCGCACCTTGATGCGGTACGCGCCGGACTACGCGCCCGCGCCCGGCTTCACCCCGAAGCTGGACTGGTCGGCCTGGCCCGGCCCGCTCGGCGGCATGCTCGGCGCGGTCGAGATGTGCAACAACAACGGCGCCTGCCGCGCCTTCGACGCCGGCGTGATGTGCCCGTCGTACCGCGCCACGCTCGACGAGCAGCACCTGACGCGCGGGCGCGCCAACACGCTGCGCCTCGCGCTCACCGGGCAGCTCGGGGCGGATGCGATGACGTCGGACGCGGTTGCCGAGGCGGTGAAACTGTGCGTGTCGTGCAAGGCGTGCCGGCGCGAGTGCCCGACCGGCGTGGACATGGCGAAGCTGAAGATCGAAGTGCTGGCGGCGCACGCCGACCGGCACGGCGTGGCCTTGCGCGAGCGCATGGTGGCGGAGTTGCCGCGCATGGCGCTGCTGGCCGGAAGGGTGCCGGCGCTGGCCAACGCGGTGCAGCGACTCGCGGCGCCTCGCCTGGGTTTCACCGGGGTTCGCGACCTGCCGGCGTTCCGAAGGGATGCGTTCCGCGACCGCGAGGCGCCGGCTAACGGCGACGTCGTTTTGTTCGCCGATTGCTTCAACCGGCACTTCGAGCCGGAGAATTTGCGGGCGGCTCTGCGGGTGCTGCGCGCCGCCGGCTTCAATCCGGCGGTCGCCCGTGGCGGACGGCGCCCGCTGTGTTGCGGGCGGACTTTTCTGTCCGCCGGCATGGTGGAGCGCGCCCGCGCCGAAGCGCGCCGCACGCTCGCCGCCTTGCGCGGCGAGGCGCCCGTGGTCGGACTGGAGCCGTCCTGCCTGTTCACGCTGAAGGACGAGTTCCCCTCCCTGCTGCCCGGCGCCGAGGCGCGGGCGCTGGCGGACCGGGTCTTTCTCATCGGCGAATTTTTGGCGGGTCGTTCGCTGCCGACGGTGCCACTGGCGCGCACCGCGCATGTGCACGGGCACTGCCACCAGAAGAGTTTTTCGGCCTTTCTGCCGTCGCTGGCGGCGCTGCGCCAGATCCCCGGATTGCAGGTGAAGCCGATCGCCGCCTCCTGCTGCGGCATGGCCGGCGCTTTCGGCTATCAGGCCGAAACTCAGGAGGTCTCGCGGGCGATGGCGGAGGCCGGGCTGCTGCCCGCCGTGCGCGCCGCTGGGCCGGACGACCTGATCGTCGCCGACGGCACGTCGTGCCGGCATCAAATTCGTGACCTCGCCCAGCGCGAAGCGATACATTCTGTCCGCGTACTGGATATGGCGCTGGGCGGATAGCATGACGGACGCGGAACGACGGGGCTTGATCGACGCCATCGAGCGGGTGATCCAGCAGGATGTTGGCCGCAACATCGCGCCGCTGTTTGGCCCCTGCGCCGGCGGGCTGTACGGCGCGGCCGCCGCGATCGCGGCGCGGCCGCGGCCGGTGCTGGGGCTGATCACCGGGTTCTACGTGCCGCTCGGTGATCCGCCGGCGGCGGAGACCGACGGGCCGGTGGGCGCCGCGCTGCTGGCCGCCGGACTTTCCGCCGTCGGGTTGGGCTGCCGCATCGCCACCGACTCGGTATGCGCCGGCGCCTGCGCGGCGGCGCTGCGCGGCGCGGCGGTGGCGGACGTGCCGGTCGATGCCGCCTCCCCTGGCGAGGACATGGGCGCGCTGGCGGACCGCTGGACGGCCGCCGGCGTCACCACGGCCGTCGCCATCGAGCGCTGCGGACCCGCGCGCGACGGTGTGCCGCGCAACATGCGTGGCCTCAACATGAGCGCCTGGAACGCGCCGCTGCACGCGCTGTTCGACGCGGGTCCGTGGTCCACGGTGGCGATCGGCGATGGCGGCAACGAGATCGGCATGGGTTCGGTGCCGCACGCGCTGATCGCGCGGCACATCGACAATGGCACCGCGATCGCCTGCGCCACGCCGGCGCAGCATCTGATCGTGGCCGGGGTGTCGAACTGGGGTTGTTATGCCCTCATCGGCGCGCTGGCGGTGCTGCGGGCGGACTGGCGGGTGGGGCTGCTGGGCGTGCTGGACGAGAAGCTGGACGCGGCGATCCTGGAGGCGATGGTGCGCGACGGCCCGGCGGTGGACGGGCTCACGCGGCTGCGGGCGCTGACCGTGGACGGGCTGGAGCCGGCGGTGCACCACGCCAGGATTCGGGAAATCCGTGGGCTGGTGGAGGGCTCGCGCTGACTTGGCCCGCGCTCACACCGACAGATTGCTGTTGCGCAGGTCGGTGATCAGCATGCAGCCCGGGGCGTGGGTGATGCAGAACTCCGGCTTCACCTGGGCGATGACGGATTGCGGCGTCACCCCGCAAGCCCAGAACACCGGCAACTCGTCCGGCCCCACCGGCACCGCGTCGCCGTAGTCGGGGCGGCCGAGATCGGCGATGCCGATGGCCTGGGGCAGGCCGATGTGCACCGGCGCGCCATGCACCGAGGGATAGCGCGCGGTGATCTGGATCGCGCGGATCGCATCGGCCGGCTTGAGCGGGCGCATCGACACCACCAGCGGCCCGTGGAACACGCCGGCCGGCACGGTGGGGATGTTGGTGCGGTACATCGGCACGTTGCTGCCGCAGGTGAGGTGGCGCACCTCGATGCCGTCCTCGACCAGCGCCTCCTCGAAGGAAAACGAGCAGCCCAGGGCAAAAGTGACAAGATCGTCGCGCCAGACCGAGCGGATGTCGGTCGGTTCATCCACCAGTTCGCCGTGCCGCCAGACCCGGTAGCGCGGCACGTCGGTGCGGATGTCCAGGTCAGCCGCCAGCGCGGGCAGGTCCACCGCCCCGGGGTCGGACACCCCGAGCACCGGGCAGGGTTTCGGGTTGGCCTGGGCAAAACGAAGAAAATCATGCGCCAGCGCGGCGGGGAGAATGGCCAGGTTGGCCTGGACGTTGCCCGGGGCAAGCCCTGCCGTGGGGCCGACAAAATCGCCGGCACGGATGCGCAGGCGTTCGGTGAGGCCGTTGCGTCGGCCGATCTCAGAGATGGCGTTCATGATCCCCTCGGGCTGGGCGGCGACGAGGCGCACACGATAGCCGAATCCAGCCCGTCGCGGCCAGCAAGGGCACCTTGCGCAATACGGTGGCGGAGGAAGAATAGCGGGGCCGGGGGGCCGGCGCCGCTGCCTTGCCTACTCCACCGCTTCGGCGTCCTCGGTCTCGGGGATCGCCATCATGGCGTTGGCGACCACGCCGGAGGCGTCGCGGACGCGTTTCTCGATGGCCTCGGCCACCTCGCGCTTGTCGCGCAGGAACTGCTTGGCGTTCTCGCGGCCCTGGCCGATCCGCTGGCTGTCGTAGCTGAACCAGGCGCCCGACTTCTCCACCACGCCGGCCTTGACGCCGAGGTCGATCAACTCGCCGACCTTGCTGATGCCCTCGCCGTACATGATGTCGAACTCGACCTGGCGGAACGGCGGCGCCAGCTTGTTCTTCACCACCTTCACGCGGGTCTGGTTGCCGACCACCTCGTCACGGTCCTTGATCTGCCCGATCCGCCGGATCTCCAGCCGCACCGAGGCATAGAACTTCAGCGCGTTGCCGCCGGTCGTGGTCTCCGGGTTGCCGAACATGACGCCGATCTTCAGCCGGATCTGGTTGATGAAAATCAGCATGGTGTCGCTGCGGCTGACGCTGCCCGTGATCTTGCGCAGCGCCTGGCTCATCAGCCGCGCGTGCAGGCCGACATGGCTGTCGCCCATTTCGCCTTCCAACTCGGCGCGCGGCACCAGGGCGGCGACGCTGTCGATCACCAGCACGTCCACCGCGCCGGAGCGCACCAGCGTGTCGGCGATCTCCAGGGCCTGCTCGCCGGCGTCGGGCTGGCTGATCAGCAGGTTGTCCACATCGACGCCGAGCTTACGCGCATAGATCGGGTCGAGCGCGTGCTCGGCGTCGATGAAGGCGCAGGTGCCGCCCATTTTCTGGGCTTCCGCGATGGCGTGCAGCGCGAGCGTGGTCTTGCCCGAGCTTTCGGGTCCGTAGATCTCGACGATGCGCCCGCGCGGCAGGCCGCCGATGCCCAGCGCCAGGTCGAGCCCGAGCGAGCCCGAGGAAATCACCGCGATCTGCTCGTCGCCCGCATGGGCGCCCATGCGCATGATCGAGCCTTTGCCGAAGGCGCGCTCGATCTGGGCCATGGCGGCGTCGAGCGCCTTGTTCTTGTCCATACGAAATCTCTTTCCCGGGCTGCTACGGTCGGCCGGACCATGATCCCTTACGACGATTCTGTCACACGTTAGAACGCCGCCGCAACGTCGATCGGGGGGCCGTTAATCATGTGTTCATTATACGTTCGGAAATTCGCGGCCGACAAGAACAAAACGTGATCAATCGGCCCCCGGGGGGCGACATATCGCCGTCACGCAGGCCCGCAACTCCGGCAACGGATAGGGCTTGGACAGCAGCAGCGTCGCCGGCCCCGCCGCCAGCAGCGCCTGCACGGCGGCGTCGCGGCGCAGCGTCGCCTCGGCATGGCCGGAGACGATGATCGCCGGCAGCGCCGAGTCGCCGGGCCGGGCGCGCAACGCGGCCACCAGCGCGGCGCCGCTCCGTCCGGGCAGCTCCATGTCGGTCACCACCGCCACGAAGCGCCCGGGCACCGCCAGCGCCAGCGCCGCCTCGGCCGACCCGGCGGATACCGCCCGCCACCCCCAGACCGCCAGCGCCCGCTCCGCCAGGCGGCGCGATACCGGCTCATCCTCCACCAGCAACACCGTGCCGTTGGCCCCCCGCTCGACGGCGCGCGCGCTCATCGGCGGGCTCCGCCGGCGCGGCGGCGCAGGCGCAGGACATAGGCG
>CAYWOW010000153.1:0-6649 GCA_964459005.1 uncultured Acetobacteraceae bacterium
TGTTCACCGCCTATCTGCTGGAGGCGCTGGAGGGCCGTGCCGACCTGGCGCATGAAGGGCTGGTGAACGTGGTCCAGCTGGCCCAGTACACCATCGCCGGGGTCAAGCGCGCGACAGCGACGCTGAAGCAGAAACAGGAGCCGATGTTCTTCTTCGCCGGCAACGATTTCTTCGTGCTGCGCAGCGACGGGCTGACGCCGTAGCGGCGCGCCCGAGGCCGCGTCCGGGGTCGCGATTCCCGTCAGCTATTTCTTGCCGGCATAGGACTCGCTGCCGAATGCTGCCCTGACGTGCTCCGCGGTGGTGGCTTTTCGCAACATCTCGAGTCTTCTGTCTTCTCCGGCGAGCAGGGCCCTGGCGTTGGTCAGCACCGCTTCCGCCTTGTCGGCCGGGAACTTCACGGCGCCATTTTCGTCCATGTGGACGATCTCTCCCGGCGCGACATCCATGCCGCCGACGGAGACCGGCACGTTGACGGCGTGGACGGCCAGCTCGCCATGTCCCGCCGTCACGCCGCCGAGCAGCATCTGAAAGCCGAGGCGGCGCACCGCGTCGACGTCGCGGGATGGCCCGTTCGAGACCAGACCGACGCAGCCCAGGGAGCGCATCGACGTCGCCATCAGCTCGCCGACCAGCCCCGCCTTCGCCATCAGCTCTGCCGGCCATTTCTGCTGGATCACCAGAATCGTCGGCTTCCTGGCGGCATACAACGCGTCAACGACATCCATGAACGTCAGGCGGCCCGAGAAATTCGGATCGGGCAATCCGAAGACGCAGGTGACGGCGTACCCGGCGACCGCCCCCAGTTCCGGATACATGCAGCGGATGGATGTGTCCGTGTACCAGTGCTCGGTCCAGGGGTTGTAAAGTCCGAGACAGAGCGGATCGCGCGGATACGTGGCCACGACATTGGTGATCGTTGGCGTGTCGATCTTGCACAATCCGGCAAATACCGTGTCGTCGACGGGCGTTGAAGCCATGACTTGTGTCTCCTTGCAGCGTTTCAGCCGACTTGCCGTCGGTTCCCGTGTGATCCCGGTTCAACGCGAAAGCCCAAAGAGGGCGGCGCGGTGAGAAGCCCATTGACCATTGAGTTCGTTTCGCTGCTTGTCAAACGCAATTTTCACCGGGCTCAGACGACTCGTGGACTCCGGGCATGAATAGCGATTCCGTAATCGCACGACGCAGCCCGGGCAAGGTGTTCCGGGAAGTCGAGTGGCTTCTTGATCTTCCAACACCGCAAGCCTGTCGCCGTCGTTTGCGCATCACGCGCGCAGCGTTTTTTTCCGCTTGCGGATGGCATCGATCACCTCCAGCGGCGCCTGGGCGTCAACCGCGGCCGCCAGGTCCTTCTCCACCAACGCCATGTCCGCGGCCTGGTACAGCACGGCATCCAACTGCGAGGCCGGAATCACCAGCACGCCGTCGCGATCGCCCAGAATGATGTCGCCGGGGCGCACCTGCGTGTCGGCGCAGGTGACCGGCACGTCGAAATCGGCCAGCTCCACGTTCACCGTCGGGCGGGTCGCCGCACCACGGCTGAACACCGGCATGGCAAGCCCGGCGATCGCGGCGTTGTCGCGGTTGCGGCTGTCGGTGACGATGCCGGCAAGCCCCTGCACCTGCGCTGCGCGGGCGATGTTGTCGCCCATCAGGTTGTCGCAGGTGACGTCGGCGCCGATCACCAGCACGTCGCCCGGAGCGAGCGAACGGATGAAGCCATAGATGCTCTGGCTCGGCCGGTCGGCGCCGCGCACCGGGGCGAAACGCAACGTGCGCGCGCGCCCGACCATGTGGCTGTCCGGGCGTACCGGGTGCACGCCCTCCATCCAGCCGCTCAGGTGCAGGCGCCCAAACACGTCGGTGATGATGGCCGTCGGCGTGGTCTCAAGTTTTCGGCGGGCGGCAGCGGGCAACACGGGCAATTCGGTCATCGCGGATGGTCCTCCGATCAGGTTGCAGGTCAGGCCTGTAGCGGCCAATCGCAGCATGCCGCGGCGGCGCGGCCCATGATCCATTCCTTGTCCTCGGTGGAGACGAAGTCGAGCGCCTCGGTGAACAGACGGACGTTCTCCACGTAGGTGGACCTCAGCCTGGTCACATCGCTGCCCCAGAGCATCCGCTGCGGCCCGAAGGTGTCGTAGATCCTGCGGATGTGCTGGTGCAGATTCGCGAACGGATAGTCCTCGGTCGAGAAGCTTGGGAGGGACGACACCTTCACGGCAACGTTCGGATGCCGGGCGAGTGCGTAGAGTTGATCGGCGTCCGCCCAGGCCGCTTCGTCCTTGGGTCCGTTCGGATGGCGCCCGGCGTGATCGATGGTCAGGCGAAGACCTGGGTAGCGTGCCAACAGCGGCTCGAACCCGGCGATGTTGCCAGGGATCGTCCCCATCAGGGGCATCCGGCTGCGCTCGCATTCGGACCAGAACCAGTCGTAGCTCCGATCCGTCAGCATGGACATCGAGGGTTTGCCGGCGAAGAAGATGCGGATGCCCAGCATCCCCTGCTGCCGGCGCCAGTTCGTCAGTCGTGCCCGCGCATCCGCCGCCTCGACATTGAACCGGCCCATCACCGCAAAGCGGCCGGGCTCGGCCCGCGCGTATGACAGCGCGTACTCGTTGTCCCAACCGGTCAGCATGGGGGGAACCAGAATCGCCCGGCCCACACCTGCCGCATCCATCTGGGCACTGGCCTGCTCGCCCGTGTACTGCGGCGCCCGGCTGGTGACGCCCTCCTGCCAGGGGCGCTCCGGGGTATTCGGGTAGAAGACGTGGATTTGACTGTCGATGATCTTCATTACCTGGGCCTTTGTTGCAGTGGGGTCGCTGGCGGTGACGGCGCGGGCCGCCGCGTCAGCCCGGACGGAAGCCGAAAATGCGAGAAAAACGGTCGACATAGGCAGGCCAGACCTCGGGGTTCACCAGGCGCGGCGGGCGGCGGCCATCGAGAATGTCCAGCAACTGCTCGGCGGCGAAGCGGCCGATGGTTTCACGCGCTTCCGCCGTGTTGCCGGCCGTGTGCGGGCTGGCGACGACATTATCGAAACCCAGCAGCGGATGATCGGGCGGCGGCGGTTCGACCGCCCACACGTCGAGCCCGGCGCCGGCGATGGTGCCCGCGGCCAGCGCCGCCGCCAGCGCCGCCTCGTCGTGGATGCCGCCGCGGGCGGTGTTGATGAAGCGGGCGGTCGGCTTCATCAGCGCGAATTCGCGGGCGCCGATCAGGTTCAGCGTCTCGGCGCTGCGCGGACAATGGACGGAAACGAAGTCGGCGCGGTGCAGCAATTCGTCGAGCCCGACCTTCTCGGCGCCGCGGGCGGAGATCTGTTCCGCCGTCAGGTAGGGGTCGCAGGCCAGCACCCGCATGGCAAACAGGCCGCCGCACAACTCGGACAGGCGGCGGCCGATATTGCCGATGCCGATGATGCCAACAGTTTTGCCGTGGATGTCATTGCCCAGATAGTCGGTGCGGACGATGCCGGCCTCGCGGCGCAGGCGGCGGTCGGTCTCGATGAGGCGCTTGGAGAGCAGCAGGATCATGGCCAGCGCATGCTCGGCCACCGCCTCGCGGTTGGCGCCGGTCTGGTTGACCACCAGCACACCGGCCGCCGTGCAGGCCGGCACATCGATGGTGTCGTAGCCGGCGCCCTGGCTGGACAGCGCCAGCAGCGTGGGCGCGCGGGTGAGCAATTGGGCGGTGCCGTTCACGGCACCGGGCAGTTGGTCGCGGGAACTGCCGACCTGGTAGGCGTGGGCCTTGGACAGCACGTCGTCGATCTCGGCCTGCGCGCTGGTACTTTCCAGCCGGTCCAGGCATATGTCGGGGCGGGCGGCGAGCAGGTCGGCGAACACCGGATGGGCGAGCCGGTTGACATAGAAGACCCGCTTCGTATTGGCGACCATGCGGTCCTCCGGGCAAGGGTGCCGAGCCTGGCGTTGGGCGGCGGCACGGCCAATTCCGGGCGCCGGGAGCATGACTCGGAGGAGGTCGCCGTCCGATTGTCAATCGGCTTTCGGGCCTGAGCAGGTTGGCGCCATTGGTTGCCTCCGCGCCGATCGCGGTGCATGGTCGATTTGGGCACCGGCCCGGCTTCGGTGAGGACGGCGATGCGGGCTGGAAGCTACCTCCCGCCGGCGACCGGGGTACGGCGAGGAGGAAACACCATGGATGCAAGTGCCCCAAACGGGCCTGGAATCGATCCGCTCGAACGAGAAACGATCCGGCGGGTCGCCTGGCGGCTGCTGCCGGTGCTCATGCTGGGCTATTTCTGTGCCTACCTCGACCGCGTGAATGTCGGCATGGCCGCGCCGACCATGAATCACCAGCTGGGGTTCTCGAACGCGGTATTCGGCTTCGGCGCCGGCTTGTTCTTCTTCGGTTACTTCCTGGCCGAGATACCGAGCAACCTGTTGCTCAACAAATTCGGGGCACGGCGCTGGATCGCCCGCATCCTGATCACCTGGGGCATCATCTCCGGGCTGACCGCCTTCGTGTGGAACGACTGGAGCTTCTACGCCATCCGCATCTTCCTCGGGCTGGCCGAGGCCGGGTTCTTCCCGGGCGTGCTGCTGTACATGACCTGGTGGTTCCCGTCGGCCTATCGCTCCCGAATGATAGCCCTGTTCTATTCGTCCAGCGTGATCTCGCTGTTCATCGGGCTGCCGATTTCGGGGCTGTTGCTGCAGCTCGATGGGGCGCTGGGGCTGCGGGGCTGGCAGTGGCTGTTCATCCTCGAGGCGGCCCCGCCGGTCATCATGGCGGTGGTGACGTGGCAGTTGCTGACCGACCGGCCGGCCCAGGCGGCCTGGCTCAGGCCGGAACAGCGGAGCTGGCTGAACGAGCGGCTGGCCTCGGAGCGGGCGCAGCGCGAGGCGATCCGGAAGTTCTCGCTCGGCCAGGCGTTCTCCAGCCCGACGATATGGCTGCTGTCGTTGGCCGGTTGCTGCAATGCGGCGGCGGTCTATGGGATGGGGATCTTCCTGCCGCTGATCGTCAAGGGGCTCGGGGTGTCCACCAACATGATCGGGGTGGTCAGCGCGCTGCCCTACCTGTGCGCTTTCGTGCCGATGATCTACTGGGGCTGGCATTCCGACCGCACGGGCGAGCGCATTTGGCATGCGGTCGCCGCCTACGCGCTGACCTCGACGGGCCTGGCGGGGGGCATCTTCATCGGCGTTGGCCATCCGGTGGTGACGATGATTCTGCTGTGCTTCGCGGCGATGGGCACGTTTGGCGTCCTGCCGGTCTTCTGGTCGCTGCCCACCGCGCTGCTGACCGGCACCGCCGCGGCGGGGGGCATCGCCATGATCAATTCGGTGGCCAATCTGGGCGGGTGGTTCGGACCGTCGGTGTTCGGGCTGGTGAAGGACGCGACGGGCAGCGACAATATCGCGCTGCTCTCTCTGGCGTTGGCGCCGGTCATTTCCGCGATCGCGGTGATCACGGCGGGTCACGACCGTCAGCTGGAACGCATTCCGTCGCGCTCGTAGGAAGACCACGGGCCGGGGTATTTCTGCGGCACTCCACGTTGCATCGAGGTCGATTGCGGCGCAGGAGTGGACAGTACCAATCTGGGAGGATGCGATGATCAGGCTGTGGGGCCGCGCGACGTCGGTTAACGTGATGAAAGTGATCTGGCTGCTCGATGAGCTTGGCCTGTCCTACGAGCGGCGCGACGTCGGCGGACCGTTCGGCGGCACCTCGGGCCCCGAGTACCGCGCCATGCAGCCGCTCGGCCTGGTGCCGGCGCTGGAGGAGGACGGCGGGTTCACCATGTTCGAGAGCAACGCCATCCTGCGCTACATCTGCAACGCGCATGCCCCCGCGACTCCGCTCTACCCGACCGCCCCGCGCCCGCGCGCCGAGGTCGAGGCGTGGATGGACTTCCAGCAGACCGCGCTGAACCGGCCGGCCGCGACGGTGTTCGTCGGGCTGGTGCGCACGCCGCCCGAGCGGCGCGACGCCGCGGCGATCGCCGCCGCGATCAAGGAGGCTGCGGCGCTGTGGGCCATCGTGGACGCGCGGCTGGCGCGGCATCCCTACGTGGTGGGCGACTCGCTGTCGCTGGCGGACCTGACCTGCGGGCCGCACGTCCATCGCTGGTTCAACATGATTTTCGAGGGCCGCCCGGAAGCGCCGCATTTGCGCGCCTGGTACGAGCGCCTGCTGGCCCGGCCGGCCTACGAGGCCGCTTGCGCCGGACCCATCGTGTAAAATCTGACCGCCCATGGGGCATCGGTCTAACCGACCTGCAGTACCCTCTCAATCCACCTGGAATACCGGGTGAGCGGGAAACAGATCATGAAATAAATCATCGCCACCGCGCCATACACGGTGAATGGCGCGAAAGTGGCATTGTTGATGACATTCGATGTCTTCAGCAATTCGCTGAACCCGATAATCGAGGTCAATGCGGTGGCTTTGACCAGTTGCACCAGAAAGCCGACTGTCGGCGCCACGGCAATGCGCGCGGCCTGCGGCAAAATGACAAGGCGCAGCTGGTACGGCCTGTGCAATCCGAGCGCGGCCGCGGCATCCCACTGACTTTGCGGGATCGCCTCGACGCAGCCGCGCCAGATCTCCCCAAGATAGGCACTCGCCCACAACGTCAGGCCGAGTCCCGCCGCCATCCAGGGCTGCACGTCGATGC
>CAYWOW010000154.1:0-6606 GCA_964459005.1 uncultured Acetobacteraceae bacterium
CAGCACCAGCACCATGAACTGCTGGGCGGCCCAGACCGGATCGGCGATGCCGGCCCGCTCCAGCACACCGGACAGGCGCTGCACGCCGACCCCCGCGCCGGCGTCCTGCATCACCCGGCCAAGCTCGGGAAACCGCTCGATTTCGGCAATCATCAGCCGGCGCAGCGCCAGCGCCTCCGGCACCAGCGCGGTGGCCAGCATCACCCGCGCGGCGGCGAGCAACGTCGCCTCCAGCCCGCTGGCCCGCTCAAGGCCGGCGTCGAACGGCGGCAGCCAGCGCGCGAGGAGGCGCTCGACCACTACCTGCAGCAGCGCCGGCTTGCCGGAGAAGCGGGCATACAGCGTCCGCTTGGACACCCCCGCCGCGGCCGCCACGGCCTCCAGGCTGGTGGCGCCGTAGCCATCGCGCAGGAACAGGATGGTGGCCGCGTCCAGGATGCGTCCGGTCAGTTGCGACGCTTCCTCCCGGGTCGGGCGGCCACCGCGGGAATGGGGCATGTTACCGATAGTAATAATACCCCGGATGCGGCCGCCAGGCCGGCTCGATGATGCAGCCCGAGAGCAGCGTGGCCGCCAGCGCGAGGCAGGCGATCCGGCGGAAGGTGGGCCAGCGGCGGCGAATGGTGGTCATGGGACTCTCCCTTTCAACGCACGGGAGCGTGTCACGGGAAATAAGTAAACGCAACCGTCGCGTTGCATTTTTACGTAGATGTAATCTGAGGGATAGTTATCCCGTGGGCACAAGGAACACCAGCTTGCGGCGTGGCGGATCGGTCCATTCCAGCCGGGAGCCCTGCAGCGCGCCGCCGTTGGCCTCGATGACGCGCCGGGAGGGCTCGTTGTCGGCGTCGCAGGTGATCTCGACGCGCGACAGGCCCTCGGCGCGCGCCAGCGGCAGCATCAGCCGCAGCGCCTCGGTGGCATAGCCGCGCCGCCGCTTCCACGGCACCACGGCGTAGCCGATATGGCCGGACACGAAGGCCGGCAGCGCCTCGGTGCCCTCCATGAAGCGCAGGTTGATCCGGCCGCAGAATTCGCCGTCCCAGATCCAGCGCTCGCAACCGGGCAGGCGCGGCACCTCGGTGCCGTCGCCGAGGCGCACGGTGCCGCCGCCGCGCCGGTTCAGCGCGGCGAGGAACGCCCCCGGATCGGCCCGCAGGGCTTCGAGCTGCTCGGCGCTGACGTCGCGGGTGGTGTTCGGCGACCAGCCCGTCGCCAGCGCCGCCGCGTAGGCGGGCAGGGCGGCCAGGGCGGGGATCTCCAGGCTGATCATGGGCCGCGCAGGGTCCGGCGCACCGCGTCCTGCCAGCCGTCGTAGCGGCTGGCGCGCTCCGCCTCGGCCATGTGGGGGAGAAAGCGGCGTTGCAGCGCCCAGGCCCGCGCGAAGGTCGCCGGGTCCGGGCAAACTCCGGCCGCGCAGCCCGCAAGATAGGCGGCGCCCAGGGCGGTGGTTTCCATCACCACCGGCCGGTCGACCGGAGCGCCCAGCATGTCGGCCAGGAACTGCATGGTCCAGTCGCTCGCCACCATGCCGCCGTCCACCCGCAGCACGGTATCGGCGCTGGCGGTCCAATCCGCCCGCATGGCCTCGATCAGGTCGCGGGTCTGGTAGGCCACGCTCTCCAGCGCCGCGCGGGCCAGTTCGGCGGGGCCGGTGGCGCGGGTGATGCCGAACAACGCGCCGCGCGCCTCGGCGTCCCAGTGCGGCGCGCCCAGGCCGACGAAGGCCGGCACCAGATAGACGTGATGCGCGGCGTCCGCGCGGGCGGCCAGCGCGCCGCTCTCGGCGGCGTCGCGCAGCACGCCGAGGCCGTCGCGCAGCCACTGCACCGCGGCGCCGGCGACGAAGATGGCGCCTTCCAGCGCATAGGTGCGCTGGCCCGCCAGTTGCAGCGCCACCGTGGTCAGCAGGCGCGCGTGCGAGGCCACCGGGACCGCGCCGGTGTGCAGCATCAGGAAGCAGCCCGTGCCGTAGGTGGACTTCACCATGCCGGGCGAAAAACAGGCCTGGCCCACGGTGGCGGCCTGCTGGTCGCCGGCGATGCCCATCACCGCCACCTCGGCGCCCAGGATGGCGGCCGCCGCCTGGCCGAACAGCCCCGAGGAGTCGCGCACTTCCGGCAGCAGCGAGGCCGGGATGCGGAAAAGGTCGAGTAGCTCCGGGTCCCAGGCGCCCTTGGCGATGTCGTACAGCATGGTGCGGCTGGCGTTGGTGGCGTCGGTGGCGTGCACGCGCCCCTCCGTCAGCCGCCACAGGAGCCAGCTGTCGATGGTGCCGAAGGCGAGCCGGCCGGCCTCGGCGGCGGCGCGCGCGCCGTCCACGTTGTCGAGCAGCCAGGCCAGCTTGGTGGCGGAGAAATAGGGGTCGAGCAGCAGCCCCGAGCGTTGCGTGACCAGCGCCTCGTGGCCGGCGGCGCGCAGCGTGGCGCAGGCGGCGGCGGTGCGGCGGTCCTGCCAGACGATGGCCTTGTGGATCGGCCGGCCGGTGGCGCGGTCCCACAGCACGGTGGTTTCGCGCTGGTTGGTGATGCCGATGGCGGCGACGTCGGTGGGAGTACCGCCGGCCTGGGCCAGCGCCTCGCGCAGGGTTTCGACGCTGTGGGCGAAGATCTGTTCGGCGTCGTGCTCCACCCAGCCCGAGGCCGGGAAATGCTGCGACAGGTCGCGCCTGGCGGAGGCCGCCGGCGCCAGTTGCGGGGCGCGGAAGGCGATGGTGCGGGTGGAGGTGGTGCCCTGGTCCAGGGCGAGAATCAGGTCGCGTGGCATGGAACGGTCTCCCTGGCCGGCAGCATCGCCGCTCGCGCGGGTGCGGGCAAGCAAGGCGGGGTCAGTGGCTCCGCCCGGCGAAACGCTCGGTCAACCAGCCGAAGAACATGTGCGCCCCGCGCAGGCGCGCCGCCCGTTCGCTGTCCGGCCCGATCAGCGCCATGGCATCGCCGGTGATGTCGCGCAGCGAGGCCATGGCGGCGATCCGCCGCCGGATGAGCTTCTCCCAGGCATCGTCGTCGATGCAGAAATAGGTGGTGCGCTCGCCCGGCCGGGTGCTCCGCCGGACCAGGTCGCCGGCCGTCAGCAGGCGCATGCTGCTGGTCAGCGAGGCGCGGCTGGCGCCGATCGCCGCGGCGATTTCGCCGGCGGACTGCTCGGGCGGCTGGCAGATCAGCAGCCAGCCCAGGATGCGCCCGGTGATCGGCGGCAGGCCGAAATGCTGGGCGAAGGCGGCCGCGACACGTTCGACCCAGGCGGCGATTTGCACGCTTTCGGCCGGTGGGGGGGCGGTTGGCACTGGCGTTAGCTTTCATAAGCTGCTAGTATTTTCAGTATGAGCTGAAATACGTAGCATCACAAGCGTTTTCAGCATGATCCGGACCGGTCCTGGGCCGGATCGGGAACGCCAGAAGGATTTTTCGATGTGACCCGACGGGTGTGGCTGGCACTCCTGCTGCTGCTCGCGGCCGCCGCGGCCGCTGGCTGGTGGGCCCAGCGCCGGCCGGCCGCTACGGCCTGGCAGGGTTACGCGGAGGCCGACTTCGTCAACGTCGGCCCGACCCAGCAGGGGTTGCTCACCAGGCTCTTCGTCGAGCGCGGCGACGCAGTGGCCGCCGGCGCGCCGCTGTTCGACCAGGACGACGCCGACGACCGGGCGGCGCGCGACCAGGCCGCGCAAATGCTGGCCCAGGCCAGGGAACAGTTGACGAACCTCGGGCAGGGCGGCAAGCCGACCGAAATCGATCAGGCCGTGGCCAACCTGGCGGACGCCCAGGCGACGCTGATCCGCACCGCCGCCGATCTGGCCCGGGGCGAGGCGCTGCTGCCCAACGGCGCCGCCACCAAGCAGAGCGTCGACCAGCAGCGGGCCGATTACCGGTCGGCCCAGGCCAAGGTTGATGTCATGCAGGCGGCCCTGGTGCAGATCCGGGCCCCGCTGGGGCGGGTGGGAGAGATCGCGGTGCAACGCGCGGCGGTCGACGCGGCCCGCGCCGCGCTCGATCAGGCGGTCTGGCGGCTCAGCCAGCGCCACGTCGCCGCGCCGGTCGGCGGGCGGGTGGCCGATGTTCTTGCCCGGCCCGGCGAAACCGTCGCGGCGGGGGCGCCGGTGGTGTCGCTGCTGCCGCCCGGCAATATCTTCGTGCGCTTCTTCGTCCCCGCGCCGGCGGTCGGCACGGTGCACCTCGGCGATGCGGTGGCGCTGGCCTGCGCGGGCTGCCCGGCCGGCCTCACGGCCACGATCTCGTTCATCTCGCCGCAGGCCGAATACACGCCGCCGCTGATCTACAGCGAGTCGACCACGGCCAAGCTGGTGTTCCTGCTTGAGGCCAGGCCGCCGGTGGAGCAGGCCCCCCGGCTCAATCCGGGGCAGCCCGTCGAGGTTCGCCCGCTGCCGGCGCGCGCGCCATGATCGGTGAACTGGTCATCGACGTGCGCGACCTGCGCAAGCGCTATGGCGCCCGCATGGTGGTGGACGGCCTGACGCTCGGGGTCGCGGCCGGCGAGGTCTGCGGCTTTCTCGGCGCCAACGGCAGCGGCAAGACGACCACGATGCGGATGCTGTGCGGACTGATCAAGCCGGATGGCGGCGGCGGCACGTGCCTCGGCCTCGACATCGTCCGCGATGCCCCGCGGCTGCGTCGCCAGATCGGCTACATGACGCAGCGATTCAGCTTCTACGACGATCTCACGGTCGCCGAGAATTTGGACTTTGTCGCCAGCGTCTACGAACTATCCGACCGGTGGGGCCGGGTGCGCGACCTCGTCGCGCGCATGGGCCTGGCCGGGCGGGCGGATCAACTGGCCGGCGAGTTGTCGGGCGGCTGGAAGCAGCGGCTGGCGCTGGCCGCCTGCGTCCTGCACGAGCCGAAGCTGCTGCTGCTCGACGAACCCACCGCCGGCGTCGACGCCAAGGCGCGCCGCGAATTCTGGGACCTCGTGCACGACCTGGCGGGCGACGGCCTCACCGTGCTGGTGTCCACCCACTACATGGACGAGGCGGAACGCTGCGGGCGCATCGCCTATCTCTCGGGCGGGCGGATCGTGGCGCAGGGCAGCCCGGACGCGGTGGCGCGGGGCAGCGGACTGGTGATCCTGGTCGCCACCGGCGGCGACCTCGACCGCGCCGCCCGCGCGCTGCGGCGGATGGCGGGGGTCGAGAGCGCCGCGGTCTTCGGATCGGCGGTTCATCTCGCCGGCATGGACCGCGCCGCGCTGGAGCGCGCGCTCGCCGCCTACGATGGTGATGTCCTGACCTACCACGACGTCGCGCCACGACTGGAAGATGTCTTCATCCATCTGTTGAGCCAGCCGGGTGGGGAGGCATCGTGAACGGTTTTTCCTGGCGGCGTTTCCTGGCGGTCCTGCGCAAGGAGTGGATCCAGGTCCGGCGCGACCCGTTCACGCTGCGCATGATCATGGTCCTGCCGGTGCTGCAACTGTTCCTGTTCGGCTACGCGATCAACACCGACCCCAAGCACCTGCCGACCGGGCTGCTCGCGGCCGAGCATTCCAAATACGAGCGGACCCTGGTCGCGGCGTTGCAGAACACCGGCTACTACGACATCCGGACGCTCGCCGGCGAAGCGGAGGCAGAGCGGGGCCTCGCCGATGGCGATCTGCTGTTCGTGGTGAACATTCCGCCCGGTTTCGACCGCGCGGTCGATCGCGGCGAGCAGCCCACCGTGCTGATGGATGCCGATGCCACCGATCCGTCGGCGATCGGCAACGCCGCCGCCGCGCTCGCCGGGCTGACCGGCGTGCTGGACCGGGACGTGCCGCAGACCGTCCGGTCGACGCCCGCCGCGCCGCCTTTCCAGTTCGCCGTGCACGCCCGCTACAATCCCGAACAGCTCACGGTGCTGAACATCGTGCCTGGGCTGATCTGCATCGTTCTGACCATCTCGACGCTGTTCATCACGACGTTGTCGATCACGCGGGAACGCGAGCGCGGCACCATGGAGAATCTGCTGGCCATGCCGGTCCGGCCGATCGAGGTGATGCTCGCCAAAGTGGTGCCCTATATCGTGATCGGCTACACGCAGGCCGTTCTCATCATGGGGATTGCAGCGGTCGTATTCGGCTTGCCGATGCGCGGCTCCATGGCGTTGCTGATCCTCGCGCTCGGGCTGTTCATCGCCAGCAACCTGGTCCTCGGGCTGACCTTCTCGACGATCGCGCGCAATCAGATGCAGGCCATCCAGATGGCGCAGTTCACGCTGCTGCCGTCATTCCTGCTGTCCGGTTTCATGTTTCCGTTCGCCGGCATGCCGGTGTGGGCGCAGTGGGCCGGCGAGTTGTTTCCGGTGACCCACGCGCTGCGCATCGTGCGCGGGGTGCTGCTGAAGGGCAACGGCATGGCGCAGATCGTCCCGGAGCTGTGGCCGATCGCCGCCTTCACGCTGGCGGTCGCGGTGATTGCGGCCTGGTGCTACCGGGAGACGATCGACTGATCGCGGTCTGTCCCGGGCGTGGATCAGCGGAGCGGGCGGATTTGCGCTTGGCAGGGGAGGCGCGTTTGTTTATCCACGGCGCGCCGGCCATGACCCCTTCGTCTAGTGGTTAGGACACCAGCCTTTCACGCTGGTAACACGGGTTCGAGCCCCGTAGGGGTCGCCA
>CAYWOW010000155.1:0-2300 GCA_964459005.1 uncultured Acetobacteraceae bacterium
TAAACACCCATGGCAACACATCGATGAAACGACGAATACGGCCAGTCCGCGACATCGGCCACCAATCCGTGCCTGATCGGATTGAAATGAATATAATCCATATGCGCGCCATAATCCCGGTCATCCCGGATTGTGTGTTCCCAGAAACGCCGTTGCCAGATTCCCCGCTCACCTTTGGCTGCCCGACTGGCTGACCGATGCTCGCTCTGCGGCAGGCTTTTCGAGAACCCTTTCTTGACATCCCGCCACCGCGACGAGAAATCCGCATCCCCCTCCGGCAACGTCCAGAGACAATGAAGATGCTCCGGCAGCACCACCCAGGCATCGATATGAAACGGCGCCCTCGCCCGCACGTCTCGAACTACCTCCCGAAGGAATCGGACGTGGTTCACAAGAAGGTTGCTGTGTCGGTTGAGCAGATTGACCGTGAAGAAATAAGTGCCGCCGGGCACTCGGTTGCGGCGATAATCGGTCATCGTGCCATCGTTCAATTGGGCAAGTGCGGGACAGGTCGCGTGGGATCACGCCCCCCGTAGGATGGGTCAGCGTAGCGCCGTCCATCGCCGGGGAGTGATGGGTGGCGCTGCGCTTACCCATCCTACAGTTCTCACCGCGCCATCACCGCCTTCATGCGCCGGATCACCGCGTCAAAACCCTGAAAAATGGCTTCTCCCACAAGGAAATGGCCGATGTTCAGCTCCATCACCTGGGTCAGGGCGGCGACCGGCGGGGTGTTGTCGAACGTCAGGCCGTGGCCGGCGTGGCACTCCAGGCCGAGGGTCGCGGTCAGGCGGGCGGCGGCGCGTAGGCGGTCCAACTCGCCCGGATGGTTGTTGGCGTAGGCGCCGGTGTGCAGTTCCACCACCGGGGCGCCGATCGCGGCACTGGCCTCGATCTGCGCGGGGTCGGGGTCGATGAACATGGATACCCGGATGCCGGCGCCGCGCAACGCCGCCACCACCGGCGCGAGCGCAGCGCGCTGGCCGGCGACGTCGAGACCGCCCTCGGTGGTGACCTCGGTGCGCTTCTCGGGCACTAAACAACAGGCGTGCGGACGCAGTTGCAGGGCGATGCGGACCATCTCGTCGGTTGCCGCCATTTCCAGGTTCAGTGGCGCGGCGATGGCGGCCTTCACGGCGAACACGTCGGCGTCGCGGATGTGCCGGCGGTCCTCACGCAGGTGCATGGTGATGCCGTCCGCACCGGCGGCCAGCACGGCGAGCGCGGCGCGCAAGGGGTCGGGATGGTCGCCGCCGCGGGCGTTGCGGACGGTGGCGACGTGGTCGATGTTCACACCTAAACGAAGCGGGTTCATGGAGGCGCCTCCGCGCGGAAAACCAGTTCGGCCGCGAGGTCGATGGCCGCGATCAGGCTGGACGGGTCGGCACGGCCCTGGCCGGCTATGGCGAAGGCGGTGCCGTGGTCGGGCGAGGTGCGCACGATCGGCAGGCCCAGCGTGACGTTGACGCCGCTGCTCATGTCCAGCGTCTTCAGCGGGATCAAGGCCTGGTCGTGGTACATGCCCATGGCGACATCATAGCCCGCACGCGCCGTCGGGGTGAACATGCTGTCGGCGGCGAAGGGACCGGAGACGTTCAGTCCCTCGGCGCGCAACTGCGCGATGGCGGGGGCGATGATGGCAAGCTCCTCCTCGCCCATGGTGCCGTCCTCGCCGGCGTGCGGGTTGAGGCCGGCCACCGCCAGACGCGGGGCGGCGATCTTCCAGCGCGTGCGCAGCGCCGCCTCGGTGACGCGGCAGACCGCGACGATGCGCTCCAGGGTGATCATGTCGAGCATGCGGCGCAGCGAGGCGTGCACGGTGATGGGCACGACTTTCAGGACGGGACTGGCCAGCATCATCACGGGCAGGGTCGCGCCGGTGAGGGCGGCGAGGAATTCGGTGTGGCCGGGATAGGGAAAACCGACGCCGTAGAGGGTGGATTTGTGGATCGGGTTGGTGACCACCGCGGCGGCGGCGCCGGCCAGCGTCAGTTTCGTTGCCCGCTCGATGGAGGCGATCACCGCGGCGGCGTTTTCCGGGTCCGGCACGCCGGGGCGCGGCAGCGCGGCGAGCGGAACCGGCAGCACGGGCAGGGCGTCGCGAAAAATCGCAGTGCCGGCCTCGATGTTGTCCACCACGCGGATCGGCACGTCGAGGTTCAGCGCGCGGGCGATCGCGGCCAGGCGGGCGGGGTCGTCGAGGGCAACGAACGGAAAGCCGCGGCGGCGGGCCAGCCAGGCGCGCAACGAAAGCTCGCCGCCGATGCCGGCGGGATCGCCCATGGTCAGGGCGAGCGGGG
>CAYWOW010000155.1:2400-6574 GCA_964459005.1 uncultured Acetobacteraceae bacterium
ACTGGGATGGGCGTGGCAGAGGCGTGCGACGTCCTCGGAAGAGGCTCCGAACTCGATGGCGGTGACGATCTCGGCGATCAGCGTGCCGGCCTCGGGGCCGATGATGTGGCAGCCCAGGATGCGGTCGGTCGCGGCGTCGGCGAGAATCTTCACGAAGCCGTCCGTGCAGCCCATGGCGCGCGCGCGGCCGTTCGCGGTGAAGGGGAATTTTCCAACGCGGTACTCGATCTTTTCGGCCTTGAGCTGCTCCTCGGTGCGGCCGACGCCGGCGACTTCGGGCCAGGTGTAGACGACGCCGGGAATGGCTTCGTAGTTCACGCGACCCGCGCCGCCGGCGAGCTGCTCGGCGAGCGCCACGCCCTCGTCCTCGGCCTTGTGGGCCAGCATCGGGCCAGCGATGACATCGCCGATGGCGTAGATGCCGGGGACGGAGGTGGCGAAGTGCGGATCGGTCTTCACCCGGCCGGCTTCGTCGAGCGCCACGCCGGCTTCCGCCAAGCCCAGCCCCTCGGTGTAGGGGCGCCGGCCGATCGACAGCAGCACCACGTCGGCGGCGATTTCCTCCGCCGCGCCGCCCTGCACGGGCTGCACGGTCAGGGTCACGCCGGTATCGGTCAGCTCTGCGCCGGTGACTTTGGTGGAGAGGCGGAATTTTATCCCCTGCTTGGCCAGGATGCGCTGAAAATGTTTGGCGATCTCGCCGTCGTTGCCGGGGATCAGGCGGTCGAGGAATTCGACGACGGTCACCTGGGCGCCGAGGCGGCGCCAGACGCTGCCGAGTTCGAGGCCGATCACGCCACCGCCAATCACCACCAGATGCTCCGGCACACGGTCGAGCTCGAGCGCGCCGGTGGAGGTGACGATGCGCTTCTCGTCCACTTCGACGCCGGCGAGCGGCGAACTTTCGCTGCCCGTGGCGATGACGATGCTTTTTGCCGCGTATTCCGTGCCGGCCACCGCAACCCGGCCGGCGGCGAGGATGCGGGCCTCGCCCTTCAGCCAGGCGACCTTGTTCTTCTTGAACAGGAACTCCACGCCGCGAACGTTGGCGTTGACGACTTCGGCCTTGCGCGCCTGCATGCGGGCGAGGTCGAGCTTGATCCCCTCGACGACGATGCCGTGCTCGGCCCAGGCGTGTTGGGTGGCGGAGAAATTCTCGCTGGAGTGCAGCAGCGCCTTGCTGGGGATGCAGCCGATGTTGAGGCAGGTGCCGCCGAGGGTGGCGCGCTTCTCGGCGCAGGCCACCTTCAGGCCGAGCTGGGCGGCGCGGATGGCACAGACGTAGCCGCCGGGTCCGGACCCGATGACGATGACATCGAACTGGTCGCTCATGACATTACAGACCCAGCAGCAGGCGGCGGGGATCCTCGACGCCTTCCTTCACCCGCACCAGGAACGACACCGCCTCGCGGCCGTCAACGACGCGATGGTCATAGGAGACGGCGAGATACATCATCGGCCGGATCTCGACCTTGCCGGCGATCGCCACCGGCCGCTCCTGGATCTTATGCATGCCGAGGATGCCGGATTGCGGCGGGTTGAGGATCGGCGTGGACATCAGGCTGCCGTAGACGCCGCCGTTGGTGATGCTGAAGGTGCCGCCGGTCAGTTCCTCCAGCTTGAGCTGGCCGTCGCGGGCGCGGCGGCCGAGATCGGCGATGGTCTTCTCGATCTGCGCGAAGCTCATGCGGTCGACATCGCGGATCACCGGCACGACGAGGCCGCTGGCTCCGCCCACGGCGATGCCCATGTGGACGAAATTCTTGTAGACGATGTCGTCGCCGTCGACCTCGGCGTTGACCGCCGGGAATTCCTTCAGCGCGGCGACGCAGGCGCGCACGAAGAAGCTCATGAAGCCGAGCCGCACCCCGCCGTTCTTCTTCTCGAAGGCGTCCCTGTAGTCGGCGCGGAGCGCCATCACGGCGCTCATGTCCACCTCGTTGAAGGTGGTCAGCATGGCGGCGGTGTTCTGCGCCTCCTTCAGCCGGGCGGCGATGGTGCGGCGCAGGCGCGTCATCTTCACCCGTTCCTCGCCCTCGGCGGATGGGCGCGGCGCGGGGGCGGCCGGAGCGGCGGGCGCGGCGGCGGGGCGGCTGAGGAAGGCGAGCACGTCGCCCTTGGTGAGGCGGCCGTCCTTGCCGGTGCCGACGCCCAGCTGGGCGGGGGCGAGGCCGGTTTCCTCCATCAGCCGGGCGGCGGCGGGCAGGGGGTGCGGGCGGTCGGCCGGCGGGGTGGCGGGGCGGGCCACCGGGCCGGGCGGCGAGGGCGGCGGGTTGACGCCGGCGGCGGGGTTGGCGGCGGGGCGCTCGACCTCCACCGGCACGGGCACCTCCGGACGGGCGGGGCTTGCCGCGGCGCCGGACAGCAGGCCGAGCAGCGCGCCGATGGTGACCTCCTCGCCCTCGGGGGCGGTGATCTCGGCGAGCGTGCCGGCGGCGGGCGCGTTCACCTCCACCGTCACCTTGTCGGTCTCGAGCTCGACCAGCGGCTCGTCGGCCGCCACCGCCTCGCCGGCTTTCTTCAGCCAGCGCGCGACGGTCGCCGATGTGACGCTTTCGCCCAGGGTGGGCACCTTGATCTCGGTCGGCATGGCAGCAGGTCCAGTCCTGTCAGATCGAATCGGAAACTCAGTCGAGCGTCAGCGCCCGCGTCACCAGATCAGCTTGCTCGGCGGCGTGAACTTTCGCCAGTCCGGTGGCCGGGCTGGCGGCGGCGTGGCGGCCGACATAGCGCAGCCGTTTGGCCGCCCCGCCGATTGCCGTCAGCACGGCCTCGGTGCGCCGGTCCATGAACTGCCAGGCCCCCATGTTCGACGGCTCCTCCTGGCACCACACCACCTCGGCGTTGCGATACGGCGCCAGCGCCTTGGGCAGCGACACTTTCGGGAACGGATAGAGCTGTTCCACCCGCAACACGGCGACCTCGCCGATGCCCTGCTCGCGGCGCCGGGCCAGCAGGTCGTAATAGACCTTGCCCGTGCACAGCACGACCCGCTTCACCTCGTCGGGCGGGGCGATGGCGTCGATCTCGCCGATAACGGTGCGAAACCGCGTGCCCGGCCCCATCTCGTCGAGCGAGGAGACCGCCAGCTTGTGGCGCAGCAGGCTCTTCGGTGTCATCAGGATCAGCGGCTTGCGGAAGTTGCGCTTCAGTTGCCGGCGCAGCGCGTGGAAGTAGTTGGCCGGGGTGGTGATGTTGGCCACCACCATGTTGCGCTCGGCGCAGAGCTGAAGGTAGCGCTCCAGGCGGGCGGAGGAATGCTCCGGCCCCTGGCCCTCGAAGCCGTGCGGCAGCAGCATCACCAGGCCCGACATGCGCAGCCACTTGGTCTCGCCGCTGGCGATGAACTGGTCGATGATGGGCTGCGCGCCGTTGGCGAAATCGCCGAACTGCGCCTCCCACAACACCAGCGAACGCGGGTCGGCCAGCGAGTAGCCGTACTCGAAGCCGAGCACGCCGACTTCCGAGAGCAGCGAATTGTAGATCTCGATCTTGGCCTGGTCGGGGGTGACGTTGTTGAGCGGCACATACTCGTTCTGGTTGGTCTGATCGACCAGAACGGCATGGCGCTGGCTGAAGGTGCCGCGCTGGCAGTCCTCGCCCGACAGCCGCACGCGGTGGCCTTCCAGCAGCAGGGTGCCGAAACCGAGCGCCTCGGCGGTGGCCCAGTCGATGCCCTGGCCGCTTTCGATCATCGCCCGCTTGGCCTCGAGCTGGCGGGCGATCTTCGGGTTGAGGTCGAAGTCCCCGGGCACCCGGGTCAGCGCCAGGCCGACCTGGCGCAGCACCTCCGGCGCGGCGGCGGTATCGCCCTCGTGCCATTCGGCGGTGGGGTCGGGGGTGGACAGGCCGGCCCAGTGGCCTTCCAGCCAATCGGCCTTGTTCGGCTTGAAGGCCTGCGCCGCCTGGTAGGCGCCCTCCAGCCGGGCGGCGAGGCCGTCCCACAGCGCGCGGGCCGACTCCGCCGACACCACCCCTTCGTCGGCCAGGCGCTCGGCATAGAGCGCCCGCGTGGTCTTGCGCTCGTGGATGGCGCGGTACATCAGCGGCTGGGTGAAGGCCGGCTCGTCGGTCTCGTTGTGGCCGTGGCGGCGGTAGCAGACGATGTCCAGCACCACGTCGCAGCCGAAGGTCATGCGGAACTCGGCCGCCCGCTCGGCGCACCACACCACCG
>CAYWOW010000156.1:0-6561 GCA_964459005.1 uncultured Acetobacteraceae bacterium
GAGGTGCCGACGAACAGCACGTCGATGCCCGGCGTGGCGGCGATGGCATCGAGGTTGGACAGTGCCTGTTCCGTCTCGATCATGCCGATGACCATCACCTCGCGGTTGATTTCCTTCTGCGCGGTGGCGTGGTCAGGCGGCACGAAGCCGTAGCTGGCCACCGGTCCGCCCCAGCTACGATGGCCTTCCGGCGGGAAGCGGAAGGCGGCGGCGACGCGCCGGGCCAGTTCGGGGGTGTCGACATGCGGCACGATGATGCCCTGGGCGCCGTTGTCGAGCGCCCGGGTGCCCTCGTCGAGCGCGTCGGTGCACACCCGCACGAGCGGCGCGATGCCGACGGGCAGCGCCGCCAGGCAAAGCTGGGTGGCTTCCTGGATGCTGAAGGCGCCGTGTTCCATGTCGATGAACAGCCAGTCGTAGCCGGCGGCCTTCGCCAGCGCGGGGGTGGCCGCGGTGCGCAGGTGGTGGGCGCCGAAGCCGACGGAAAGCTGCCCGGCGCGCAGCCGCGCCAGCGAGGCGTTCGGAATGATGGGCATGGGCTGTTCTCCCCTGAAGGACCGGCCTCAACCTGCGCCCGGATCGGTCGCGCGCCAAGTCCCCGCAGGCAATCGTGTTTCCGGCATGCCGAGCGCGACCGCGGCCACCGCCGCCACCCCGACCACGGTCAGGACCAGAAAGGCGGCGGGCAGGCTGAGGTCGGTGGCGAGCCGGCCGGCCAGGATGGTGCTGAACGTCGCCCCCACGCCGACGGCCAGGCCGGCCACGCCGAGGCACAGATTGAACCGCCCGGTGTCGCGCGTGAGGTCGTCGGCGATCAGCGGCAGCAGCACGCCGAAAGCCGTCGCGGAGACCCCATCGAGCAGTTGCGCCGCGACGATGAGGGTGGGGTTGGCGGTGCCGGCGAACACCAGGGCGCGCAGCGGCAGGGCGGCGAAGCCGAGCAGCATCACCGGCCGCCGTCCCCAGCGTTCGGCGCAGGCGGAGGCGGTCGGCGACAGCATGGCCACCACGATCTGCGGGCCGATGAGGCAGGCGGCGATGAGCAGGTTGGCGACGTCGCCGGACCGGCGGGTCAGCGCCCCGGCGGCCAGCGGCAGCAGGGCCGCGTTGCATAGGTGGAACAGCAGCACGCAACCCGCCAGCGCCAGCAATCTGCGGTCGCGCAGCAGGTGCGAGGCGCTGCCCCGGTGCGGCGGCGGCAGCGCGGCGGCGCCCCAGTCCTCGCCGCGGGGCATCCTGCGCAGCGCCAGGATTGCCGGGGCCGCCAGCGCGGCGGCGAGCCAGAACACCGCGCGGCTGTCCAGCAGGGTGCCGCACACGCCCATCAGCAGGGCGCCGCAGGCATTGCCCATGGCGGCAAAGCGGGCATTGCGGCCGATCCGGCCGGCGAAACCGGCGTGTCCGACGAGCGCCAGGCTCACTGCCGCGATCGCCGGCACCATCATGCAACTGGCGAATCCTTGCAGCGCCAGGGCCGACATCACCGGCAGTCGGGCCGGCCAGACCGCCAGCAGCACGGCGCTGGCGGCCACCAGCAGGATGCCGGCGAGCACCGCGGCACGCTTGCGGCGGATGGCGTCCACCAGCAGGCCGGCCGGCACCTGGCTCAGCACGACGACCGCGCTGCCGGCGCCCAGCGCCAGCCCGATGCTGGCCTGCGTCCATTTATTGCCGGTGAGGTAGACCGCGATGAACGGGCCGAACCCGGTCTGCAGGGTGGCCACGAAGAAATTGAGCCAGTCCAGGCCGGGCAGCCCGGGAGATCCCTGCTTGGACATGGCGGGGCTCAGGGGCTGACGGCCTGAACCGGCTTGCTCGGGCCCTTGTAGTCGGGGGCGGCACGGATGCTGTCGGCGTCGAGCACCAGGGTGATGGTCAGCCCGTCCCTGGCCGGGGCGAACTGCAGCGACGACCAGGTGACCGCGATCTTGCGGTTGCCGACGCCGAGAAAGCCGCCGAAGTCGAGCACGGCGGCGACCGGGCGGCCGTCGGTGTCCACCAGCACGTCGACGACGCGGCCAATGGTCTCCGGGGGTTTGCCTTCGGGCACGACGCGTACGGCATGGCCGAGCAGTTCGTCGGCAACGCCGGGTGCGATGACCTGCACGTCGTCGGCATAGGCCGGGGCGACGAGCAGAAAGACCAACAGGAGCGACAGCCTCAAACCAACCTCCCGGGCGTGGCGCGGCGTGAAGTGCGGCATCACCGTCGCATCCTATACCGGGTGCCGCCGCAAAAATCGGACCGCCCGGCTTGATGCATATCAATTAAGCTTTGGGCCGCATGGGGTAGGCGTGGTGCGGAGAAGGAAGATCATGTCGCACGCCATCAGCATCCCCGGCCAGGCGCCCGCGAGCCGGCGCGTCGCCATCAAGCCGATCGTTCAGGTCGCCGCGGGCAACGCGCTCGAGATCTACGACTTCATGATTTACGGCTACTACGCCCGCTACATCGGGCAGGCGTTCTTCCCCACCACCAACCAGTACGTCTCGCTAATGCTGGCGCTGATGACGTTCGCCATCGGGTTCCTGGCCCGGCCGGTCGGCGCCATCGTGCTCGGATCGTACACCGACCACCACGGCCGGCGGAAGGGGCTGATCCTGTCGCTGACGCTGATGTCGCTCGGCATCATCTCGGTGGCCTGCACGCCGGGCTATGCGACCATCGGCTTCCTCGCCCCGCTGCTGGTGGTGACCGGCCGCCTGTTGCAGGGTTTCTCGGCCGGCGCCGAGCTTGGCGGCGTGGTCGTCTATTTGGCGGAAATCGCCCCGCCGACCCGGCGCGCCTTCTACACCTGCTGGCAGGTCGGCAGCCAGCAGTTCGCCGTGATGGGGGCCTCGATCGTCGGCGTCGTTCTCTACAACGTGCTGTCGCCGGCCGAGCTGCAGAGCTGGGGCTGGCGGGTGCCGCTGCTGCTGGGCTGCGCGGTGATGCCCATCATGTTCTGGCTGCGCGCCAGCCTGGCCGAGACGGAAGTGTTCGCCCGCAAGAAGAAGACCCCCAACTTTTCCGAGATATGCACCAGCCTGGCCGGCAACTGGCGGATCATCCTGCTGTGCATGAGCACGGTCACCTTCGCCACCGTCACCTCGCAGACCATCCAGACCTATGCGCCGACCTACATCGCCAGCCTGAACCTCGGCGCCATGGCCGGCTTCGTGACCCTGTTCTTCGTCGGGCTCACGACCCTGGTCAGCCTGCCGCTGTGTGCCCTGGTGGCGGACCGGGTCAACCGCCGCAGCATGCTGATCGTGGTCACCCTCACCGCGGCGGTCACCGCCTATCCACTGCTGGCCTGGCTGGCCGCCGAGCCGAGCGTGTTCCGCTTCGTTGCCTTCGAGTTGTGGTTCTCGTTCATGTATGGGGCCTACAGCTCGGTCCAGGTGGCGATGATGGTCGAACTGGTGCCCGCGCACGCCCGCACCTCGGGCTATTCCTTCGCCCAGGCGGTCGCCGCCGCCATCTTCGGCGGTTTCACCCCGGCCATCTGCACCTGGCTGAACCACGCCTTCGACAACAACGCGATGGTGGGGGTGTGGCTGGCGGTCAACGCCGCGATCGGCCTGATCGCGGCGCTCTGTCTGGACAAGCGGAAGACGGGAATCGCCCAGGGCGTCGAGATGCAGTAACCCGCGGCCGTTCGGCCGTCCGGGCCGCCTGACGCCGCGTTGCCGCGCGGCGATTCAGGCCTTAAGGTTGGTTGGCTATCGGCAACGGCAAGAAAACGGCACGGACGATTATGTCCGGCATCGAGGAGAAGCGTCATGAGGATTACCCGGAGAGCATTCGGCCGTCTCGCAACCGCTGGCGCCCTGGCCGGCACCGGTCTCGCGGCCGGCGCCCTCCCGTGCCCGGCGATCGCGCAAAACAAAGTCTTCAAGATGAAGATGGGAAGCCCGTATCCGACGACGCATCCGGCCGGCAGCCGCGCGGTGGAGGTCTGCGACCTGATCCGCAAGGAAACCAAGGGCATCATCGACATCGAGGCTTTCCCCAACAATCAGCTCGGTGGGGAGTCCGACATGGATTCGCAACTGCGCTCCGGCGCGATCGAGTTCATGACGACGTCCGGCGCCGTGCTGCAAACCGTCGTGCCCACGTCGGGCATCAACGCCGTGCCGTTCGTCTTCAAGAACTACGACCGCGTGTGGTCGTCGATGGACGGCGCTCTCGGCCAATACATCACCGAGGCCGTCGCCAAGTACGGCATCTACATGTTCTCCAAGGCGACCTTCGACAACGGCTTCCGCAACATCACCTCGAGCAGCAAGCCGATCAACACCGTCGAGGATCTCAAGGGCTTCAAGATCCGCGTGCCGGTAACGCCCCTGTGGGTCGACGCCTTCAAGGCGCTGGGGGCAGCCCCGGCCACCATCAACCTGCCCGAGCTGTATTCCTCCCTGCAGACCAAGATCGTCGACGGCGAGGAAAACCCGCTGGTGCAGATCAATGCCTTCCGGCTTTACGAGGTGCAGAAGTACTGCGCGATGACCGGCCATGTGTGGGACGGTGGTCTGACCGTCGCCAACGCCAGGAAATGGGAAGCCATCCCGAAGGAATTGCAGGCGATCATCACGCGCAACTTCGAAGAGATCGCCGTCAAGCAGCGGGCCGACACCTTCAAGATGAACAATGACCTGGCCGCCGAGATGGCCCAGAAGGGAGTGACTTTCAACACTCCGGATACCGCGCCGTTCCGTGAGATTTTGGTCAAGTCCGGCTTCTACACCACATGGAAGGGCAAGTACGGTCCCGAGGCTTGGGGCGCGCTCGAAAAAGCCGTCGGCACGACCCTCGGCTGAACGGTGCCGGTTCCAGCAGCCGGCCACGCACAGGATGGATGTGGCGCCGCCCGCCGGCAGTCGGCGGGCGGGCTCGGTGTTGTGTCGGAAGGTCCGGCGGTATTCATGGAGCGAATGACGTGAACACGGACGGGGCGCACTCGGAAGCGATGGGGGGGGAAGCCCGGCCCGTGGGTGTGGCGGCCGCCTTCGGCAGGATCGAGCGCGGCATCGCGACGACCGTGGAATGGCTCACCGTCGCGCTGACCATCGCCGACATGCTGGTGCTGCTGGCCGGGGTGATCGCCCGTTACGCCTTCAACCGGCCGCTGATGTGGTCGGACGAAGTGGCGTCCATGCTGTTCCTCTGGCTGGCGATGCTGGGTGCCGTGGTCGCCCTGCACCGGGGCGAGCACATGCGCATGACCGCCGTCGTCAAGGTGCTGCCGGAGGGATGGCAGGGCTTTGTGGAGGCGATCGCGCTCGGCGTGACGGCCAGTTTCCTCTGCATCCTGGTGCCGGCCTTGCTGCAGTTCACCCAGGACGAGATGGTGAACATCCTTCCGGCCACCAACGTGTCGAGCGTTTTGCGGGTCGCCGCGCTGCCCGTCGGTTCTGCCTTGATGGCGCTGCTGGCCGTGGTGAAGCTGTTTAAGACCAGTTCGCTCGGCAAGGCGCTGCTGGCTCTCGCCATCATCGGCGCCGTGGCGGGCGTCGGCTTCATGGCTGAGGACGTGGTGCAGGATCTCTCGACCGGGGCCCAGTTGCTGATCTTTTTTGTCGGCATTGTCGCACTCCTGGTCTGCCTGGGTGTGCCGATCTCGGCATGTTTCGGGGTGGCAACCGTTGCCTACCTCGTTCTGGCCGCCGACGTCGATCTCTCGGTGATCGCCAACCGTTTGAACGAGGGCATGTCTTCCCTGATCCTGCTGGCGGTACCTCTGTTCATCTTCCTCGGATTGCTTCTCGATTCGACGGGCCTCGCCCGTCTGATGGTCGGCTTCCTGGGCAACCTGCTGGGTCACGTGAAGGGAGGGCTGGCTTACGTGCTGGTCGGCGGGATGTACCTGATATCGGGCATTTCGGGTGCGAAAGCCGCGGATATGGCCGCCATCTGCCCCGTGTTGTTCCCGGAGATGATCAGGCGTGGATACAAGCCCGGCGACCTGATCGCCCTGCTGGCGGCGACCGGCGCGCAGACCGAGACCGTGCCGCCCAGCATCGTTCTGCTGACCATCGGCGCGGTCTGCGGCGTGTCCATCAACGCGCTCTTCACCGGCGGCCTGCTGCCCAGCCTCCTGCTGGGCATCTCGCTCTGCCTGCTGGTTCGCTGGCGCTACCGCAAGGAGGATCTGTCGAACATCAGGCGGGCGACCCGCAAGGAGATCGGGAAGAGCTTCCTGGTCGGGCTGCCGGCGCTCGCGCTGCCCTTCTTCATCCGCTTCGCGGTGGTCGACGGCATCGCCACGGCGACCGAGGTTTCGACCATCGGCATCGTCTACTGCCTGGGCGCCGGGCTTTACTACGGCGGCCTGGAACTGCCGCGCCTGAAGAGAATGCTGGTCGAAACCGCCTCGCTCACCGGCGCCATCATGTTCATCATCGGCTGCGCGACCGCGATGTCCTGGGCGCTGACCCAGAGCGGCTTCTCGCGCGACCTCGCCGCCATCATGGAGAACCTGCCGGGCGGGGCACCCACCTTCATGGCGGTGTCGATCGTGCTTTTCATCGTGCTCGGCAGCGTCCTGGAGGGCATCCCGGCGATCGTTCTGTTCGGCCC
>CAYWOW010000157.1:0-6557 GCA_964459005.1 uncultured Acetobacteraceae bacterium
TGGTCGTGCTGGCCGATATCGGCTCCGCCCGCATCCTGCCGGTCTGCGGCCCCGGTCGTGGCCCGGTGTCCGCCCTGGCCTGGAGCGCGGACGGCGCGCAACTGGCCTTCGGCACCGAGAGCGGGTTCGCGGCGCTGGTGGATTTTTCCAAACAATGACGCGCATCCCGACCGGTTTCGCCCGCGCATGGAACCCATCCGCATAGGCCGGTTTGCTCTTCCCGCTGCCGCCTCGGTGGTGTTGCACGCCGCCGCGGCGGCGGCGGTTTTGCTGCTCGGGCACGTCGCCCCGCCCGCCCAGGCGCCGTCGCCGATCGCGGTCGATCTCGCCTTCGCGCCATCCCCCGAGCCGGCGCCGGCCCCGCCCCAGGCCGCGCCCGCCGAACCCCCGCCGGTTGCCCCCGAGCCGATGCATGCCGAGGCGCCGCCTCGCCGGGCACCGCCACGCGCCGTGGCCCGCCAGGCCCCCGCCGTGTCCGCCGAGCCGGCGATGGCCGAGGCCGCGCCCGCCGCCGTGGCGCCAGCGCCCGGTCCCTCGGTCGTTGGCCCCAGCAACGCCTGGGTCGGCGCGCTCGATGCCTGGATCGACGCGCATCTCGACTACCCCGAGGACTCGCGCCGCCGCGGCGAACAGGGCGCCGTGCTGGTGCGCCTGACCGTGGCGCACGACGGACAGCTGCTCGACTTCGTGGTGCTGCGCGGCTCCGGCTACGACGAACTCGACGACGCCACCCGGGCGATGTTCCGCCACGTCCGCCTGCCCGCCGCCCCGCTCGACAGCGACCCGCCCCAGGCCACCCTCAGCAAGCCGGTCCGCTACGTGTTGCGCTGATCGCCGGGATCGTCACCCCGATCATGTCGCCTTCGCGCACGAGCGCGGCCAGGCGCGGCTCGCTCCAGCCTTCGGTGCCGGTGGGTCGCAGCGGCAGCACCATCCAGCGGTATTCGGCGGTGCTGTCCACCACCGTCAGCGTCACGCCCGACGGCAGCACCGTGCCCCATTCCGCCAGCAGGCCGCGCGGATCGCGCACCGCGCGCGCCCGGTAGGCCGCCGACTTGTACCAGAACGGCGGATAGCCCAGCACGGCCCTCGGATAGCAGGAGCACAGCGTGCACACCACCAGGTGGTGCAAGTCCGGCGTATTCGCGAGCACGCCGAGCGGCGGCAGTCCGCGCATCGGGATGCCAAGTGATTCCGCCGCGCGCGTGCCGTCCGCCAGCATAAGTCGGCAAAACGCCGGGTCGGTCCAGGCCTTCGCCACCATGCGCGCGCCCTGGGCTGGGGTGGCCTCGTCGGTGGCGCGGACGCGGGCGGCAATCTCGCCGGCGTCCATGATGCCCTTGGCCGCCAGCAGCGCGCGCACGGCGGCGAGCAGGCGGTCGCTGTCGGCTTCCAGCAGGTTCATGGCGTTGCCTCCAGCCAGTGGCCGAACAGCTCCACCACCACGGCGTCGCCCGGCGATCCCTCGCCCCACAGGGCGGGCTGGTCGAACCGCACATGGTAGAGCGGGCACAGCGGCGCGGGTCGCGCGAAGGCCGCCTCCTCGGGGTTGGGAAAGTCGCCCAGATGGCGCAGCACCGAGCCGCTCTCGCCGCGCAGATAGTGCGGCGTGCGGATGTGGCACGGACCCCGTGTCTCCGGCCAGTCGTCGCGCACCCGTACCACAGTGCCTGGGGCGAGCCTCACGGTGCCTCCAGGGCGGCGCGCAACTCCGCCTCGGTCAGCACGCCCTTGCCCAGCAGGGTGGCGGCGATCGAGCGCAGCCAGCGCTGATAGTAGGACAGGCGGTGATAGTCGGCCTCCGGGATCGCTTCGATGCCGCGGCGCAACTCGTCCGTCGACATCAGCGCCCGGTCGCCCAGGATCTGGCGGATGGCGTCCACCTGCTTGTCGAATTCGCTCAGGGCGTGCGGCTCGGTGTCCACCTTCAGGCACATGAACTTGGAAACGCCGCCCATGTCGTGCATGGCGCGCGGCGTCGCTTCCTTGGGGGTCGGGGGGAATTCCTGACTCATGCGGTCAGGATAACGCGATGCGGCGGCCCGGCGCTACTGTTTCGGCGCCTCTCTCCGCACGAAGCGCAGCACCCGCGAGCGGTTGGTCACCAGCCGCACCTCGTCGCGGCCGAACTGCAGGCAGACCCGCTGGTTCCACGGTCCCTCGCGGCGCTCGGCGAGCGCCCGCCCCTCGCCGATCGGGTGGAGCGGGAGGGACGCGAGCAAGGGGCCGGCGCCGAGGATCAGCCACGCCTCGCCCCGCGCCACCGTCACGTCGAAGCTGGCATGCTGCGCCGGGCACACCCAGCCGCCCGCCCAGGTCGCATCCGGCGCCAGCCCGCCCGGCACCGGGACGAACCGGCGCGCGACCTGCCCGATCTCGCCGGCGATCGCGCCGCCCTCCATACGCAGCCGCAGCGGCAGGTGCGCCGAGCGCCCGACAACCCAGCCCTCGCCGTCCGGATAGACGGTCTCCTGCGCCCCGAGCCAGGTCACGACGCCGGCGGCGTGCTCCATCCACAACGGCGTGCCCGGCATGGCGTACAGCCCGGCCGGCAACACGCCGCGCGCGGGCTGGGGCAGCGCGATGCCGTGCAGCGCCGCCATCACGCGCAACGAAGCCCCCGCCGCGTCGGTGTCCTCGCGGTTGCTCACCACCACCACGCCGGCGCGCGCCTCCGGGTCGAGCAGGAAATGGTTCTTGAAGCCCGGCAACGATCCGCCATGGCCGACCAGGACGCGCGCCGCTAAGGCGTGCCGCGCCAGACCCAGCCCATAGGCGGTGGTGCGCCCGTCGGCGAGCGTGCGCAGCCGCGCCAGCTTCGGGAACAGCCCGCCGACGGGCGCCCGGCCGCTCATCAGCGCCTGCAACCAGCTCACCAGGTCATGCGCGCTGCCGGCCAGCCCGCCCGAGGCCGAAATGTGCAGCCCATAGCGGCCGCGCTGCCAGCCCGTGGGCGCCTTCCAATAACCGCCGGCCAGCCCCGGCACCGGCTCGGTCTCGTCGTAGGGCAGCCGGATGCCGAGCCCGAGCGGCCGCAGGAAACGCTCGCGCAACTCACCGGCGTAGTCGATGCCCTTGGCCTCCAACGCCGCCTGGACCAGCCGGTAGCCGGTGTTGGAATAGGAAACCTCGGTGCCCGAGGCGAAGTTCAGCCCGTCCAGGCGTTGCAGGAAAGCCAGCAGCGCCTGCTGCCCCTGGGTGGCGCTGGGCGGCACGCCGAGCAGCCAGGCCGTCTCCATCGCGTCGGGCAGGCCGGAGGTCATGTCCAGCGCGCGCCCGACCGTCACCGCACCGAGCGCCGGCGGCAACGCCAGATAGGTGCCGAGGAAGTCGTCCAACCCCGGCATGCCCTCGCACTGCCCCAGCCCGCCCTCGCGCAGCAACAGGGCGGCGAGAAAATGCTTGCTGATCGAGGCATAACGCACCGCGGTGTCGGCACGGAACGGCAGCGCCAGCTCCAGATTGGCCAACCCGCCACAGGCCTCGGCCCGCAGACTGTCGGCATCAAATAACAACACCGCCCCGCCCGGCCCACCCTCGGCCGTCCAGGCCTGGGCGATCCGCCCCGCCTCCACCGCTGCTGCCTGCCAGTCCATCACACGTCCCAACTCCGACTCGGCGCAATCATGAGCCGGTCCCAGGCCCCACCCAATAGCAGGGCGCGCAGAAAGAAAGTAAGTTCCACAGGGAGACGGAGAGGCAGAGAGGAGCAAGATTCAGGCGCTTCGCACCAGGAATCCTTCTTCCCGCCTCTCCGTCTCCCTGTGGAACTTACTTATGCGGGGCGTCGGTACGCCCCGCCCTGGGGCGGCGGCGTCAGAACAGCGACATCTGCGCCGCTGCCGTGTTGTGTCGTGTGTCCTCGGGCACGGCGAAGCGGGAGCCGTCCAGTTCGCCCTGGTCCAGCAATCCCCACTGTCTTGCCGCCCGGTCGAAGCGGCGTGCCAGCAGATCGGCATAGACGCCGGTGCCGGTGAAGCGCCGGCCGAATTTGGCGTCGCTCAGGGCGCCGGCGCGGGTCTGCCGGATCAGCTCGAGCACGCGGCCCGCGCGGTCGGGGAAGTGCTCGGTCAACCAGGTGACGAAGATGGTTTTCAGCTCGTGCGGCAGGCGCAGCAGGATGTAGCCGGCGTAGCGGGCGCCCGCCTTGGCGGCGGCTTGCAGGATGCTTTCCATCTCGGCGTCGTTCAGTCCGGGGATCATCGGCGCCGCCAGCACGGCGGTCGGCACGCCGGCGCGCGACAGCGCTTCCACCGCTTGCAGCCGGCGCGCGGGGGTGGCGGCGCGCGGCTCCATCACCCGGGCCAGCGTGGCGTCCAGCGTGGTCACCGACAGGTGCACCACCACCAGGTCGCGCCGTGCCATCGATTGCAGGATGTCGAGGTCGCGCAGCACGCCGGCCGACTTGGTGACGATGCTGACCGGGTGGTTGAACCGGTCCAGCACCTGCAACACCGCGCGGGTCAGCTTGAGCGTCCGCTCGACAGGCTGGTAGGGGTCGGTGTTCGAGCCCAGCGCCAGCGTGCGGGCGACGTAGCGCGGCTTGCGCAGCTCCTTCTCCAGCAGTTCCGCCACGTCGGGCTTGAACACCAGTTTGGTTTCGAAATCGAGCCCGGGCGAGTAGCCGAGGGTGGCGTGCGACGGCCGCGCATAGCAGTAGACGCAGCCGTGTTCGCAGCCCCGGTAGGGGTTCACGGCGCGGTCGAAGCCGATATCGGGCGACTGGTTCCAGGCGATGACGGTGCGGCTGGAATCGCGGGTCAACGTGGTGGGCAGCGGCGGCAACGCCACGATGTCGGCGGCGAGCGTGCTCCAGCCGTCGTCGAAGGGGGCGGCTTCCTGGCGTTCGAACCGGTTGGGCGGGTTGATGGTGGCGCCGCGGCCCTTGCGCACGAGCGATACGCCGGCCTCCGGCAAGGGGGCGGGCGGGATGGCCGGCACGCCGCGGCCGCGCCGGCTGCGCGGCGGCTCTGGCGGCGGGTCCGGCACGCCGGCGCGCTCGAGCGCCGCCATCTCCGCCGGGTCCAGTTCACGGGCCAGGTCGGTCACTTCCGCGTAGGTGTGATGCCGCATGGTGTTGTTCCCCGTCCGTTCACGGCCTAACCTGTGGGAAGCCTGTGGATCAGTCAAGAACAAAGTAGGAACTCTCCCTGGAACTCTCGGTCATCATTCCCGCGCTGAATGCCGCCGCCACGCTGCCGGCCACGCTGGCGGCGCTGGGCGAGGCGCCGGCCGAGGTCGTGGTGGCCGATGGCGCCAGCACGGACGCAACCGTGGCGGTCGCGATCGCGCTCGGCGCGCGGGTGGTGACGGCGCCGCGCGGGCGGGGCGCGCAGATCGCCGCCGGCGTCGCCGTAGCGCGCGGCGACTGGCTGCTGCTGCTGCACGCCGACACCTGCCTCGCGACGGGGTGGGCGACGGCGGCGGCGGCGTTCATGGCGCGGGGTCCGGGCCGGGCCGCCTATTTCCGCTTTGCGCTGGACTCGGCCGATCCGCGCGCCCGCCGGCTCGAGAAACTGGTCGCCTGGCGCTGTCGCCGCCTGGCCTTGCCTTACGGCGACCAGGGCCTGCTGATCGCCAGGGCGCTGCTGGACTCGGTGGGCGGCATCGGCTCGTTGCCGCTGATGGAAGATGTCGATCTGGTGCGCCGGTTGGGCCGGCGCCGGCTGGCCGGGCTGGACGTCGCGGCCGTCAGCTCGGCGGCGCGGTGGGAGCGGGACGGCTGGTGGCGGCGATCCGCCCGCAACCTGGCCTGCCTGGCGCTTTACGTCGCCGGCGTGCCGCCACGGCTCATCGCACGGCTTTACGCATGAGGGACACCGTCTTCGTGTTCGCCCGCGCGCCGCGCCTGGGCACGGTGAAGCGCCGCCTGGCCCGCGAGATCGGGGAGCGCGCGGCGCTACGCTTCCATCGCGCCACGCTGGCGCGGCTGTTGCGCCAGCTTACCGCCGACCGGCGTTTCGCGACCGTGCTGGCGGTCACCCCCGATCGTGCCCGTGTTGCCCGCCCGCGCGGCGTCGCGGTGGTGGGGCAGGGTGCCGGCGACCTGGGCGCGCGCATGCACCGCGCGCTCAGCCGGGCGCGCCGGGCCGCGGTGGTGGGCTGCGACATCCCTGGTCTCGGCACCGCCGACGTGGCGGCGGCATTCCGGGCGCTCGGCGGCGCGCACGCCTGCTTCGGCCCGGCCGCGGATGGCGGCTACTGGCTGGTGGCGCTGGGTCCGCTGCGTCCGGCGCGGCCCTTCGCCGGGGTGCGCTGGTCGAGCCCGCACGCGCTTGCCGATACGCTGGCGAATTTCAGGGGGCGCCGGGTCGTCCTGCTGCGCGGGCTGCGTGACGTGGATTGCGCCGCCGACCTGCGCGCGACATCAGGCGCGGGTCTTCGCTTTCCGCACCGCAGCGATGCCGAGTTGAGCGCCAATCAGCCAGCTTCGGGCATCAACGCGGTAGATCGCCGGGGAAATCTGGTTTATGCATAAGCGACGCTAAGAGACTGAAGGAATACGGACGGAATGGCTGTGCGGCGACGAGTCGTGGTGGCGGGTCTGCTGGGCAACG
>CAYWOW010000158.1:0-6542 GCA_964459005.1 uncultured Acetobacteraceae bacterium
AGCCTAACACCCGCCGCGCGGGCTGCCCAGGCCGCGGTGTCAGAAGATCAGCCCCGGCGTGGTCTCCTCGTCCAGCGGCCAGACCGGCCGGCGCACCTTGGTGTAGGGAATGCGCCGGTAGTCGCGGATCATCGGGCCGTCGGCGTCGACATAGATCACCTTCCTGGCGATCGGCCCGTACGCCGCCATGAAGTGGTTGGTGCTCTTCACCACCACCAGCTTGCGTTCCGTGGGCTCCACGCCGACGTTGCGGAACAGTTCCAGCCCCAGCGCCTGGGTGCGGTTGGTGATCAGCACCACCTCCACCCCGCCTATCTTGACGCAGGCGCAGTCGCCCAGCTTCACCTGGGTCGGCCCGAAACTCTGCTGGCAGTCGCGCTTGAGACCGGTCACCGTCACGGTGGCGTCGATCGGCGCGCCGGAAGCCGGCCCGATCTTGCCGCCGAAGCGCAGCGGGAAGCTGGCGCCCAGGCCGGCATCGAAGCACAGCCGCACCGCGATCGGGTCCCACACCGGGCCGACCGCCGCGCTTTCCACGCCCCTCTCGATCAGCCGGCGCAGGATGGTGGTGTTGTCGGTGGGCGCGCCGCCGCCGGCATTGTCGGCCGGGTCGGCCATCACCACCGGAGCGCCGTCGAAGGCCAGCGCGGCGGTGATGCCCGCCTCCACGTCCAGGTAGTCCGGCGCGCTGCGGCCACGAAACGACACGAACTCCTGGCCGATCGCGGTGGCCAGCCGGTCCGCCTTCGCCTTGTCGCCGTCGGTGATCACCAGGATGCGCCCGGTGACGTCGGCCACGTCGGCATAGGGGAAGCAGTGGCAGATGGAAATCGACAGCACCCCATCCTTGCCCTCCATCGCCATCATCCGATCGACGAATCCGCGCATCAGCGGCAGCGTGGTGGGATAGCTGCCGATCTGCCGGCAGTCGTAGACCGACTGCACCGGCTTCACCTGCTTGCGGATCGTCTTCAGCACCAGCGTCAGCAGGTCCTCGGCGCGGTCCACCACGTCGGTATGGGGAAATTCCTTGTAGAGGATGGTCACGTCGGCCAGCCCGACGCGCTTCAGCGTCAGGTGGCAGTGCGGGTCGAGCTCCACCCCGATGACGCAGGCCGGCCCGACGATGGCGCGCACCCGTTCGATCACGTCGCCTTCGACATCGTCGTAGCCGTGCGCCACCATCGCCCCGTGCAGGCCCAGCAGCACGCCGTCCAGCGGCAGCGCGGCCTTCACCTGGCCGAGGATCTCGTCGCGCATGAACTCGTAGTCGGCGCGGTTGGTGGTGCCGGCCGGGCTGGCGGCGAAGCAGCTGCCCTCGATCAGCGTGAACCCTTCCGTGGCGGCACGCCGGCGCGCCACCCAGAGCGGCGCGGTGCACATCAGCGCGGTTTCGTCGGGATGCTCGCCGGGGCGCAGGAACACTCCCTCCCTGTACGCCTCGATGGAGGTGGGCAGCGGCGAGAAGGTGTTCGTTTCGGTGGCGATGGTGGCGGAGAACAGGCGCATGGCGTTCCCTCTTCCTCAACAGGTCGGGCAAATCACGCGCGCCGTCCCCGCCGCTGTCAACCCGGCCTTCACGCCGCGCGGGCCAGCGCCACCCCGCGCACGAGATCGGCGCATTTCTCGCCGATCATGATGCAGGCCGCGTTGGTGTTGCCCGACACCAGCGTCGGCATGATCGATCCGTCGGCCACCCGCAGCCCCTCCAGCCCGTGCACCTGCAGCGCGTCGTTCACCACCGCCATGGCGTCCCGCCCCATTTTGCAGGTGCCGACCGGGTGGTAGATGGTCGCACCGTACTCCCGCGCGTAATCCAGCAGGTCGGCGTCGGTCTGCACCTGCTCGCCGGGCAGGTACTCGCTGGCGATGTAGTGCGCCAGCACCGGCCGCCCGGCGATGCGCCGGCCCAGCTTCAGCCCGTCCACCAGCGTCTGGCGGTCCAGTTCGGCCGCCAGGTAGTTCGGATGGATCGCCGGCGGGGCCAGCGGGTCGGGCGACTTCAGGCGCAGTTCGCCGCGGCTTTCGGGACGCAACTGGCAGACGTTCTGGGTGAAGCCCGAGAATTTGTGCAGCCCCTCGGTCGGCCGGTCGACCGAGAAGCCGATGTAGTGGAACTGGACGTCCGGGCTCGGCAACTCCGGGCGCGTGCGGGCAAACACCGCCACCTCGGCGGCGCTCACGGTCAGCGGTCCCGTCCGGAACAGCGCGTATTGCGCCACCATGCGCGCCATCTTCCAGCGGCTCGCCATGATGTCGTTGACGGTGATCGGGAAGCGGCAGCGGTAGGCGATGCGGGCCTGGAAATGGTCCTGCAGGTTGCGCCCCACCCCGGGCAGGTCGTGCACCACCGCGATGCCCATGGCCTGCAATTCGCCCGCCGGTCCGACGCCGGACAGCATCAGCAGTTGCGGCGAGTTGATGGCGCCGCCGCACAGAATGACCTCGCGCCGCGCCCGCGCCGTCACCCGCTGCCCGCCCTGGCCATAGACCACGCCGACGGCGCGCCGTCCCTCGAAGACCACGCGCTCGGCGTGGGCGCGCGTCACCACCCGCAGGTTGGGTCGTGCCATCGCCGGCTTCAGGAAGGCCACCGCCGCCGAGCAGCGCCGGCCCCGGCGCGACGTGGTCTGGTAGTACGCCACCCCCTCCTGCACCCGCCCGTTGTAGTCGGGATTCTGGGGTAGGCCGACTTCGATGGCCGCTTGCAGGTAGGCATCGCTGAGCGGGTTCGGATGGGCGATGTCGCATACGGTTAGGCCGCCATCGCGTCCGCGCAGGGCGTCGTCGCCCGGCCCGATGCGCCGTTCGCTGCGCTTGAAATAAGGCAGCACGTCCTGGTAGGCCCAGCCGGCATTGCCGAGCTGGCGCCAGTGGTCGTAGTCCTCGGCCTGGCCGCGCACATAGAGCAGCCCGTTGATGGACGAGGAGCCGCCCAGCACCTTGCCGCGCGGCCACGGCATCCGGCGGTTGTGCGTCCCCGGCTCGGGCTCGGTCTCGTACATCCAGTTCACCCGCGGATCGGTGAGGGTGCGGCCGTAGCCCAGCGGCACGTGGACCCACAGGAAGCGGTCCGGCGCACCGGCCTCCAGTACCAGCACCTGGTTCGCCGGGTCCTCGCTCAGGCGTGCCGCCAGCACGCAGCCGGCCGAGCCGGCACCGACAATGACGTAGTCCGCTTCGATGGTCTGCACGCCTGCCCCCTTTTCCGCCGGGTTGCTCCCGGACCGTTCCCGGCACAGGATGCCGCCATGCCACAGGAAACGCTACCCTCCGAGATCGCCGCCGGCCTGCGCCGCATGGGTTTTGTGGCGCCACGGGACGCCACCCGGCTGACCGGCGGGGTTTCCTCCGACATCTGGCGCGTCGATCTGCCGGACGGCCCGATTTGCGTGAAGCGGGCGCTCGCCCAGTTGCGCGTGGCCGCCGACTGGCGCGCCCCGGTGGTGCGCAACCGCTACGAGGCGCGCTGGATGCGCCGCGCCCAGGCCGCCGCCCCGGGCAGCGCCCCCGAGGTGCTCGGCCAGGACGAGGACAGCGGTTCGCTGGCCATGCAGTTCCTGCCGCCCGAACGTTTCCCGCTGTGGAAGGCCGAACTGCGCGAGGGCCGGGCCGATCCCGAATTCGCCGCCGCCGTCGGCGCCACGCTGGCCCGCATCCACGCGGCCACCGCCGCCGATCCGACCGTGGCGGCCGACTTCCCGACCGACGATATTTTCTACGACATCCGCCTGGAGCCCTATCTGGTGGCCACCGCGCTGCGCCACCCCGACCGTGCGGAGGTCCTGCACGCGATCGTCGCGGAAACCCGCGCGACCAAACGCGCCCTGGTGCATGGCGACGTCAGCCCGAAGAACATCCTGGTCGGCCCCGCCGGCCCCGTCTTCCTCGACGCCGAATGCGCCTGGTGGGGCGACCCGGCTTTCGATCTCGCGTTCTGCCTCAACCACATGCTGCTGAAATGCCTGTGGGCGCCGCCGGCGCGCGACCGCTTGCTCGCCTGTTTCGGCGCCCTCGAGGCCGCCTATGCCGGCGGCATCGACTGGGAGTCCCGCGAGGGCCTGCTGGCCCGCTGCGCGCGGCTGCTGCCCGGCTTGTTTCTGGCCCGGGTCGATGGCAAGTCGCCGGTCGAATACATCACCGACGAATCCGACAAGAACCGGGTGCGGCGCGTTGCCCGCGCGTTGCTCGCCGCACCCGCCAGCGAACCAGGACAGGTGTGCGAGGCCTGGCGAAAGGAACTGACATCATGAGCGACACCGACATCGCCTTCGTCCAGGGCCGCCGGGTCTGGGACAGCCGCGGCCGACCCACGGTGGAGGTCGACGTGCTGCTGGAGGGCGGCGCCGTCGGGCGGGCCATCGCCCCATCCGGCGCCTCCACCGGCTCGGGCGAGGCGCTCGAGCTGCGTGACGGCGGCGCCGCCTTCGGCGGCTACGACGTCACTCGGGCGGTCGGCCATGTGAACGGCGAGATCGCCGAGGAAGTGCTGGGCCGCGACGCGCTCGACCAGGAAGGGCTGGACCGGGCGCTGATCGCGCTGGACGGCACCCCGGCGAAAACCCGGCTGGGCGCCAACGCCATCGTGGCGGTGTCCATGGCGGTGGCGCACGCCGCCGCGGCGGCCGAGGGCGAGCCGCTCTACCGCTATCTCGGCGGCGCCGACGCCACCGAGCTGCCGCTGCCGCAGATCCAGATCTTCGGCGGCGGCGCCCATGCCGGCGGACGCATCGACATCCAGGATTTTCTCGTGACCTGCCCGGCGGCGGCCAATTTCGCCCAGGCGCTGGACTGGACGGCGGAAGTCTACCGCGCCGCCGGCGCGCTGATGAAGCAGGCCGGCAAACTGGGCGGCGTGGCCGACGAGGGGGGCTGGTGGCCCGACTTCTCCGCCAATGAGGAAGCGCTGGAAATGCTGGTCCGCGCCATCGAGCACGCCGGCCTCAAGCCCGGCGAGCAGGTCGGCATCGCGCTCGACGTCGCCGCCAGCGAATTCGGCAGCAACGGCCGCTACCGGCTCGGCCTGGAGAGCCGGGAGCTCGACAGCGACGGCCTGATCCGCCTGCTGGTGGATTGGGTCGACCGCTATCCCATCCTCTCCATCGAGGACCCGTTGGCCGAGGACGACCCCACCGGCTTTGCCGCTTTCACCAAGCAGGTCGGCAACCGCCTGCAAGTGGTGGGCGACGATTTCCTGGTCACCGATACCGCCCGGGTGCGGGCCGCCGCCGCCGCGGGCAGCGTCAATTCCGTGCTGCTCAAGCCCAACCAGCGCGGCACCCTGACGGAGACGCTGGAAGCCTGGCAGGCCGCGAAGGCTGCCGGTTTCTCCGGCATCGTCTCCGCCCGGTCCGGCGAGACCGAGGACACCACCATCGTCCATCTCGCGGTGGGCTGGGGCGTCGGGCAGTTGAAGGTGGGCTCCTTCGCCCGCAGCGAACGCATGGCCAAGTGGAACGAGGCCCTGCGCATCGAGCAGGCGCTTGGCCCGGTCGCCTCGTTCGCCGGCGGGCGCGCGCTGGGGCGGTCGAAGGCGTGACGGAGACGACCACCGCACGGGGGGAAATGCGGACACTGGTACTGGTCTGCGGCGCCCATTTCGTCAGCCATTTCCACCAACTGGTGTTCCCGCCACTCTTCCCGCTGCTGACCGCGAGGCTGGGCGTCGGGTTTGTCGAGATGGGCCTGGCCTTGACGCTGTTCAACGTGGTGACGGCGCTGACCCAGGCGCCGATCGGCTTCGTGGTGGACCGGGTGGGGGCACGCACCATGCTGGTGGCGGGGCTCGTGGTCAGCGGTTTCGCCTACGTCGTGGCCGGACTGTACCCGACCTACCCCGTGCTGCTGGCGGCCACCGCCCTGCTTGGCCTGGCCAATTCGGTCTATCACCCCGCCGACTACGCCCTGCTGTCCAACGGCATCGGCGAGACGCGGATGGGCCGCGCTTTTTCGGTGCACACCTTCGCCGGCTATTTCGGCGGGGCGATCGCACCCTTTGTCATGCTGCTGCTGGCCGACCGGTTCGGCATGGGCGGGGCGATCGTGGCGGCGGGGCTGCTGGGCTGGGTGATGGCGGCGGCGCTGCTCGCCGCGCCGGCCTTCGCCACCGCGCGGCGGGCTCCGGGGCATGGCGCGCGGGTCGGGTTGCGCTCGGTGCTGAGCCCGGCGATCCTCGTGCTCGTGTTCTTTTTCGCCATGATTTCGCTGTCCACCGGCGGCATCAACAATTTTGCCGTATCGGCCCTGACCGAAGGGTTCAGCGCCACGCTGACCTCGGCCAATGTCGCGCTCACCGCCTTCCTGATGGCCAGCGCCTTCGGCGTGCTCGCCGGCGGCGTGCTGGCCGACCACACGCGCCGCCACGGCGAGGTCGCGGCGCTCGGTTTCGGCCTCACCGCGGCGCTGGTGCTGGTGGTCGGCGCGGTCCCGCTCGGCCCGGTCATGCTCGCGCTGGTGATGGGCGCGGCGGGGTTCCTTTCCGGCATGATCATGCCGTCGCGCGACATGCTGGTCCGCCAGGCCTCGCCGCCCGGCGCCGAGGG
>CAYWOW010000159.1:0-6541 GCA_964459005.1 uncultured Acetobacteraceae bacterium
GCCGCTGACCAACGGCTTCGTCGCCAAATGGCTGCTGTTCAACGCGGCGCTCGACCAGGGGCTGATCGTGGTCGTGCTGGTCGGCTGGGCCGGCAGCATTCTCACCGCGTTTTCGTTCCTGAAAGCGACCGTCAGCACTTTCTACGGCAAGCCGTCGCCGGCGCTGATCGGAAAGACCGTCCATGAGGCATCCCCCAGCATGCTGGCGGGCATGTGGGCGATGGGCGGGCTGTGCGTGGTCTTCGGCCTGGCGCCGCAGTTCCTGATGATCCCGGTGGTGGCGCCCGCGGTGCACGCCATGGGCTTCGAGTGGGATGTCGGGATGAGCTGGCTCGGCATTCTGACGACCAAGGGCAGCATCAGCGTGACCATCGGCGCGATGGCGGTGCTGCTGTCCGTCGTGCTGGGACTGTTGGTCTACCATCTGGCCGATGCGCCGGCCCTGGCGCGGGTTTCGGTGTTCTCGGGCGGTGAATCGCTACCGGCGGGTGACGGGCCGGGCGCGGTCGATTTCGCCGCGATCGCCGAGACCGCGTTCCATCCAGTCTATGCGCTCGATCCGGACCCGCTCTATTTGGCGATCTGGCACTCGCTGATGCGGTGCGCTGGGCAGACGCAAGCCGTGGCACGGGCGGCGTTCGAAGATCACCCGGCGGCGGCGATCGGTGTTGCCACCGTCGCCGTGCTGGCCGGCGTCTGGTTGGTGTGACGTGGATACTGTCCTGATCCCGCTGTTCCTCTGCACCGCGCTGGGCGTGGGCCTCTACGCCTGGGCGATTCCGCAGGGCGGCGCGCGCTGGTGGGGTTTCGCGGCGGCCACCGTGGCATTGGTCGTGGCGAGCCGTCTCGCCGGGCCGCCCGGCTTGGCGAGCGTGCTGGCGGATCTGGCGGAGCTCGTCGCCGTCGGGCTGATCTGGAGCCGGGGAACCCCGCAGGCCACCGAAGCGGCGCGCAAATACCTGACCGCGATCGCGCTCGGCATCGTGCTGACACGTATCTCCCTGGCCTTGATCGGCGCCGGAGTGGCCGCGCCCGACGGGGCGATGGGCAAAATCGCGGTCGCGCTCCTGATCGTCGGCTTTGCCCTCAAGCTCGCGCTGGTGCCGGTCTATTCCTGGCTGCCGGCGGTCGCGCGCGCCTCCTCGGCGATGACCACGGCGCTGATCATCGGCGTGATCGACGTCAGCAGCTTCTGCGACCTGATGACCCTGCGCGCCGCCGCGCCATGGATTTTCGAGACCTTCTCCACCGTCTGGATCGCGGTGGCGGTGGTGTCGCTGATCGGCGCCGCCCTGCTGGCGCTGGCGCAGACCGAGCTGAAGCCGATGCTGGCGTTCTCCTCCATCGACGACATGGGCTATCTTCTGCTCGGGCTGGTGTTGGGCGGACCCGACGGGATGACGGGCGCCTGGTTTGGCATTCTCAGCCATGGCATCGCCAAGGTCGTGCTGTTCGGCTCGGTCGGCGCCGCGGAATGGTATCTTGGCCGTCCGGTGAGCCTGCAAACCCGCGGCCTGTCGTCGCCCCTGCCGGTGGCCAGTGCCGCCTTCATGCTGGGCGCGCTCGCCTTCATCGGCATCCCGCCGACGCTCGGCTTCCTCGGCCACTGGCGCCTCTATCTCGCCGGCGCGGAACTCGGCGGACCCTGGCTCGTCGCCGCGATGTGCGCGGCCTCGGCGATGGCGGTGCTGTGCTACGCCCGCGCCATCCATCGGACCTGGCTCGGCCCCACCGATGTCGTCGACACCGGCAAGTCCCTGCCGGTGACCGGGGCCGCAGTGTTGCTGACCTTCGCGCTGGCTTCCGTGCTTTTCGGTTTCGTCCCGGACGTGCTGCGGACCGCGCCGCCGCCGACCCATGCGCTGGCCAGTCTGGTGCGGAGCGCGCCATGAGTTTCATCGACCGGCTCATTTCCATCTCGCGGCGCCGATCCCCCTGGATCTGCCGGCTGAACGGCGGCTCCTGCAACGGCTGCGATATCGAAATCACCCCGTGCCTCAGCCCGCGCTATGACGTCGAGCAGATCGGCGTCGAGTTCCACGGCACGCCCAAACACGCCGACATCATCCTGATTTCGGGCACCCTGACCGTCCGGACGCGGCAGGCGATCCTCGACGTCTACGCCCAGGTGCCCAACCCGAAAGCGGTGGTGGCGATCGGCTCTTGCCCGGCCAGCGGCAACGTTTTCGCCGACAGCCCGTTCGTGCTGGGGACATCGCTCGATACCATCGTGCCGGTGGACGTCTGGGTGCCGGGATGCCCGCCGCGCCCGCAACTCATCATCGAGGGTATCCGCCGCGCCGCCGCGCTGCTCGAAAGCGGGACGACCAAGAGCCAACTAGGCGGCCGTCCATGAGCGAGTTGTGGCGCTATCTTTTCGCCATCGCCGTCTGGCCGGGCCTGCTGGTTGCGGCGCCGCTCGGCTGGATTGAAGTGTGGTTCGTCCGCAAGCTGGTCGCTCGGCTGCAGGGCCGCTGGGGTCCGCCCTTCTTCCAGCCGTTCTTCGACTTCATGAAGCTGCTCGGCAAGGAAATGGTCATCCCGATCGGCGTGTCGCGGGCTGCCTTCCTCGCCCTGCCGCTGGTGTCGCTGGCGTCGGTGGTGGCGGCGCTGGCCATCGTGCCGTTGCCGGGAAACCCGATCCCGTCGCTGCCGGGCGACGTCATCCTGCTGCTCTATCTGCTGGAGATGCCGGTGCTGTGCGAGGTTCTGGCCGGTTATGTCAGCGGCTCGATCTACGGCCAGGTGGCGGCGATGCGCGAGGCGATTCTCTCGCTGGCCTACAACCTGCCGTTCCTGGTGGCGATCATCGCGATGGCGCAGCACGACGGCAGCTTCCAGATGCGTGCCTTGCAGGGCGCTCCGTTCAGTCCGATCACGGTGATCGCCGGCGTCACTTTCCTGCTGGCCTTGCCGGCGCGGCTGAAGACCAATCCGTTCTCCATCGCCAACGCGGAACACGAGGTCGTCGGCGACGCCCTGGTGGAATACAGCGGTCCCGCGCTGGCGTTCTTCAAGCTGTCGCATGCGCTCGAACTCGTGTTGCTCACCCAGCTCTTCGCGGTGATATTCATCCCGCCGACCGCCTGGGCGTTGCTGACGAACATCGTCTACCTGGCGATCGGCTTTGCCCTGCTCGCCGGCATCACGCTGCTGGCAACCACCACCGGGCGGCTGCGCCTGACGCAGGCCTTCCGGTTCTATTGGGTCTGGGGCGGCCTCGCCTCGGCCGTGACGCTGGCCGCAACGCTGATCTGGTAGGGAGGATTGCGGCCGTGGGCATGCTGACAACCGTCCTGCGCAACATGCTGCGGCCCGCCCGCACCCGCGCGCCGGCGGACATGCCCGCGGCGCCGGCGACGTTTCGCGGCGCCTTGACGCATGACGCCAGCCTCTGCACGGCGTGCGGCACCTGCGCCTTTGTCTGCGCGCCGAAGGCCATCACGTTCGCGGAAGTTCCGGGCAAGTCGGTGTCCTGGCTGTACTACATCGGCCAGTGTTCGTTTTGCGGGCTGTGCCGGCAGAATTGCCCAACCCAGGCGATCGGCAATGCCGCGACGGTGCCCTTGACCATGAACAGCAACACCGGCGACGGCCTGCGGCTGGAAAGCATCATCGCGCTCAAGCCCTGCACGCGCTGCGGCCGCGCGCATATCCCGTATCCGGCCGCCGCCGCCGGGCCGGAAAAGGACTATTGCCCGGACTGCCGGCAATGGGCGGCGAGCGAACGGCTGCGTCGCGCCTTCCTGGCCGACGACGGCGTCAACCCGCAACGCGAAGGCGCGCGCCGTGACCGCTGATCCGCCGACGCCGCTGACCGAACGACTGGCATCGATCAACGGCGTGGCATCGGTGACGTTTCACAACCGCGGCCTGTGGGTGGACGGGCCGCTGCTGGACGTCGAGGCGATGGCCGACGCGATGGCCGGACTCGGCATCCGGCTCGGCTCGATCACCGCCATTCCACAGTCGGTGAAGGGCGAAACCACCATCATTTATCATTTTATATCAGAATCAATAATCATCAGCTTCAAGACGCAAACCCGCAACGGGGCGCTCGCCTCGCTGGCCGGTCGGCTGCGCGCCGCCGCCTGGGCGGAGCGGGAGATCAGGGATCTGTTCGCGGTCGATTTCCCGGGCCATCCGAATCCGCTGCCGCTGATCAAACCCAGTGGTTTCGCCAACGGCATGTTGCGCGAGGCGATGTGCGGGCCGGCCGCGCTGGCGAAATCGCCCACCTCTGCGCTGCGGGTAAAATAGGAGGTCGCCATGGCATACACGTTCCCCCTCGGCCCGTATCACCCCGCGCTCGAGGAGCCCTTCAAGGTCAACGTGCAGTGCAAGGGCGAGATCATCGAATCCGCCACGATCGAGGTCGGGTTCAGCTATCGCGGCATCGAAATGCTGGCCCAGCAGCGCAACTGGATCGAAGTGGTGACGCTGATCGAGCGGGTCTGCGGCATCTGCTCCAACACCCATGCCAGCACCTTCTGCATGGCGGCGGAATCGATCGCCGGCATCGAAATCCCGAAGCGCGCGGCACATATCCGCACGATCGTCGCGGAGTTGGAGCGACTGCACTCGCACCTGCTGTGGGCCGGCGTCGGCGCGGAGGACATCGGCTTCCATTCCCTGTTCATGGAGGTGTTCAACCTGCGCGAGCGGGTGATGGACATGCTGGAAGCCATTTCCGGCAACCGCGTCAACTACGGCATGAACTGCATCGGCGGCGTGCTGCGCGACATCGCCGACCCGCTGTCGCATCTGCCGGTGCTCGACGCGATGGAAAAAACCATGACGAATATCGTCATCCCGACCTTCACCAAAAACCCGACGGTGCTGGCACGGACCCGCAACGTCGGCCGCCTGAGCCGTGAGCAGGCCATCGAATGGGCGGTCGTGGGTCCCGTCGCCCGCGCGTCCGGCGTCGATATCGACGTGCGCAAGGATCAGCCGTACCTGGTCTATGCAGACCTCGGCTTTACCGCCGTCACCCGGCCGGAGGGCGATGTGCTGGCGCGGGTCGTGGTTCGCGCGCTGGAAATGCTGGAGAGCATCCGGCTGGTGCGCGAGGCCCTCAAATCCATCCCAACCGGCAAGTTGCGGGCGACCGAAGGCATGCCGAGCGTCCCCGCCGGCGAGGCCACGATGCGAACCGAAGCTCCGCGCGGTGAGGCTTTCTACTATGTGGCCTCCGAGGGCGGTAACGGCCCGGCGCGCGTGAAGATCCGCACCCCGTCCTTCGTCAACATCCCGGCCATCCAGGCGATGATCACCGGCCTGCCGCTCGCCGATCTGTCGATCGTCCAGGCCTCGGTGGATCCCTGCATTTCCTGCACGGACCGCTGAACTACGCAGGATTCGCTGATCGTGATACGGGCGGGGCGTTGCCCCGCGCCCCACCAGGGCTCCGCCCTGGACCCACCAAGGGCCGGAGGCCCTTGGAACCCGCTACTTTCGGCAACAATATACTTGACTAAGCGACACCATATTGAGGCACAAAACTCGCCGCACCGCACTATGTCTGGCTTCGCATTTTCTTGTGCGAATCCAACGTCGTCGCCATAATCGGGTCGCTCGCCAGCCGAAAGGCCCCACCATGAAACAGCATCACAAAGATCAGCTACCGGAGCGTACTCAAAGGCAGATTCGAGAGCGTGCGGTTCAGTATTTCTTTCCAGATAGCGGTCTGAAACCGCTTCGTGCTGGAAGTGTGCTCTATACCAATCGCCAAGGGCTTGTAGCTCATGTTTCGACCGCTCAGCATAGTGGCGCTGGTGACGTTAGATTTTGGTATGGATTTCGTAAGAACCATCTACCCTCCATCAGCAAAGCGAAGGAGGCATATTTTGTCGCTTGCTGTTATCTCGACAAAGATAGAACCATGTACTTCTCTTTTCCATGCTCAGCGAATGGCAAAGATGTTTTCATATGCGGCAGACAACTCTTAAGTGAAAGCAAAGAGCATTTTAACGTCGAATTGGTATTTTCCGAAGACAATAAATTTTTCCTTAATATCTATAACAGCGAACTAATAAACGCAACATCTTTTGTGGCTCCTCCCGGTAAAATAGCGCATATCCCGTGGATTGGCTAGACTTTAGTCAAGTATATAGGCGTCCTACTTTCTTGGCTGCGAAGCAGCCCAGAATCGAATGTTGATGTCATTTATGGGCTGCTGCGCAGCCAAGAAAGCAAGTAGCGGGGTCAAGGGGCCTCCCGGCCCCTTGCGGGTCCAGGGCAGCGCCCTGGCCTTATCTTCGCGCCGATGGGGCAGCGCCCTCGCTTTTGTGTCACGATCAAGCGAACCCTGCCTAGGGCAGCGACACCCGCCAGCCCTCCTGCCCGCGCACGCGGCGCGGCGTCAGCATGTCCCACGGGCTCGGCATCTCGCCCACCTTCACGTGCACCAGCGCCGGCGCCCGCGCCGCCAGGGCTTCGCGCAACGCCGCCAGCAGGCTGGCCTCGTCGGTGGCACGCCAGGCGTTGGCGCCGAAGCTGCGGGCGAAGTCGAAAAAATCGGGATTGGCGAGGTCGCAGG
>CAYWOW010000160.1:0-6526 GCA_964459005.1 uncultured Acetobacteraceae bacterium
CGCTGCCCGCCATGGCGACGGCGCCCGCGGACAACAGCAATTCCCTGCGCTTCATATCTGCACTCTCCCCATTGGCGCGGCCTGGCCGGTGCATCCGGTCTAAGCACGCGGCGTGCCATCCTGAAGCGGAAGGATGCACGGGCCAGCCGGCGTGGCAAGGTGGCGTACGCAACCAACCCACCGGGAAGCCGTCCGGTCGGGCCCCGGTCGCGCGGGGCAAGGGATGGCCGTTACTGCAAAGACACGTTGGCCGGTCGCGCGCCGGCGCTGCCGCCAGCCTGCGGCCGCAGGGGCCTAGCTGCCGATCTTGAGCGTGGCCACCAGCCCGCGCAGGCAGGCGATGACGGACAGCGGGCTCAGCTTGCCCGTCCGGGGGTTGGTCTCGCTCGGCACCCCCTCCACCGTCATGGTCAGTCGCGCCGCCCCGGATTCGACCCGGATGGTGTGGATGTTGCGGTCCACCCCGGGGTCGGCCCAGATCTTCACCCGCGTGCGCACCGGCCCGATGCCGGCCAGCGCCAGCGCGGCGGCGACGTTCACGTTGGCCGGAAAACCCGCCGCCGCGTCCAGCGCGTTGCCCTCGAAGACGCAGACCGGTTCGGTCACGCCGAGCACGTCGATATCGTGCTTCACCAGATAGGGCGCCCCCACCAGGCCGCGCGGCGGTTTCCGCGTTTCGATGGTGATGCTCTCCACCGGCCCCTCGGCGCAGGCGCGCACGGCGTCCAGGCCCAGCAGCGCGCCGGTCGGCACCACGATGCGCGCGCCCTTTTCCTGCGCCAGCTTCACCAGTTGCATGCGGCCCAGCAGCGCCCCCACCGAACAGGGCACGAACACCCGGCCCGCCTGCAACGCCGGCACCGCGATGCGCCCGAACACCGCGGCGGGCAGCGCCTCGACCACGATGTCCGCGCGCGACGCCAGTTCTTCCGGCTCGACGATCTCGGGAGGCTCCGCGAACCCGGCCAGCCCGGCGGCCGCCTTGTCCCGGTCAAGCTCGCTCACCGCCACCAGGCGCAACCCGGCGATGCCGCCGTGCCCCTCCGCCGGGTCCAGCGCCTTCGCCACGGTCAATCCGATGGCGCCCAGGCCACCAATTGCGACCGTCATCACAGCCATCGGCCAGGTCCTTCGATCAGGGAATCGCCAGCAGGCAAGACGCGACACCGGGCGACAACAAAGGAATGGGGCGAGCGACGGGACTCGAACCCGTGGCATCCAAGACCACAACCTGGCGCTCTACCAACTGAGCTACGCCCGCCATACCCGGAAGAGGCGCGGTCTACGCCGAACGCGCCCGGCCCGTCAACGGGGCGGCGGCCCCAGCGAAATGCGCCGCCAGCCGTTCCAGCGCCGCATCCAGCACCTCCGGGCGCTTGCAGAAGGCGAAACGGACATAGTGGTCCGGCGCCGCGCCCTCGTAGAACGCGGTCACCGGTATCGCGGCCACCCGGGCGTGTTCGGTGATGTGCCGGCAGAACGCCCCATCGTCGCCGTCAAAGCCGAGCGGAGAAAAATCGGCGGTGATGAAGTAGCAGCCCTGGACCGCCAGCACCCCGAAGCCGATCCGCGCCAACCCCTCGGCCAGCCGGTCGCGCCTCGCGGCGAGCCCCGCCGCCAAGCCCTCGAAGTAGGCGTCGTCCTTGGCCAGCCCCACCGCCACCGCGCGCTGCAAATTGGGCGCGGTGGCAAAGATCAGGTTCTGGTGCGCCCGCGCCGCCACCGTCGCCAGCGCCGGACAGGCCGTGATGTAGCCGATCTTCCAGCCGGTCAGCGAAAACGTCTTGCCCGCGCTGCCGATGCGCAGGCAGCGCTCCCGCATGCCGGGCAGCGTCATCAGCGGAATGTGCCGCCAGCCCTGAAAGGTGATGTGCTCGTAAACCTCGTCGCAGATCGCATAGGCGTCGTGGCGGACCAGCAGATCGGCGATGAACGCCAGCTCGGCCGCGCTAAACACCTTGCCCGTCGGGTTCATCGGCGTGTTGAACAGGATCGCCTTCGTCCTCGGCCCGAAGGCGGCGGCCAGTTCGTCGCGCGGCAACTCCCATTCCGGCGGCTGCAACCGCACCAGCCTGGGCACCGCGCCGAGCAGGCGCACCATCGGCAGATAGGTGTCGTAGAGCGGCTCGATCAGCACCACCTCGTCGCCGGGGTCGAGCAGCGCCATCAGGCTGACCGCGAGCGCCTCGGTGGCACCGGAGGTGACCACCACCTCGGTATCGGGGTTCACCTGCAACCCATAGAAGCGGGCATTGGCGGCGGCGACGGCCTGGCGCAGTTCCGGCACCCCGGTCATCGGGGCGTATTGGTTGCGTCCGTCCGCCAGCGCCTCGGCGGCGGCCCGCAGCACATCGTCCGGCCCCTCGGTGTCCGGAAATCCCTGGCCGAGATTGATCGCGCCATGCCGGGCCGCCAGCACCGACATGGTGGTGAAAATGTTCGTGCCGGTAGCAGACAACAACGCGTTGAGCGACTTCACCGCAAACAGTCCTTTCCGGCCGGATCGTGGCGGCACCGTCCGGCCGGCAAGGACGGGCACGCCGGAATTCTATGGGCACACCCCGGCGCCGGTTCAACACCGCCTTGTCCGTCTTGCCGCGAAACCGGGCAGCCCAGCCCAGAAGGCGGGCGGCTTGGTTGCCGCATAATCGGGCGCACGCACGGCAACGTGTGCATTGCCGCGTGGCACGCTTCGTGCAACCCTTCCGTATCGCTCTCCTCTCGGCGGGACGGGCGGTCGTGGGGGCGCCTCCACCAGGCGCCGCGGCGGCGGCCAGCGCGGCGCCGCAGGGTTTTCAGGAGGGCGCCCGGTATCCCCGGGTGAACGCGGATGAAGAAGATCGAGGCGATCATCAAGCCGTTCAAGCTTGACGAGGTGAAGGAGGCATTGCACGAGGTCGGGCTGCAAGGCATCACGGTGGTCGAGGCCAAGGGCTTTGGCCGACAGAAGGGCCACACCGAGCTGTACCGGGGCGCCGAGTATGTCGTTGACTTCCTGCCCAAGGTGAAGATCGAGGTGGTTTGCGAGGACGACGTGGTCGAGCGTGCGGTCGAGGCGATCGTCAACGCCGCCCGCACCGGCCGGATCGGTGACGGCAAGATCTTCGTCAGTTCGGTCGAGGAGGTCATCCGCATCCGCACCGGCGAGCGTGGGGAGGATGCGATCTGACCGAACCGGCCCGAGAGTTCCGGCCGACCAACGAAAGCGACTTCCGGCCTCCATGCGAAGGCCGTAAAGGGGTCACCAACGGAAGCCGCGTGGGGCGGCTTCCACCGCGCCGCCCGGCGGCGTTTGGACAAGGGACGAAATAATGGCGAAAAAGGCGACCGACGCGACCGGCAGTGGCGTGGCCAAGGTCATGGCCCTGCTGAAGGAACACTCCGTCGAGTATGTGGACCTGCGATTCACCGACCCGCGCGGCAAGTGGCAGCACACCGCGCAGCACGTCTCCACCATGGACGATGAGGCTTTCCGCGACGGCATCATGTTCGACGGCTCCTCGATCGCCGGCTGGAAGGCGATCAACGAGTCCGACATGATCCTGATGCCGGACCCGGCCAGCGCGGTGATGGACCCCTTCGCGGCCAAGCCCTCGCTGATCCTGTTCTGCGACATCATCGAGCCGTCCACCGGCCAGCCCTACAATCGCGACCCGCGCAGCACCGCCAAGAAGGCCGAGGCCTACCTGAAGGCGTCGGGCATCGGCGACACCGCGTATTTCGGCCCCGAGGCCGAGTTCTTCGTGTTCGACAGCGTGCGCTACGGCACCGGCCCGAACTACGGCACCTACCAGCTCGACAGCATCGAGGGCCCGCAGGCCAGCCTGAAGGACTATCCCGAGGGCAACATGGGCCATCGCCCCGGCGTCAAGGGCGGCTATTTCCCGGTGCCGCCGGTGGACAACGAAAGCGACCTGCGCGCCGAAATGCTGTCCACCATGGCCGAGATGGGCGTGACGGTCGAGAAGCACCACCACGAGGTGGCGCCCTCGCAGCACGAACTGGCGATGAAGTTCGGCTCGATGGTGACGATGGCCGACCAGTTGCAGATCTATAAGTATGTCGTCCACAACGTCGCCCACAGCTACGGCAAGACGGCGACGTTCATGCCGAAGCCGATCAGCGGCGACAACGGCTCGGGCATGCACTGCCACCAGTCGATCTGGAAAGCCGGCAAGCCGCTGTTCGGCGGCAATGGCTATGCCGACCTGTCGGAAATGGCGCTTTACTACATCGGCGGCATCATCAAGCACGCCAAGGCGCTGAACGCCTTCACCAACCCGACGACCAACAGCTACAAGCGCCTGATCCCGGGCTTCGAGGCGCCGGTGCTGCTGGCCTATTCGGCCCGCAACCGCTCGGCGTCGTGCCGCATCCCGTATGCGACCAGCCCGAAGGCCAAGCGTGTCGAGGTCCGCTTCCCCGACGGCGCCGCTAACCCCTATCTCGGCTTCGCGGCGATGCTGATGGCCGGTCTGGACGGCATCCGGAACAAGATCCATCCGGGCGACCCGATGGACAAGGACCTCTACGACCTGCCGCCGGACGAGTTGAAGGGCATCCCGACGGTGTGCGGCAGCCTGCGCGAGGCAATCGGCGCGCTCGAAGCCGACCACGAATTCCTGCTCGCCGGCGATGTCTTCGCAATCGACCAGATCGAGAGCTATCTCGAGCTGAAGTGGAGCGAGGTGTTCAAGTTCGAGCACACCCCGCATCCGATCGAGTTCGAGATGTATTACTCGGTCTGACCGTTTTCCTTTGGCCTGCCGGACCCCCGCGCCGCAGGGCGCGGGGGTTTGTGCGTACGCGCCATGCATCGCCGGCATGGCAGCCGGCTCATTAGTTTGATCGTCATAATTCTGATCCAAGTTAATCTGCGGGCGCACAGGTTACGCTGGCCACGGACTCATGGGTGCCTCCCCTCCGCTCACCCTTCGCCAGGCATTCGGCCGCCGGCTCAACTACACCGCCCGGCAGTGGCGCCGGGTGGTGGACGAGCAGTTGCAACCGTTCGGCCTGTCCGACGCGACGTGGCTGCCGCTGCTCTACATCGCGCGCGGCACCGAGCCGATGCGGCAGAAGGATCTGGCCAAGGCGGTCGGCATCGAAAGTTCCACCCTGGTCCGCGTGCTCGACGCGCTCGACGACGCCGGGCTGATCGCCCGCCAGCCCTGTGGCGACCGGCGCGTTAACACGCTGCATCTCACGCCACGGGGCCGGCAGTTGGTCGAACAGGTGCAGACCATCACCGACGCGATCCGGCAGCGGATTCTGGCGGACATCACCGAGGCGGAGCTGACGACCGCGCTCAGCGTCTTCGAACGGGTCTGCGCCGCCCTGGCCCGGGAACGCGCGCCCGAAGCGGCCGTCCCATGAGCAGCGGGATCACGCGGGAATTCTTCCACCCCGGCACCGCCTCGCGCAGCGGGCTGCTGGGGACCGTGCGGAACCGCCTCGGCCTGGCCGTACTGCTGCTCGTCCTGCTGGCTGCGGGGCTGGCCGGCGCTTACTGGCTGCGCCAACGGCTGACCCATGTCGAGGAGAACGATGCCCAGGTGGCCGGCGAGGTCACCACCATCGCCAGCCGGGTGGATGGCTGGCTGGTGACCCGCCCCGTCATGGAGGGCGATCGCGTGGCCAAGGGCCAGGTACTGGGCGAGCTGGACACGCGAGACGCGAAGCTGCGGCTGGCCACGCTCGAAGCCCAGGTAGCGGCGACCGAGGCCCAGATCCGCCAGACCGCGATCCAGCGCGACACCACCCAGCAGACCAGCGACGCGCAGATCGCCGATGCCCGGGCCCAGCTCGCCGCCGCCGGGGCGGCGGTGGAAGTGGCCACGCATCAGGCGAACAACGCCCGCGCCGACTTCGCCCGTGCCGATCCGTTGGTCGGCCGGGGCGATGTTTCCCGCCAGGACTGGGACCATTTCCGCAACACGCTGTTGCAGGATGAGGCGGCGCTGCGCCAGGCCCAGGCGCAGACGGTATCGCGTCAGGCCGCGTTGACGCTGGCGATCGCCCAGCTTGGCCAGGTGCCCATGCTGGAGCAGCAGATCGAAGTGCTGCGCGGCCAGCGCGATTCCCTCGCCGCCCAGGCCGGTCAGGTGCGCCAGGAAATCGCCGACCGCACCTTGCGCGCGCCCTTCGACGGCATCGTGGACACCACCTTCATCCATCCGGGCGACTACGTGCAGGCCGGTCAGTGGCTGATGATGATGCACGACCCGGACAACGTCTGGGTGGAAGCCAACGTCAAGGAAACCGACGTCAGCCGCGTGCGGGTCGGCGCCCCGGTGACGGTCACGGTGGATGCCTGGTCGGGTCTGGTGCTGCACGGCCGGGTGCAGCGTGTCGGCAACGCGGCGACCAACCAGTTCGCCCTGCTGCCCAGCCCCAACCCCTCCGGCAACTTCACCAAGATCACCCAGCGCGTGCCGATCCGCATCGCCATCGACAAGCCCGAGCACCCGCTGCAGCCCGGCCTGATGGTCGAAGTGTCGATCGATGTCGCCGATTGAGGCCTACG
>CAYWOW010000161.1:0-6522 GCA_964459005.1 uncultured Acetobacteraceae bacterium
CCCATCTGGTGGTGCTGCGGCTGTGCCTGACGCTGCTCGCGCCGGGCTTCGCGACTGCCCAGGCGATCGCCACGGGCTGTGCCATCGTCGGCAATTTTGTTCTCGACAACGCCTTCACGTTCCGTGAGAACCGGCTGCGCGGCTGGGGTTTTCTGCGCGGCCTGCTGACCTTCGCGGTGGTCTGCAGCGTTGGCGCGATCGGCAACGTGGGGGTGGCGGCGTTCCTGTTCGGCCCGTCCGTGCACTCCACCTGGTGGCTGGCCGGGATGGCGGGGGCGGTGATGAGCCTGGTGTGGAATTACGCGGTCAGTTCGGTGATCACCTGGCGGCGGCGTTAGGCAGCCGCCGCAGCGACCAGTACAAGGGCTTTCGCCCGGCGGCCAGCGCCTTCGCCTCATAGCGGGTCGGCGGCCAGCCGTCGGGACGGGTGGTGGCGGGTTGCGGCACATCGAAAAACGCCTGCGCCGCCAGCACTTCGGCTACCCAACCCTGATGGGTCGGATCGTCGCTGGCGATGCGCCACGCCGCGCCAGGCTTCAGCACCCGCGCGATGTCGGCAAGCAGGGCCGGGTGCACGAAGCGGCGCTTGGCGTGCCGCGCCTTCGGCCAGGGATCGGGGAACAGCAGGAACAGCCGGTCCAGGCACGCGTCGGGCAAGGCCCGGATCAGCGTGCGGGCGTCCTGGTCCCAGATGCGCAGATTGGCGGGCAGCGGCGCCACCGCCTCGCCGCCCTCCGGCACCACCCGGGACAGCAGCGAGCACAACCCGTTGACGAACACCTCGCAGGCGATCAGTCCGGCCTCGGGGTGCATCGCGACCTGCGCCAGCGCATGCTCGCCGCCGCCGAACCCCACTTCCAGCCAAAGTTCGGCCGGATGCGGCGTAAAGGCGGCAAGGGGATCGGCCGCGCAAGCCACGTCAAAACGCAGGCGCGGCAGCGTCGCTTCCAGCAGAAGCTCCTGGCGCGGCCGTAGCCGGTGGCCGCGGGCGCGGCCGTACAGACGGTCCGGCGGCGGCTTCAGTTGCCGCCCGTCGCTCAGCGCCCGAAAGCGGATTTTAGCGCCGGCACCAGATCCGTCTTCTCCCAGGTGAAGGTGCCAAGCTGGGCGTCCGGCTCACGACCGAAATGGCCGTACGCCGACGTCGGCACATAGATCGGCCGGTTCAGGTGGAGGTGCTCGCGAATGCCGCGCGGCGTCAGGTTGACCAGTTGGCGCAGCGTCTTCTCCAGCGCCACCTCGTTCACTTCGTACGGGTTGCCGTACAACTCGACGTACACGGACAGCGGGTGCGACACGCCGATGGCGTAGCTGATCTGTATCGTGCAACGTTCCGCCAGTCCCGCGGCCACCACGTTCTTGGCCAGGTAGCGGCAGACATAGGCGGCGCTGCGGTCCACCTTGCTGGGGTCCTTGCCGCTGAACGCGCCGCCGCCATGCGGCGAGGCGCCGCCATAGGTGTCGACAATGATCTTGCGGCCGGTCAGGCCGCAGTCGCCGTCGGGTCCGCCGATCACGAATTTGCCGGTCGGATTGATATAGATGTCGCGAGCGGGCGGCATCCACCCGTGCGGCAGCACGCGCTCGATCAGTGGCACCAGAAGCTGCTTGATCTGCGCCTGCTCCAGGGCATCCTCGTGCTGGGTCGAGATCACCACGCTGGTGGCGCCGACCGGCCTGCCATCCACGTAGCGGAGCGTCACCTGGCTCTTGGCGTCGGGCAGCAGCCCGGCCACGGCCGGGTCGCCGGCGCGCCGCAGGTCGCGGATGATGCGCAGCAGTTCGTGGGCATAGTAGATCGGCGCCGGCATCAGCGTCGGTGTCTCGGTGCAGGCGTAACCGAACATGATGCCCTGGTCGCCGGCGCCCTCGTCCTTGTTGCCGGCCGAGTCGACGCCCAGCGCGATATCCGGCGACTGCGCGTGCAGGTGCACCGCGATATCGGCGGTCCGCCAGTGGAAACCCTCCTGCTCGTAGCCGATGTCCTTGATCGCCATCCTGGCGAGTTCGGTCAGGTACTCGTGGGTCACCGAGGCCGGCCCACGGGTCTCACCCGCCATCACCACCCGGTTGGTGGTCACCAGCGTTTCGCAGGCGACGCGCGAATAGGGATCGGCGGTCAGGAACGCGTCCAGCACGGTGTCGCTGAGCCGATCAGCGACCTTGTCGGGATGCCCTTCCGAGACCGACTCGGAAGTGAACAGAAATTCGCCTTTGTCGCGCATGGATATTCCCGTGAGGCCGAGGATGGCAGGACGGCCGTCGCCGGCCGGTTGGCTGGGCCGGGTGTTTGAACGAAAGGGAAGGGGGGGTCAAGTCTGCGTCATCTTGATTACACGTATTACCAACGTGATACCGGGCGATCGCGCCGTCCGTTGGCGGGCCGCCGGCTCAGTGTCCGGAGCCCATGCCCAGCACATCCATCACGGAATAGAGCCCGGGTGGCCGCCCGCGTACCCACAGCGCCGCGCGCACCGCCCCGGCGGCAAAGGCGCGGCGGTCGAAGGCGCGATGGGTCAGCGCGATGTGCTCGGTTCCGGCGGCGAACAGCAGCGTATGTTCGCCCACCACCTGGCCGCCGCGCAGCGCGGCGAAGCCGATGGCGCCGGTCCGGCGTGCCCCCGTATGGCCGTCCCGCCCGCTTTCCTTGACGTCCTCCAGCACGACCCCGCGTCCCTTCGCCACCGCGCGGCCCAGGCCGATGGCGGTGCCGGACGGGGCATCGACCTTCTGGCGATGGTGCATCTCGACGATCTCGGCGTCGTATTGTTCGGCCGGGAGGGCAGCTGCCATGCGTTCAGCGAGTGCCAGCATCAGGTTCACGCCGGTGGAAAAATTGGGGGCGTAGACCACCGGCACGTGCTTCGCGGTCGTCGCCACCGCCGCCTCGTCGGCCGCCGAAAGGCCGGTGGTGCCCAGCACCCAGGCGGTGCCCGCCGCCGCCAGCGCCTTCGCATGCGCGCCAGCGGTCGAGGCGTGGGTGAAATCCAGCACCACGTCGGATGCCGCCGCCAGCGCCGCGATGTCGGCGAACAGTTTTCCTTCCGCCGCCACCCCGGGACGGTCGACGCCACCCACCAGCGTCGCTCCGGCGGCCGCGACTTCCTCCGCGAGCAGACGCCCCATGCGGCCGGCGATGCCGGCGATGCCGATGCCCTTTTCCATCGCCCGATCCTGACTCCGGACACTGAGCGCGTCCAGATGGCGCGCCGCCAATCGTGGCGGCTCAGTCGCGTATTTCCTCCCGCGCCGCCGTCGCCATCCGGTCGACGCGCTCGTTCATCGCGTCGCCCGAGTGGCCGCGCACCCAGAGCCATTCCACCGCGTGCCGCTTTTCCGCCGCCAGCAGGCGCTGCCACAGATCCATGTTGGCCACCGGGTCGCCGGCGGCGTTGCGCCAGTTCCGCCGGACCCATCCCGTGTGCCAGCGCGTGATGCCGTTGCGGACATATTGGCTGTCAGTATGCAGCACCACCCGGCACGGCCGGGTCAGCGCTTCCAGCGCCGCCGCCGCCGCGGTCAACTCCATGCGGTTGTTGGTGGTCGCCGGTTCCGCGCCCGACAATTCCCGCTCGCGACCCCGGAAACGCAGCAGTGCCGCCCAGCCGCCCGGACCCGGATTCGGCTTGCAACCGCCATCGGTCCAGATTTCGACCTCGGTCTCCGCTGGCTCCCCAGCCGCCTCAGAGGCCATAGGCATGTTCGCTGGCGGCGGCCAGGTGGAAACGCAGGCGGCGGACGTATTCCATCGGGTCCTTGCGGGTGACCAGCGCGCCGGCCGGCGTGTTGATCCAATCGTACAGCCGGGTCAGCGCGAAGCGGATCGCCGCGCCCTGGCACAGCACCGGCAGCGCCGCGCGCTCCGCCGCCGACAGCGGCCGGATGGCGGCATAAGCCCGGCACATCGCGCGCGCCCGCGTCACGTTCAGCGACAGGTCGGGCTCGAAGCACCAGGCGTTCAGGCATACCGCCAGGTCGTAAGCCAGGATGTCGGTGGCGGCGAAGTAGAAGTCGATCAGCCCCGACAGCTTGCGTTCGAGGAAAAATACGTTGTCGGGGAACAGATCGGCATGGATGTGCCCGACCGGCAACCCGTCCGGCCAGGCGGCCAGGATGCGGTCCAGCGCCGCCTGCAGGTCCGCGCCCAACCCGGGGTGCACGCCTTCGGCACCGGCCAGGCTGCGCTCCAGCAGTGGCGCCCACCCCTCCGGCCCCAGCGCATTACGCCGCCGCGGCGCATATCCAGCCCCGGCCAGGTGGAGCGACGCCAGCGCCGTCCCCACCGGTCCGCAATGTTCCGGCCGCACCCGCCGCGGCCACACGCCGGGCAGGAACGTAGTGATGGCGGCGTGCCGCCCGCTGATCCGCCGCAGTGCCACGCCGTCGCGCCCCGCCACCGGCCGCGGGCAGGTGATGCCATGCTCGGCCAGATGCTCCATCAGCCCCAGGAACCAGGGCAGGTCGGCCGGATCGACCCGCTTCTCGTACAGCGTGAGGATAAAATCGCCGCGCGTGGTCTTGAGGGAGAAATTGCTGTTTTCCACGCCTTCCGCGATGCCCCGGAAGGCCACCAGGTCGCCGATGTCGTAGTCGGCCAGGAAGGTGACAAGCGCGTCGTCGGAAACCTCGGTGTAGACGGCCATGGTCAAGCGAATCCCGGAATGAACAGTTCCGCCTAGCTCACGCCAGCGGCGCAGGCAACCGGAACACGACGTCCTCGTCCACCACGCGCCGCTCCTCGACGGCCAGGGCGTAGCGGCTGGCGAGCAGCCGCAGCAGCTCCCCGACCAGTTCCTCCGGGGCCGACGCACCGGCGCTGACGCCCAGCACCTCGACACCGTTGAGCACCGTCCAGTCCAGCATTTCCGGTCGCGGCAGCAGCAGCGCGCGGCGCGCGCCGGAGCGTTCGGCGACCTCGCGCAACCGCTGCGAGTTGGACGAGTTCGGGCTGCCGATCACCAGCACCAGGTCGGTGCCGGAAGCAATCGCCTTCACCGCCGCCTGACGGTTGGTGGTGGCGTAGCAGATGTCTTCATGCTTCGGTCCGCTGATGGCGGGGAAGCGTTCGCGCAGCACCGCCACGATTTCGGCGGTGTCGTCCACCGACAGCGTGGTCTGGGTGATGAAAGCCAGGTTGCCCGGCGGCGGGCGCACCGCGCGCGCTTCGTCGGCGTCCTGCACCAGGGTTATCGCGCCCGCCGGCAGCTGGCCCATCGTGCCTTCCACCTCCGGGTGGCCGGCATGGCCGATCATCAGAACGTGGCGGGCGGCGGAAAAATGCCGCTCGGCCTCCCGATGCACCTTGGACACCAGCGGGCAGGTGGCGTCGACATACAGCAGTGCCCGCCGGCGCGCCTCGTCGGGCACCGATTTCGGCACGCCGTGCGCCGAGAACACCACGTGCCCGCCATCGGGCACCCCGGTGAGCTCATCGACGAACACCGCGCCCTTGGCCTCGAGTCGCTCGACCACGGTACGGTTGTGCACGATCTCATGGCGGACGTAGACAGGGGCGCCATAACGGCGCAACGCCTCCTCGACGACGCGGATGGCCCGGTCCACACCGGCGCAGAAGCCGCGCGGAGCGGCCAGCAGGATGCGCAGCGGTGGCTTGTCGGAGAAGGCTTCGGGCATGTTGTCCGTGGCGTCAGGTCGTCCCACTATGGTCGTGATTGGTTCGTCGGACAAATGCCTGCCCTTTATCTTGGAGTCGCGGATGCCCTTACCTGACCCTGCCAGCCGCACGCTGCCGAGTGCCCGGGCCCACCTGCCCGAGAGAGTGTGGACGTGCGCGCGGAGTTCAATCCCAGGGCTACGGAGCCTGGCGCTGCTGGCCGCCGCGGCGGGATCGCTCGGCGCCTGCTCGCAACCCGACGTCTTCGCGCCGGCCTGTCCCCAGCTTGCCCTGCTGCGGGACGGCGCCGACCTCACCCGCTTCGCCGGCCCCGGCCGCGACATCACCGACCTCGTGCTGGACGCCCATCTGGCCGCCGTCCCGGCGACGTGTCACTGGGCCGACAAGGCGCACACCAAGGTCGAGGCGAAGCTGCAGGTGGCGATTTCGCTTGGCCGCGGGCCGGCGATGAACGGGCGGACCGTGGATGTGCCCTATTTCCTCGCCGCATCCGAGGGCGCCAACATCCTCGACAAGCAAATTTTCACCGCGCGAGCCGAATTTCCCACCAATACCGACCGTGTCGGCGTGACCACCCCCGAGGTGTCCATGCTGTTCCCGGTCACCCCGGAAAAGTCGGCGGCCGCCTACAAAATCACGGTCAGCTTCCAGCTCACGCCGGAGGAACTCGCCTACAACCGCGGCCGCGGCACGCCCTGAGGCCGTAACGCTGCCAGCGGCCAGCGCGGCACGCAAGTCGGACCTGCCGGGTGCGCCCCGACGGTTGCTTGAACTCGCCGCCGCGATCCGGCAAGGTGACCGGGTTCGAATATCCCGCGCGGGAGAGAATCTCCCGTCCTCGCCGGCAGGCGATGGCGGGTGGTCGCCGAAGGCGCAACCGGCCCCCG
>CAYWOW010000162.1:0-6484 GCA_964459005.1 uncultured Acetobacteraceae bacterium
TTCGACGATCGCTTCCAGCAGGGCAAGTTCACCGGCGCGATCTACGGCCATGGCGGCAGCATCAACGAGCCCTATGCCACGTTGCGGCTTTACCAGGGCGCGAGCATCGCGGTGCCCGGCGGCCACCAGGCGAACTTCGCACGCTGGAAGAACGCGGAGTACGACAAGATCGTCGACGAGATGTTCATCACCGATCCCACCGATGTGCCGAAGCTCGCGGCGCAATGGCGGCGGGCGATGGAGATCTGGCTGCCCGAACTGCCGGATATCCAGCTGGTGCAGAATATCCACCGCATCGGCATGAACACCACCAATTGGAAGAACTGGCCGCTCGCGGACAACGCCTACATCAATCCGACGCACTGGCATCTGACCTGTGCCATCATGATGTGGTACCTGCAGCCCGTCTGATACGCGCCGGCCGGGCGCTCACGCGCCCGGCCGGATGGCCCGGCCCTGGCGCCCGGTATGCTGCACCGCAACAAACCGCGCGGCCGGCAGCCCGCACCAACCTGTCCTCCTCCTCCGCCGCCCGCGCCGCGCAACCGGGCGGCCATAAGGCCCGGCATCGGTCGATTGAACCTTTGCCAAGCCGGAACCCATGTGTATACTGAGGGACACAAGCGAACACTGACATCAGCGAAATGAGCATCGCCCCAATCAGGAGAGTACGAGGACCCATGACCAGGAAACTTCCCGCCCCGCAGCCGGCGCGTCGCGATCTCATGAAAGCCGGGCTCGCCGCTGGCGCATTGGCGACATTGGCGCCCTGGGCCGCGGGCCCGGCCGCGGCGCAACCGGCCGCGGTGCCGCGCGACAGGACAATGACGCTGGTGGCGAACAACGGCCGCGACGGCCGCTGGGCCGATCACGAACTGTGGAACGCCTACTGCGTCGGCGCCAACCACCAGAACGGGGCGATGCTGATCTACGAGCCGCTGGCCTATTACAGCGCCCAGGCCGACAAGACCTATATGTGGCTGGCGGAGAGCTACAAATACACGCCGGACTTCAAGCAACTGACCATCAAGACGCGGTCGGGCATCAAGTGGAGCGACGGCGTGCCCTTCAGCGCCGAGGACGTCGCCTACACGCTGAACACGCTGCGCGATTACGGCCCCAAGGTGAAATGGGGCGTCGATGTGCAGCAGGCCATGGCCAAGGCGACGGCGACCGACGCCAATACCGTCGTGTTGGATTTCGTGATCCCGGCGCCGCGGTTCTTCTTCCTGATGACCTACAAATACGACATCGGCGTCTACATCGTGCCGAAGCACATTTTCGAAGGGCAGGACTGGACGACCTTCAAGCATTTCGACCTGGCCAAGGGCTGGCCGGTGAGCACGGGGCCGTGGCAGGTGGTCGCCGCCTCGGCGGAGCAGAAGGTGTTCGACCGGCGGCCGACCTGGTGGGCGGCGGATGCCGGGCTGGCGCCGCTGCCGCAGATCCTGCGCAACATCTGGCTGCCCAGCGTCGCCGAGCAGCAGGTGGCGCAGGCCGTCATCACCAACCAGATCGATTGCACCGCCCTCATTCAGCCCCTGACTTTCCCGACCCTGTTCGCGCAGAACCCGAAGATCACCACCTATGCCGGGCGCAAGGAACCGCTCGGGGTGATGGACTGGTGGCCGCTCTCGCTGTACCTCAACAACGAAGTCAAGCCCTTCGACGACCGCGACGTGCGCTGGGCCGTGAGCTATTACATCGACCGCAAGCAACTGGTCGACGTCGGCTACGCCGGGGCATCGCAGGCCTCGCCGCTGCCGCTGCCGGCCTTCAAGCCGCTGATGCCGTATTTCGAGGCGGTCAAGGACCTGCTGGCGAAACACAATACGAACGAAGTGAACCCGGCGAAGGGCGACGCCCTGCTGGCCAGCAAGGGCTACAAGAAGGACAGCGCCGGGTTCTGGGCCGACGCCAAGGGTGAGCGCCTCAAGATCGACATCATCGGCTTCGGTGCCAGCGGCAACGCTCTGGGGCCGGTGCTCTCCGAGGTGCTGAAACGGCACGGCATCGAGGCCGGCTTCTCGTTGCCGCCGGATTTCGACGATCGCTTCCAGCAGGGCAAGTTCACCGGCGCCATCTACGGCCATGGCGGCAGCATCAACGAGCCCTACAACACGTTGCGGCTGTACCAGGGTGCGAGCATCGCGGTGCCCGGCGGCCACCAGGCCAATTTTTCGCGCTGGAAGAACGCCGAGTACGACAAGATCGTCGACGAGATGTATGGTACCGATCCCACCGATGTGGCGAAGCTGACGGCGCAATGGCGGCGGGCGATGGAGATCTGGCTGCCCGACCTGCCCGATATCCAGTTGGTGGAGAATTTCCACCGCATCGCGCTCAACACAACCCGTTGGAAGAACTGGCCAACCGCGGAAAACGCCTACAGCAACGACACGCACTGGGCGCTCACCTGTGCGATCATGTTGTGGAATTTGCAGCCGGTCTGATGCAGTATGGCCGGGCGCGCGAGCGCCCGGCCGGACCACGCGGCCCACGCACAAGAGCCGAGGATACGTATGCAAGCCCTGTATGTCGTCAAGCGTTTCGGCGTGTTCCTGCTGATTGTGTGGGTGGCGGCGACGCTGAACTTCTTCCTGCCGAAGCTGTCGGGACAGGACCCCGTGCGCACCAAGCTGCTGGCCGAAGCGGCCATCGGCGGCAATGTCCAGGTCGGCATGGAGGAGATGGTCAAAGAGTACGATGCGCGCTTCGGCCTTAACCGGTCGCTGCCGGCCCAGTACGGCAGCTACCTGTACGATGTCGCGCATTTCGACCTGAACTACTCGATCTCCAGCTATCCCCGTACCGTCAAGGAACTCATCGCCGAGGCGCTGCCCTGGACAGTCGGGCTGCTGGGCACGACGACGCTGCTGTCGTTTGCCATCGGCACGTTGTTGGGCGCGCTGCTGGGCTGGCCAGGGGCGCCGACCTGGATGCACTATCTGATGCCCCCGTTTTGGGCACTGCGCGCCATTCCGTTTTTCCTGTTTGGCCTGGTCCTGGTCTATATATTCGCCTTCAAGCTGCAGTGGCTGCCGATGTTCGGCGGCTACAGCCCGGGTGCCGAACCCGGCCTCACCTGGGATTTCATCGTCGACGTCGCCGCTCATTCGGCGCTGCCGGCGCTGTCGATCATTCTGGTCTCCATTGGCGGCTGGGCCTTGACCATGCGCGGCATGATGGTGACCACGATGGGCGAGGATTACGTGATCTTCGCCGAGGCCAAGGGGTTGCGCTCGGGCACGGTGTTCATGCGTTACTGCGTGCGCAACGCCATCCTGCCGCAAACGACGGCGCTGGTGCTGGCGCTCGGCCAGATCCTGTCCGGCGCGGTGCTGGTGGAGGTGATCTTCGGCTTTCCCGGCATCGGCGCGCTGCTCTTCCACGCGATCCAGGAGAACGACCAGTTCCTGATCCAGGGGATCGTGTTCACCGTGATTGCGGCTCTGGGGTTGGCGACGTTCCTGCTGGACATCACCTACCCGTTGATGGACCCGCGCATTTCCTATCGACAGGCGTGAGGGTACGATGCGCGGTTTGATCCGCTACATAGCGCGGAACACTTCGTTGCTGGTCGGCACGCTGTTGCTGCTCGCGCTCGTGCTGTTCGTCGGTATCGGCAGCCTGCTGGTGGATACCGAGAACGCGCGGGCCTTGTCGGTGCCGGTGTTGCAGCCGCCGTCATGGGATTATCCGTTCGGTACCGACCGGACCGGGCGCGATCTGTTCGCGGTGATGGTTGTCGGTACGCCGCTGACGATGCAAATCGGCTTCATCGCCGGTTTCCTCGGCGTGGGCATCGGCTCCGTGCTCGGATTCACCGCGGCGTTCTATCGCGGCCTGACCGACACTATGATCCGCAGCATCGCCGACATCGGCCTGACCGTGCCGAGCCTGCTGGTGCTGATCCTCATCGCGGTGTCGATCCGGGGCAGCCTGACCGTCAACGAGATGGCGCTGATCATCGCGTCGCTGGCCTGGCTCGCGCCGACGCGAACGATCCGCGCGCAGGTGCTGACTATGCGCGAGTGCGGCTATGTCGAGGTGGCCGCGATGTCCGGCATGGGCGGACCGGAGATCATCTTCGCTGAGCTGATGCCGAACCTGCTGCCCTACATGGCGGCGACCCTGGTGAATGCGGTATCGGCGGCGATCCTGGCCTCGATCGGGCTGGAGGTGCTCGGACTGGGACCGATGGATGCGCCGACGCTCGGGATGACACTGTACTGGGTGAATTTCTACGCGGCGATGATCAACGGCTGGTGGTGGTGGTGGGTGCCGCCGATCATCATCATCGTCATCGTCTTCCTGGGTCTGTTCTTCGTCACCGTGGGACTTGACGAAGTAGCCAATCCACGACTGAGGAAATTGGCATGAGCGGGGCGATCCTCGAAGTCAGGGATCTGCGGGTGTCGTTTGACCATCCGCTGGGGCTGGTGCGCGCGGTGGACGGTGTCAGCTTCAGTCTGGCGCCAGGCGAGCGGCTCGGCCTGGCCGGCGAGTCCGGCTGCGGCAAGTCGACCATGGCGCTGGCAATTCTGCGGATGATCGGCCCACCCGGGCATATCGATGGCGGCAGCGTGTGGCTGGACGGAACCGAACTGTCGGCGCTGGATGACGAAGCAATGCGGCGGCTGCGGCTGGCCGGCATCGCGCTGGTGCCGCAGGGTTCGATGAACTCGCTGAACCCGGTGATGCGCATCGGGCGGCAGATCGAGGATGCGCTGGCCGATCACAACGTGTCGCTGCCGCGCTCGGCACTCGATGCGCGCATCGCCGACCTGCTGTCCACGGTCGGGCTGCGGCCGGTGGTGGCACGGATGTATCCGCATGAGCTCAGCGGCGGCATGAAGCAGCGTGCCTGCATCGCCATTGCCATCTGCCTGCGCCCGCGAGTGATCATCGCCGACGAGCCGACCAGCGCGCTGGACGTGGTGGTGCAGCGCCAGGTCATGGAAACTCTGGCCCGGGTGCAGCGCGATCTCGGCGCCGCGGTGATCCTGGTGGGCCACGACATGGGGCTGATGGCGCAGTTCGTCGACCGGCTCGGTATCATGTATGCGGGTCGGCTGGTGGAGGTGGCGCCGGTCGGCCGGATGGTGACGGTGCCGCGGCATCCCTATACGCGGGCGCTGATCTCCAGCCTGCCGTCGCTGGACCACAAGGGCGGGTTGCAGGGTATTCCCGGGCTGGCGCCGCTGCTGCGCGACCTGCCAAGCGGCTGCGCTTTTCATCCGCGCTGTACGCTGGCCTGCGATCGCTGCCGCAGCGAGGCGCCGGCACTCCGGCCGATGGGCGAGAATGCCGTCGTAGCCTGCCATCTCGCGGAGACTGTTGCATGACCGTGCTGTTGCGGGCTGAGCATGCCAGCAAGACCTATGGGCCGTTGACCGCGCTCAGGGACGTGTCGCTGACGATCGACCTGGCGCGGCCGTCGATTACCGCGGTGGTCGGCGAGAGCGGCAGCGGCAAGACGACGTTGGCGCGTATCCTGCTGGGGCTGGAGGCGCCGACGACGGGACGTGTGCTGTATCACGACACGGACCTGCGCACGCTCAGCGGCGAGGCGCGGATGACATTCCGCCGCGACGTCCAGGCGATTTTCCAGGACCCTTACGGGGTCTACAATCCATTCTATCGCGTCGATCATGTGCTGACGACGCCGGTGCGCAAATTCCGCCTGGCCAGGAGCGCGGCGGAGGCGCGCACCCTCATCGAGGCGGCGTTGCGCGCGGTGGGGCTGCGGCCGGAGGAGATTCTCGGACGGTTCCCGCATCAACTCAGCGGCGGACAACGGCAGCGCATCATGGTGGCGCGCGCGTTGCTGCTGCGGCCGAAGCTGATCGTCGCGGACGAACCGGTGTCGATGGTCGATGCATCGCTGCGGGCGACGATCCTGGGATCGCTGCGGTCGCTGCACGAGGAACTGGGAATCAGCATCGTCTATATCACGCACGATCTGGCGACGGCCTATCAGATCAGCCACAACATCCTGGTGATGTACCGGGCGGGAGTGGTGGAGGCTGGAGCCGTCGAGGGGATCGTGACGCGACCGGAGCATCCCTACACGCGGCTGTTGATCTCGTCGATCCCGCGGGTGAGCACCGAGCGCAACTGGGCGGGCGAAGCGGAGGCGGTGGCGGCCAGATCGGCACCGGCGAGCGGTTGCAGCTTCATGAACCGCTGTCCGGTCGCCATGGCCGAATGCGCCGAGGCGGTGCCGCCGCTGTTCAGGACGGCGGCGGAACGGGCGGTCGCCTGCTACCGCTATCGGACATCGCCGGAACTGGCGGCGGCGGATCTTGGAACGGTTCTGGTCGGCATGTACGAAGCAGGATCGCGCGCGGCGGAATAGCGCGGCGCGTGTCCCACCGGGTCCACGCGCCGCTGGGTCCTTCAGGTCTTCAGTGACGCGGCCAGTACCGGCTTGAACGCCTCGGTGGCCTTGCGCAACTCGCTCGCCGCATCGGCGCCCGAT
>CAYWOW010000163.1:0-6463 GCA_964459005.1 uncultured Acetobacteraceae bacterium
AGCACGGTCAGGTGCACCGAATAGGACACCTCGCCGTCCTCGCGGTCCTGGTAGAGCGTGCCGATGACTTCGTCGCCGACGGCCAACTCCACGGGCAGGCCAGGCTTGGCGGGCGCCACCACGTGGATGCGGTCGCACCCAAACAGGCCCCGCAGGTAGGTTTGCACGCGCTCGATGTCGGATCGGGTCATGACGACGTCTTACTCCGGTGTATTGCCGTTGTCCCTCCGGTTAGCGCGTCGGCGCTTCCAGGCCAAGGGGCAGCGAAGGGGTCTGGACTCCTGTCCGGCTGCTGCCATGTTAGGCGCCGGCAAACAGCGAACGACAAGAGGTGGGAAGATGGGCTTTCCGATCAACGGTATCCGGATGGGCCGGGGGGCGTTGCGCGCCGTGCTGGTGGCCGGCGTGGCGCTCGGCGCCTGCGCCGCGGCGCATGCCCAGGGCACGCTGGTGGTCAGCATCGCCACCGACCCGACCGGCTTCGACCCCGAGGCGGTCCAGAACAACACCTCCGGCTTCATCATGGGGGCCGTCCACGACAGCCTGGTCGCCTACAAGCCCGGCACCACCGAGGTCGCGCCGGGCCTGGCCAAGAGCTGGGAGGTTTCGCCGGACGGCCTGACCTACACCTTCCATCTCCGCACCGGCGCCAAGTTCCACGACGGTACGCCGTTCAACGCGGCGGAGTACATCAGGACGCTCGACCGCCAGTTGAAGAAGGACGACCCCAACACGGTCTACAATACCGGGCCGGTGGAAGGGTACGAGGACTTCACCTTCGGCGCGGTCGCCTCGTATGCGGCGCTCGGCAACGACACCGTGCAGTTCAAGCTGAAGGAACCCAACGCGGCGTTCCTCAACAGCCTGGCGATGGTGTGGAACGGCGTGGTCAGCTACGACGCCGCCGCCAAATGGGGCAAGGACTTCCGCAACCACCCGGTCGGCACCGGCCCCTTCGTCTTCCGCGAATGGAAGTCGCGCGACCAGGTCGCGCTGGACGCCAACCCGGAATACTGGAAAGGCAAGCCGAAGGTCGAGCATCTCGTCTTCAAGGTGATGCCGGACGCGCAGGCCGCGCTGCTGGCGCTGCAACGCGGCGAGACCCAGGTGATGGGCGACGTGGCGACCCAGGTGGTGCCGGCGCTGAAGGCGGATCGCAATATCGTGGTGCTGACCCAGCCCGGACTGACCGTCAACGGCATGGCGATGCCGAACCAGGTGGCGCCGTTCAACGACAAGCGCGTGCGTCAGGCGCTCAACTACGCGGTGGACAAGGAAGCGATCAACAAGGCGCTGTATTCCGGTCTGGCGGTGACCATGACCTCGCCGATCCCGCCGGCCCAATGGGGCTATGACCCGTCGCTGAAGGGCTACCCGTATGACCCGAAGAAGGCGGCCGCCCTGCTGAAGGAAGCCGGCGTGCAACTGCCGCTGCATGCCGAGCTGCTGACCTACAACACGCCGCGCGGCTACAACCCGGCCGGCCCCGACCTCGCGGTCGCCCTGCAGGGCTACTTCAAGAAGGTCGGCGTCGAGGTCGATATCCGCAAGCTCGACATGGGCGCCTTCCTCGGCACGGTGCGGTCGGGCAAGTACCCCGGCCTGTTCCTGGTGGGCTGGAGCGGCGACAACGGCGACCCCGACAACTTCGTCGCCCCGCTCTGGGGTTCCTACAGCATGCCGGTAGGCGACACGGCGCACTACCAGGACCCGCAGGTCGACGCCGAAATGAAGGCGGCCGTCCTAGAGGTGGACCACGACAAGCGGATGGCCATGTACAAGAAGATTCAGGCGCAGATTCTCGACGGCGCGCCTTGGGTTTTCGTGAACTCGACCCTGCTGGTGCGGGCGACCCGCAAGAACGTCGAGGGCTTCAAGCTGAGCCCGACCCAGATGTTCTTCGACATGGAGCAGGTGTCACTGAAGCCGTGAACGGCCGGGGAGCGGATCGATGGCGCGGGTAGCGGTACTGGATGACTGGCAGGGAACCGCCGAGGGGCTGGCCGATTGGTCGGCGCTGAAGGCACGGGCCGAGGTGGTGTTCTTCCGCCACGCCATCCCCGACCCCGACGCGCTGGTGGCCGCGTTGGCCGGCTTCGACATCGTGTTGGCCATGCGCGAGCGCACCGCACTGCCCGCCGCGACCCTCCGGCGCCTCGGCGACCTGCGGCTGCTGACTTTCACCGGGGCGCGCAACGCGGCGGTCGATGTCGCCGCCGCCACCGCGCGCGGCGTGCTGGTGTGCAACACGACCTCCGGGCCGTCGCACGGCACGGCGGAACTGGCGCTGGCGCTGCTGCTGGCCTGCGCCCGGCGGCTGCCCCAGGCCGACGCCGCCATCCGCGCCGGCGGATTCCAGGACGGCGTGCCCTCCGGCATGGAACTGGCGGGTCGAACGCTCGGGCTGGTCGGGCTCGGCCGCATCGGCGGGCGGATGGCCCGCTACGCGCAGGCGCTCGACATGAAGGTGGTGGCCTGGAGCCAGAACCTCACCGACGAACGCGCCCGCGAGGCCGGCGCCGAACGCGTGACCAAGGACGAACTGTTCGCCCGCGCCGACGCGGTCAGCATCCACCTGGTCCTGTCGGCACGGACGCGCGGCGTGGTGGGGACGGCGGAGATCGCCCGCATGCGCCGGGGCGCCATCCTGGTGAACACCTCGCGCGGCCCGCTGGTGGACCAGGCCGCGCTGCTGGCGGCGCTGACCGAGGGCCGCATCGTCGCCGGGCTCGATGTGTTCGACACCGAACCGCTGCCGCCCGGCCATCCGCTGGGCCGCGCCCCGAACACGGTGCTGACCCCGCACCTGGGCTACGTTACCGCGGAAAACATGGCCGATCTGTACCGCGCCAGCATCGAGAACATCCTCGCCTACCTCGACGGCAAGCCGATCCGGGTCGTGACGGGATGAAGTAAGGCAGCGGCAGCGCCCCGGGCCTTACTTCCCTCCCAGCACCAGCACGCCCAGCGCGCCGAGGCCGAAGAAGATGCAGTAGTAGGCGAAGGGGTTCAGCGCCCATTCGTTGTGGTCGCGGAAGTAGCGCATCAGGAACCAGGTCGACAGCCAGGCGGTGATTCCGGCCACCACCGCCGCGATGGCGGACAGTGTGAACACGCCGGGGGCGATCTGTTCGTGCAGCAGTTTCGGCACCTCCAGCACGGTCGCGCCGATGATGACGGGGGTGGCGATGAGGAAGGAGAACCGGGCGCTGCCCTCGTGGTCGATGCCGCGCAGCAGGGCGCCGACGATGGTGGCGCCGGAGCGCGAGATGCCGGGGATCAGGGCGGTGCATTGCCACAGGCCGATGATCAGCGCGTCGCGCGCGGTGAGCGTGGCGAGCGGGCGGCTGCCGAGTGAGCGCAGGCGTTCGCCGAACATCAGCAGCATGCCGTTCACCACCAGGAAGCTCGCCGCCACCAGCGGGCTGGCGAACAGGCCGCGGACGAATTTTTCCAGCAGGAAGCCGGCGATCACGGCCGGAATGGTGGCGATGACGATCAGCACGAAGGCCAGGCGGGCGTCGTTGACCTCCTGGTTGTCGCCGAAGCCGAACAGACCGCGGACCAGATCCCACCAGTCGCGCCAGAAATAGACGATCAGCGCGGTGGCGGTGCCGGTGTGCAGCATCACCAGGAAGGGCAGGAACGCGGGCGAGCGCTGGTCGAGGTTCCAGTGCAGCAGCGCCGGCAGCACCACCGCGTGGCCCAGGCTGCTGACCGGGAACAACTCGGTCGCACCCTGCAGCAGGGCTACCGCGATGGCTTGGACGGGGTTCATCAGGCCGCCGGATGGACCGTGAAGCCGGCGTCCGCGATCGCCGCGGCGAACGTTTCGGCGGCGACCGGCGAGTCGATGTCCACCGTGTGCGACTCGAGGTCGGCGGCGACGCGGGCGGTGGCATCGATCGCCTGCACCGCGCGGGTGACGCTGCCGACGCAGCCCTCGCAGGTCATATCGGGAATCGCGAAGCGGGTCATCTGGGTCTCCTGATCGGGCGGGCAACAAGCTAGCGCAGGACGCGCGGCGCTGCGAGGGCCGGCCGGCGGTGTCGGCGGGATCACAAATGCGGAGAGATACGGAGTTGTGAGTATCCAGCCCTCTTCGGTCCCTGTAAGCAGGACACACGCCGTGCCGCGGCACGGTATCGTCAGCCGGAGAGGCCGCCGTGTTGAATGAGACGCAAATCCGGGCCAAGGCCAATCGGGTGCTGACCGTGTGTGATTTCCACCGATGATTGCGGCGTTTCACGTAAGTTTCCCGCCTGGATTGCGAGCGCTTGCCCGCAAGGGTGGACAGTCGACGAGATGCTGACCCTGATGAGCAACCCGTCGCCTGTCGTGCAGAACACCGGCCGTATTCTGGTCGTCGATGACGAGGAGGAGGTGCGCGAGATCCTCGCCGAAACCCTGATGGATTTCGGCTATCGCGTGGTGACCGCCGCCAGCGGCGAGGAGGCCCTCCCGTTGCTGGCGAGGGATCGCAGTGTCGCCATGGTGATCACCGACGTGCGGATGCCCGGCATGTCGGGGCTGGAGCTGGCCGACGAGATCCGGCGGCGCTGGCCCGAGGTGAAGGTGGTGCTGATTTCGGGCTATTTCCTGCCGCAGGCCACCCCGCAGCGCTTCCTGAAGAAACCGTTCCACATGAAGGAACTCGCCTCCATCGTGCGGTCGGAACTGGGTTAGCCCGGCCCCTGGCGGCTATCTTTCGCTGTCGAGCATGGCCATCTGGGCCGGCGCGTAGCGTTCGCCCGCGGCGGCGCCTTTCGGCACCGCCCGTTCGATCGCGGCCAGGTCGGCCGGTGTCAGCCGCAGCTCGAGCGCGCCGAGCGCTTCGGCCAGTTGGCCGCGCCGGCGGGCGCCGATCACCGGCACGATGCCGTCGTCCTGCGCCATCACCCAGGCGATCGCGAGTTGCGCGGTGCTGGTGCCCTTGGTCACGGCGACCCGCCGCAGGCCGTCGACCAGCGCCAGGTTCCGCTCCGCGTTGGCGCCCTGGAAACGGGGACCGTGGGCGCGCCAGTCGCCGGGGACCGCGGAATCTCTGTGCCAGTGGCCGCTGATCAGGCCGCGCGACAGCACGCCATAGGCGGTGACGCCGATGCCGAGCGCCCGGCAGGCCGGCAGGATGGCGGCCTCGATGCCGCGCGAAATGAGGGAATACTCGATCTGCACGTCGCAGATCGGATGCACCGCGGCGGCGCGGCGGATGGTGTCGGCGCCGACCTCCGAGAGGCCGATGGCGCGCACGTAGCCGGCTCGGACCATGTCGGCGATGGCGCCGATGGTGTCCTCGATCGGCACGGCCGGGTCGAGCCGCGCCGGGCGGTAGATGTCGATATGGTCGACGCCGAGTCGTTGCAGCGAATAGGCGAGAAAATTCTTCACGGCCTGGGGCCGGGCGTCATAGCCCAACCAGTTGCCGGCGGCATCGCGCAGGGCGCCGAACTTGACGCTGATGAGGGCCTGATCGCACCGGCCGCCTTTCAGGGCCTCGCCGATCAGCATCTCGTTGTGGCCCATGCCGTAGAAATCTCCGGTGTCGAGCAGGGTGATGCCGCACTCCAGCGCGGCGTGGATGGTGGCGATGTTTTCGGCGCGGTCGGTGGGGCCATACATGCCCGACATGCCCATGCAGCCCAGGCCGAGGGCGGAAACGCGCGGACCGGCCACGCCGAGTTGGCGCTGCTGCAAGATCGTTATCCTTTCGTTCGATGACCGGTTGCCGCGCGGGGGCGGCGTTGCCATGCTGTGCCCGGCCTGGAGAGGGCGCGACAATGACACGAATCGCGGTGCTGCTGCTGGCATTGCTGCTGCCCGGGCTGGGCAGGGCGGAGGCGGTGCTGGACGCCATCCACGCGCGCGGCACGCTGCGCGTCGGCACCACCGGCGACTACAAGCCGTTCACCTTTCGCAACCCCGACGGCAGCTATGTCGGCGCCGATATCGACATGGCGCGCCGGCTGGCGGCGTCGTTGGGGGTGCGGGTGGAATTCGTGCCCACCGCTTGGGGCAGGCTGAACGACGATTTTGCCGCCGGTAAATTCGATATCGCCATGGGCGGCGTGACCAACCTGCCGGCGCGCCAGGCGCTGGGGCCGTTCAGCCGCACCACTTTCGTGGACGGCAAGCGGCCGATCGTGCGCTGCGCCGACCGCGACCGCTATGCCTCCATCGCGGCGATCGACCGGCCGGAGGTGCGCGTGGTGGTGAACCCGGGCGCGTCGAATGAGGATTTCGCCCGGCATAATTTCTCGCACGCGGCGCTGACCATCTATCCCGACAACGTCACCGTGTTCGACGAAATCGCCCAGGGCCGGGAGGACGTGATGGTGACCGACGGCATCGAGGTCGATCACCAGGCCGCGCTGCACAAGTCCGTGCTCTGCCCGGCCGCCGTGCCGGCGCCGTTCACCCGGCTGGAGAAGGCCTATTGGCTGCGCCGGGATGCCGATCTCGAGCG
>CAYWOW010000164.1:0-4699 GCA_964459005.1 uncultured Acetobacteraceae bacterium
CTCAGCCTGCAACTCGGCGTTTCCCGCCCGGTGCTGCGCGAGGCGTTGCGAGCGCTATCGATGATCGGCGTCGTCGAGATCCTGCACGGCATCGGCACCATCGTCCGTTGTCCCGACATTTCCGTGCTCGGCGAGTTCTTCGCCTTCGCCATGGCGCAGCAGACGGAGATGGCCGACGATGTGATGGAAGCCCGCTTCGCCATCGAATTCCAGGCCGTTCGCCTGGCCTGCAAGCGCGCCACCCTTGCCGACCTCGAACGGCTGCGCGCCGCCCTCGAAGACATCCGCGCCACCATGGACGACGAAGCCGCGGGTGCCGCCGCCGACTTCGCATTTCACGACGCCCTGGTGCGCGCCAGCCATTCGCCGACGCTGCTGTGCCTGTATCGGGCCGTGACCCCCTTGCTGCATCGCTCGCATCGCGAGCGGCGCAGCCTGATGCGTCGCTACGCCGATCTCAAGGCCTGTGTCACCCAGGACCATGAGCGCGTCTTCGAGGCCGTCGTCGCCGGCAACGAAGCCGCTACGGAGGCAATCCTGCGCAAGCATTTCGCCATCGGCGACGAATACCGCCGCCGCGCCGCCATCGCCGGAGCCGCGACATGACCGCCGCATCCGCCGGCAGCGCGACGCAACTGCCGATCGTTGATGGCCTTCCCCGGTCGATCGCGGATCGCCCGGTGCGCGAACCACGCCTGCCCACGCACAGCAAAACAAGGCGCAACTACAGCATGTAGACGCCGACACGACCAACGGGAGAGAACGGACATGAACATAAGCCGCAGAACTCTTGCTCGCGGAACCCTCGGCCTTTCGGCCGCGCTGGCCGCGCCGGCGATCCTGCGCTGGCCGGCCGATGCCGCCGAGTTCAACTACAAGTTCGCCACCAACCAGCCGCTGACCCATCCCTCCAACATCCGCGCCCAGGAATGCATCGACCGCATTCGCGATCAGTCCAACGGCCGCATCGCGCTTCAGTTGTTCCCGAACAACCAGCTCGGCGCCGACACCGAGATGCTGAGCCAGGTGCGCGCCGGCGCCATCATGTTCTTCCCCATCTCCGGCCTCATCATCCAGATGATCACGCCGGTGGCGGGTGCTAACGGCGTCGGTTTCGCCTTTAAGGATTACGATACGGTCTGGGCCGCGATGGACGGCGATTTCGGCAAATATCTGCGCGAACAGATGCGAGCGGCCGGACTCTACGTGTTCCCGAAAATCTGGGACAACGGCTTCCGCCAGGTCACCTCGGGCGCCAGTCCGATCGTCACCCCCGCCGATCTCAAGGGCTTCAAGATCCGCGTCCCCGTCATGCCCATCACGGTGTCGCTGTTCGAGGCGTATGGCGGCGCGCCGACCGGCATCAATATCAAGGAAGCCTACTCCGCGCTGCAGACCCGCTTGGTCGATGGCCAGGAGAATCCGCTTTCCATCATCTACAATTGGAAATTCTACGAGGTCCAGAAATACCTTTCGGAGACCAACCACCAGTGGGACGGGTTCTGGCTGATCTCCAACCTCCGCCTCTGGGAGAGGCTGCCGAAGGACCTGCAGGACGTGGTGTCGCGGAATATCGACCGTGCCGCCGACGACCAGCGGGTGGATATCCGCAAGCTCAATGAAGGCCTGAGGAACGAACTCGAGAAATTCGGCATGGTCTTCAACAAGCCGGAGATAGCGCCGTTCCGGGAGGTGCTGCAGAAGACCGGCTTCTACGCCAGGTGGCAAAAGGAGTTCGGCCCGGAATGCTGGGGCCTGCTGGAAAAATACACCTCGAAGCTGGCATGAGCGACGCGACATTGCAGGCGCCGGGGGCGAGCCTTCCCGCCCCCGGTGTCGCGGGTCGGCTCGACCGCGTCTTCTGTCTGCTGACAGAACCTCCCGCCGCCGTGCTGCTTGTCGTGGAGATGGTGCTGCTGTCCGCCGGGGTCACGGCACGCTACGTGTTCCATCGCCCGCTGGTCTGGTCGGATGAACTGGCCTCGGCGCTGTTCCTGTGGCTCGCGATGTTCGGTGCGGTCATCGCGCTGCGCCGCAGCGAGCATATGCGCCTGACCGCCTTCGTGAACTTCGCCCCGCCGGGGCTGCGCGGCTGGCTGGATGCGCTGGGCCTGGCGATCGTCGTCGCCTGCCTGCTGCTTCTGGTGTTGCCGGCCTGGACCTACATGCAGGAGGAGTGGGTCGTCATCACTCCGGCGCTGCGCATCCACAACGGCATCCGGGTCGCGGCGATCCTGGTGGGCTGCGTGCTCATGGCCTGCATCGCCGTGCTGCGCCTGCTGCGCGATGCCACTCCGTCGCAGATCATCGCGGCTATCCTGCTCGTCGTTGCCGGTGGCGCCGGCATCATGCTGGCCCAGCCCGTGCTGCAACCGCTCGGCAACATCAACCTTGCGATTTTCTTCGTTGGTCTCGTCAGCGTCGGCGTCTTCATCGGCACGCCGATCGCCTTCGCATTCGGCGCCGCGACGCTGGCCTATATCAGCGCCACCACCGACGTCGATCTGTACATCGTGATCAACCGCATGGACGAGGGCATGTCGGAGCTGATCCTGCTTGCCGTGCCGCTGTTCATCTTCCTCGGCCTGCTGATCGAAATGATGGGCTTGGCCAAGGCCCTGGTGGACTGCTTCGTCGCTCTTCTCGGCCATGTCCGCGGCGGGCTCTCCTACGTGCTGATCGCGGCGATGTACCTGGTCTCTGGCATTTCCGGCGCGAAGGCGGCCGATATGGCGGCGATCGCTCCCAGCCTGTTCCCCGACATGAAGCGCCGCGGCGCCAATCCCGGCGAGCTGGTTGCCCAGCTCGCCGCTTCCGGCGCGATGAGCGAGACCATTCCGCCATCGCTGGTGCTGATCACCATTGGCGTCGCCGCCGGCGTGTCCATCGGCGGGCTGTTTACCGGCGGCCTGCTGCCGGCTGCGGTCGGCGCGGTGGCGATGGGAGCACTCTGCTATTTCCGCTCGAGCAAAGCCGATGCGGGCACCAGGCGTGCGCCCGCCGCGATCATGCTGCGCCGCTTCGTCATTGCGATTCCCGCGATCGCGCTGCCCTTCCTCATCCGCGGGGCCGTCGTCAAAGGCGTCGCCACCGCCACGGAGGTTTCCACCGTCGGGATCCTCTATACATTCGTCTGCGGCTTTCTGGTCTACCGCCAGTTCGACGGGCGGCGTCTCTACCCGATGCTCACCGCCACCGCGTCCCTGGCGGGGGCGATCATGCTGATCATCGGCATGGCCACCGCCATGGCCTGGGCGATCACGCAGTCCGGGTTCAGCCAGACGCTGGTGCAGATGATGCTGCACATCCCCGGCGGCCGCGCCGGATTCATGGCTGTCTCCATCCTCGTATTCGCCGTGCTCGGCTCGCTGCTCGAAGGCATTCCGGCCATGGTGCTGCTCGGCCCGCTGCTGTTCCCGGCCGCCCGCGCCATCGGCATCCATGAAGTGCAGTACGCGATGGTCACCGTGCTGTCGATGGGTCTCGGCCTGTTCGCGCCGCCCTTCGGCATCGGCTACTATTTCTCCTGCGCCATTGGCGGGGCCTCTCCCGACGAGGCGATGGGCCGGGTCTGGGCCTATCTCGGCGTGCTGCTGGTGGCCGTCATCGTCGTTGCCACCTTCCCCTGGATTTCCATCGGATTCCTGTGAGCCGCCGACCGCTGACGGATCGGCAAGGAGAGAGTCATGCAGATGAATGCCGGGCAAACCTTCAACTTCTTCCCCATGCCCACTGACATCCACTTCGGGCCGGGGGTGTTGAAGACGCTGCCTGCCCACGTGAAGGCCCTGGGGGCGCAGAAGGCATTCCTGGTGACCGATCCGGGCATCAAGGCCGCCGGCATCCTCGATCGGGTCGTCACCTTGCTCAACGAGAGCAGGATCGAGGTCGAGGTCTGCGACCGGGTGAAACCCGACTCTTCATCGACCCTGCTCGACGCCGCCGCCCAGGAAGTGAGGCAATCGGGTGCCGGCGTCGTCATCGGAATCGGCGGGGGAAGTTCGCTCGATTCATCGAAGGCGATCGCCGCTCTGGCCACCAATCCCGGTTCCTGCACCGACTACGTCGGCATGAACAAGGTCCGCAACAAGCCGCTTCCGATCATCGCCATTCCCACCACCGCCGGCACCGGCAGCGAGGTGACGTACTGGTCGATCTTCACCGACGAGGCCAGAAATCTCAAGCTCGCCATTGGCAGTTATCTGATCTACCCGACGATCGCCCTGTGCGACCCCGAACTGACGCTCAATCTTCCGCCGGGGCTGACCGCCTCGACGGGCATGGATGCCCTGGCCCATGCCATCGAGTGCTGCACCAACAATGCCTGCCAGCCGATTTCCCGCGCCCTGGCGCTGGATGCCGTGAAGCTGATCGGTCTGCACCTCAGAAGTGCCGTGTTGAACGGCGGCAATATCGAATCGCGCTACGGGATGATGCTGGCCAGCACGATGGCCGGCATCGCCATGAATTCGACCCGCCTGGGGCTGGCGCATGCGTTGGCGATGCCGCTGGGAAGCTGGGACCTGCATGTTCCGCACGGCGTGGTGCTGGCCATCCTGCTGCCGTTGACCCTGGAGTTCAACCATCTCGCCGAGCCCGACCGTTTCGTCGAAGTGGCGGCGGCTCTGGGGCAGCGGGTCGACGGCATGAACCGGCTCGATGCTGCGCGCTGTGCCGTGGAGGCCGTCCGCGCCCTGGC
>CAYWOW010000164.1:4799-6454 GCA_964459005.1 uncultured Acetobacteraceae bacterium
GCCGGCAGGGTGCCGCCGGTCACGTCGTGCATCGGTTTGTTGTCGTCGTTGCCCAGCCAGACCCCCAGGATCATGCCGCCGGTCCAGCCGATGAACCAGGCGTCGTGGTAGTCCTGGGTGGTGCCGGTCTTGCCCGCCACGGTCCGTCCCGGCAGGGCCGCCGCCCGGCCGGTGCCGCGCGAGACCACCGCCGCCATCATGCGCGCCATCATCGCCGCGATATCGGGGTCGAGCACGCGCTGCGCCGCGGCGCGCGGCGGTGTCACGCTGCGTCCGTCGGCGGTAATGGATTCGATGCCGGTGGGGATCACCCGGTTGCCGCCATTGAAGAACGTCGCATAGGCCCCGGTCATCTCCAGCAGGCTCACCTCGGCGGTGCCGAGCGCGAGGCTGTCGTTCTTCGGCAGGTTCCCGGTGATGCCCAGCCGGTGCGCCATCGCCACCACCACGCTCGGTCCGCCGACGCGCAGCAGCAGGCGGACCGAGACGGTGTTGAGCGACTGGGCCAGCGCTTCCTCCATCGTCACCTCGCCGCGGAACCGCCCCTCGAAGTCCGACGGCGACCAGTTCCCCAGCCGGATCGGCGCGTCCAGCACGGTATCGTCGGGCCGCACGCCGGCCTCCAGCGCGGCCGCCCAAACGAAGGGCTTGAACGATGAGCCGGGCTGGCGGCGGGCCAGCACGGCGCGGTTGTAGGGGCTGGCGCGATAGTCGGCGCCGCCCGCCATGGCGCGCACGGCGCCGGTCGCGGCGTCCAGCGCCACCACGGCGCCCTGGCTCGCCTGGGCGGCGATGCCGGGTCCGTCCAGCAGCGCCGCCAGTTTGGCCTCGACGATCGATTGCAGGCGCGCATCCAGCGTGGTGCGCAGCACCGCGTCGGCGCCGGGTTCCAGTTGCGCCTGCGCCTGCTCCGCCACCCAGTCGGCGAAATAGCCGGCGACCGACGGCGTCGGCGGGAAGGCGATCTGCGCGGCGGCGGCCTGTGCCTGCTCGGGCTTCAGCACCCCGGTGTCCACCATGGCGGCCAGCACTTCGCGCGCCCGCCCGGCGGCGGCGGCGGGATCGACGTGCGGGTTGAAGCGCGACGGCGCCCGCGGCAGCCCGGCCAGCACCGCCGCCTGCCACAGGCTCACCTTGCGGGCGGAGACGCCGAAATAGATCCGCGCCGCCGCGTCCATGCCCCAGGCCCCGGAGCCCAGATAGACGCGGTTCAGCCAGATCTCCAGGATCTCCCTTTTGGTGAAGGTCCGCTCCAGCCACAGCGTCAGCAACAGTTCCTGCACCTTGCGCCGGACCGTGCGGGCGTTGGTGAGGAACAGGTTCTTGGCCACCTGCTGGGCGATGGTCGAGCCGCCCTGCACCAGCCGTCCGGCGGTCAGGTCCACCCAGATGGCCCGCGCGATGCCGATCGGGTCGAGCGCGCCGTGGTCGTAGAACCGCCGGTCCTCCACCGCCACCGCCGCCGCCGGCAGGTAGGGCGGCATGTCGGCTAACCGCAGCGGGTCGCCGACCACGTCGCCGAAGCTGGCGTAGATGTGTCCGGAACGGTCCTGCAGGGTCAGGCTGGGCCGGCGCGCCGCGTCCAGCGCCGCTTCCGGCCGCGGCAGGTCCCAGGCGAACCACACCAGCGCCAGCCCGAGCGTGACGCTGCCCCA
>CAYWOW010000165.1:0-6393 GCA_964459005.1 uncultured Acetobacteraceae bacterium
GACCAGTTCGGCTTCCTGCAGTACTCGTTCTCCGAAGCGGTCAGCGCCGTGCATCCCTACTACGTCATCCGCCTGCTCGGCGGCCTGATGTTCCTGACCGGCATGCTCATCATGACGTACAACCTGATCCAGACCGTCCGCAGCCCCTCGACCGAGCGGCGCGAGGCCGCATTGCCGGCGGGTCTCGCCGTGGCCGGGGAGTGAACTTGCATGTTCAAGATCCGCCACGAGACCATCGAGAAGAACGCGATCCTGCTGCTGGTGCTGACGGTGATCACCGTGGCCGTCGGCGGCATCGTCGAGATCGTGCCGCTGTTCACCATCGAGACCACGGTGGAGCACGTGAAGGGCGTGCGGCCCTACTCGCCGCTCGAGCTGGCCGGCCGCAACATCTATGTCCGCGAGGGCTGCTATCTTTGCCACAGCCAGCAGATCCGCACGCTGAAGGACGAGGTGGAGCGGTACGGCCACTACAGCTTGGCCGCGGAGAGCATGTACGACCGGCCCTTCCAGTGGGGCAGCAAGCGCATCGGCCCCGACCTGGCGCGCGTCGGCGGCAGGTATTCCTCCGACTGGCACTACGCCCACCTGCGCTACCCGCAGGCGCTGGTGCCGGAGAGCCTGATGCCGCGCTACGCCTTCCTCGCCGACACCAGGCTCGACTACTACCAAATCGAGCGCCACATGTCCGCCCAGCGGACCCTGGGCGTGCCCTACACCGACGCGGAAATCGCCAACGCGCGCAAGGACCTGCTGGCCCAGGCGAACGCCCAGGACGATCAGGACGCGCTGCTGAAGCGCTACCCCAAGGCGGTGGCGGTGCCGGGCAAGCCCGGGTTCCCCACCGAAATGGACGCGCTGGTGGCCTATCTTCAGGTGCTCGGCACCATGGTCGACTTCGCCGATATCGGCGTCGAAAAGCTGCAACAGTAGGGGCCGCGCCATGAACATCGCCTCGTTGATGCAGTGGCTGGTGCAGTACTCCATCGTGCCGGTCCTCATCGTTTTCGTGCTGGTGGTGGTGAGCACCTATCTGCCCAGCCGCAAACGGGAGATGGAGCGCAACGCCCGCATTCCCTTCGACGACGACCGATAAGGAGCATCCTGGGGTGCCGACCAAGATCGAGAAGGATACGCTCTCCGGCCGCGACACGACCGGGCACGAGTGGGACGGGCTGAAGGAACTGAACACGCCGCTGCCGCGTTGGTGGCTCTACACCTTCGCGGTCACTTGCCTGATCGCGCTGGTTCTCTTCGTGCTGCTGCCGTCGATTCCCTATGGACCCGGCTACTTCCACGGCCTGCTCGGCCTGTCCTCGCGCGCCACCGTGGCGGCCGACGTCAAGGGCATGGAGGCGCAGCGCGGCGTCTTCATGGACAAGATCAAGTCCACGCCGATCGAGCAGGTGAAGCAGGACCCGCAACTGCTGGCGGTGGCGGAGGCCGCCGGCCGCACCGTCTTCGCCAGCAATTGCCAGCCCTGCCACGGGGCGGGCGGCGAGGGGCGCGTCGGCTACCCGAACCTCGCCGACGACACCTGGCTGTGGGGCGGCAAGCTCGCCGACATCCAGCAGACCATCACCTACGGCGTGCGCAGCGGCAACGAAAAGATGCGCAACAGCACCATGCCGGCCTTCGGCGCGCTGGGCGTGCTGAAGCCCGAGCAGATCGAGGCGGTGACGGACTATGTCTGGATTGCCTTGTACGGCCATGCCGCGGCAGGCGCCGACCTCGCCCAGGGCCGTGCGGTGTACGTCGAGAACTGCGCGGTCTGCCACGGCGCCAACGGCGAGGGAAAGCGCGACGTCGGCGCGCCGCCGCTGAAGTCGGCCGTGCACCTCTACGACGATACCCGTGAGGCGGTGGCGGCGCAGATCACCAACCCGCATCTGGGCGTGATGCCGGCCTGGGAAAGGCGCGGCAACAACACCGGGCTGGACCCGGCCACCATCAAGAGCGTGGCGCTCTACGTGCACGCGCTCGGCGGCGGCGAATAGCCGAATGCCGGCATGACCAGCATGGACAAGGTCCGCAAGGCGACGCCAGGCGAGGGCAAACAAAGCCACGCCGGGCTGTACGCCGCCCAGGTCACCGTCTATCCGAAGGCGGTGCACGGGCCGGCGCGGACCTTCAAGTGGGGCGTGCTGGTGTTCTGCCTCGCCGTCTATTACCTGCTGCCCTGGCTGCGCTGGGACCGCGGGCCGGGCCGGGTATCGCAGGCCGTGCTGCTCGATCTGCCCAACCGGCGCTTCTATTTTTTCAATATCGAGTTCTGGCCACAGGACATCTACTACCTCACCGGCGCGCTCATCCTGGCGGCGGTCGGGCTGTTCCTGGTGACCAGCCTGGCCGGCCGGGTGTGGTGCGGCTATGCCTGCCCGCAGACCGTGTGGACCGATCTGTTCATGTGGGTCGAGCGGCTGGTGGAAGGCGACCGCAACGCGCGCATGCGCCGCGACCAGGGCCCCGCCACCATCGACCGGCTCTGGCGCAAGCTGGCCAAGCACGCGGTCTGGCTCGCCATCGCGTTCTGGACCGGCGGCGCCTGGATCATGTATTTCGCCGACGCACCCACCCTGACCGTGGCGTTCTGGCGCGGCGAGGCCGGCACCGCGGCGTATTTCTTCATCGGCCTGTTCACCTTCACCACCTATCTGCTGGCGGGCTGGGCGCGCGAGCAGGTGTGCACCTACATGTGCCCGTGGCCGCGCTTTCAGGCCGCCATGCTCGACGAGCAGAGCCTGATCGTCACCTACCAGCCCTGGCGCGGCGAACCGCGCGGCCATGGCAAGCGCGACGGCACGCCCGCCACCGCCGCGCTGGGTCAGTGCATCGACTGCCTGGCCTGCGTGCACGCCTGCCCGACCGGCATCGACATCCGCGACGGCGTCCAGCTCGAGTGCATCAACTGCGGCCTGTGCGTCGATGCGTGCAACGAAATGATGGTGAAGACCGGCCAGCCCAAGTGGCTGGTCACCTGGGACACGCTGGCCGGCCAGAAGGCGCGCGCCGAGGGCCGCCACGAGCCGTACCGGCCGTTGCGTCCGCGGACCTTCATCTATCTCGGCGCCATGGTGGTGGCGCTGGTCGTCATGGGCACGGCGCTGGCGACGCGGGCGCGCATCGACCTGGCCGTGCAACACGACCGCGCGCCGCTGTTCGTGCGCGTGCGCGACGGCGATATCCGCAACGGCTACACGGTAAAAATCTCCAACAAGACCCAGGCGCCGGCCACCTTCGAGCTGACCCTGCGCGGCTTGCCGGACGGGATGATGGCGCTGGCGGAGCAGTCCGGCGCGCCCGCACCCGCGCAGACGCTGACGGTCGATGCCGACAGCATCGGCACGTTCCGGATACTGGTGTTCGGCCGCCCGGCCGCGGGGGCCGGCGGCTCGCAGCCGCTGGACTTCCTGCTGCGCGACGCCGGCAGCGGCGAGCGGACGAGCTATGCCTCGGTGTTCCTGGGACCCGGTGGCAATGCCCGCTGATCATGCAAAGGGGAGCGCGACGATGAACCGGATCGGCATGGGCTGGCGCTGGTTCCCCTGGTATGTCGCCGGCGGGCTCGGCTTCGTCATGGTGGTGAATTTCGCCATGGGCTGGGCCGCGGTGCGCACTTTTCCGGGGCTGGCGACGACCCACGGCTTCGACGACAGCAACGGCTACGACCGCGTGCTGGTGGCGGCCGAGCGCCAGGCGGCGCTGGGCTGGACGGTGCGGGACTCGCTCGACGGCGCCCATCCGGTGATCACGGTCATGGGCCGGTCCGGCGCGCCGCTCGCCGGCGCGCGCCTCGACGCCACGGTGGAGCGCCCGGTCGGCGACGCCGCGCCCGCGACCCTGGCCTTCCACGCCACCGGTCCGGGCCGCTACGAGGCCGACGCCGCGCTGGCGCCGGGCGCCTGGGACATCGACCTGACCGTGACGGCGGAGGGCGGCACCTATCATACGACGCGGCGCCTGATCGCGCGGTGACCTGCGAGCACTGCGGCCTGCCCGTACCGGCCGGCCGGCGCTTCTGTTGCCCGGGCTGCGCTGCCGCCTACGACACCATCCAGGAACTCGGGCTGGGCCGCTATTACGCGCAGCGCGTGCTCGACCCGGCCGCCCGCGCGCCGCGGCCGGAGACCGCCGAGCGCTGGGACCTCGCCCGCCATATCGTTCCCGAGCCCGACGGCACGCTCTCGCTGACGCTGGCGGTCGACGGGCTGCAATGCGGGGCCTGCGTCTGGCTGATCGAGCAGGTGCTGGGGCGCGAACAGGGCCTGCTGACCGGCCGGGTCAACATGACCTCGCGCCGGCTGCGGCTGGCCTGGCGCGGGGATGCCGGCGAGGCCGAGCGCTTCGTCGCGGCGGTGGAGCGGCTGGGCTATCGCCTGGTCCCGTACGACGCCGCCGCGCTCGCCGCCGCCGACGACCGCACGGGCCGCGCGTTGCTGCGCGCGCTGGCGGTGGCCGGCTTCGCCGCGGCCAACGTCATGCTCAACTCGGTGGCGATCTGGGCCGGCTATACCGAGGGCATGGGTCCGGCGACGCGCAGCCTGCTCTATTGGGTTTCCGCCCTCATCGCCATGCCGGCGGTGGCTTACGCGGGCCGGCCGTTCTTCCGCTCGGCCTGGGGCGCGCTGCGCGCCGGCCACACCAACATGGACGTGCCGATCAGCATCGGCGTGCTGCTGGTCTCGGCGATGAGCCTTTGGCAGACCATGCAGGGCGCGCTGCACACCTATTTCGACTCCGTCGTGACCCTGCTGTTCTTCCTGCTGATCGGCCGGGTGCTCGACCACCGTGCCCGCGGCCAGGCGCGCGCCACGGCACAGCAACTGCTGACGCTCCGCGCCGCCGACGTGGCGGTGCTGCAGCCCGACGGCAGCGTGCTGCGCTGCGCCCAGGAGAGTGTGGCCCCCGGCGCCCGCGTGCTGGTGGGCATGGGCGAGCGCATCGGCGTGGACGGCGTGGTCGAGCGCGGCAGCGCGCCGCTGGACGCCAGCCTGGTGACCGGCGAAAGCCTGCCCATCCAGGCCGGCCCAGGCACCCGCGTCTTCGCCGGCACGCTGAACCAGGGCGAAACCCTGCTGCTGCGCGCCACCGCCACCGGGTCCGCCACGCTGCTGGCCGAGTGCGTCCGGCTGATCGAGGCGGCCGAGGCGCGGCGCGGCCGTTTCGTCATCCTCACCGACCGGGTGGCGCGGCTCTATGCGCCGGTGGTGCATCTCTGCGCCGCTCTTTCGTTCGTCTGGTGGTGGGCGGTGCAGGGGGTGCCGGCCTCGGCGGCGCTGCTGATCGCCTGCGCCGTGCTCATCGCCACCTGCCCCTGCGCCCTGGCGCTGGCGGTGCCGGCGGTGCAGGTGATCGCCACCGGGGCGCTGTTCCGCGCCGGCATGCTGCTGAAATCGCCGACCGCGCTGGAGCGTCTGGCCGAGGTGGACACGGTGGTGTTCGACAAGACCGGCACGCTGACCGAGCCGATGCTGGCGCTGGCCGACGATTCTTCGCGCGAGCCCGAAGCGCTGCAACTCGCGGCATCGCTCGCGGCGAACAGCCGCCATCCGCTGTCGCGCTCGCTGCTGGCCGCCGCCGGCCCCGTCCCGGCTGCCGAGGGCGTCGAGGAACGTCCGGGCGAGGGCCTGGCGCTGGGAAAAATCCGCCTCGGCTCCCGCGCCTTCGCCGGCGATCCCTCGGCGCCGCCGGCCGCGGGACCGGAGCTATGGCTGGCGCGGCCGGACCGTCAGCCGGTCCTGTTCGCGTTTCGCGAGCGTCTGCGCCCCGACGCCGTCGCCACGGTGGCCGGCCTGCGCCGGGCGGGACTGCGCGTCCTGCTGGCCTCCGGCGACCGCGCGGCTTCGGTCGAGCCGGTTGCCGAAAACCTCGGCATCGCCGACTGGCGGGCCGAAATCGGCCCGACCGGCAAAGTGGCCCTGATCGAGTCGCTGCGCGCCCAGGGACATTGCGTGCTGATGGTGGGCGACGGGCTGAACGACGGGCCGTCGCTGGCCGCCGCCTCGGTGTCGATGTCGCCGGCCACCGCCGCGGATATCAGCCAGACCGTCGCGGATGTGGTATTCCAGGGGCGTGGCCTGGCGCCGGTGGCCACGGTGCTGCGCACGGCGCGGCGGGCGCGGATGGTGATGCGGCAGAACCTTTCGATGTCGTTGGGCTACAACGCCCTGATGGTCCCCCTGGCCGTCGCCGGCTGGGTCACGCCCCTGCTGGCGGCGGCGGCAATGTCCAGCTCGTCCCTGCTGGTCATGGCCAACAGTTTCCGGGCGAGGTCGGCATGACGATCATGATCTACCTGATCGGACTCAGCCTCGTCATGGGCGGCGCGGGGTTGCTGTTCTTCCTGTGGTGCCTGCGCTCCGGCCAGTACGACGACCTCGAGGGCGCGGCCAA
>CAYWOW010000166.1:0-6379 GCA_964459005.1 uncultured Acetobacteraceae bacterium
TACAATATCCTCGGATCATACTTCCCGGCCTGGATGCTTTGCGCGCTGGCCGGGATATGCATCGCCGCCGTCGTCCATCGGGGCTTCGCCGCGATCGGCATCGGCAAGGTCATCCCGGCGCCATTGATCGTCTTTCTGGCATTGGCCGTCTTTTTCTCCTTCCTGACGTGGCTGTTATGGCTGAGCTGACGGAACGCCGTGCCGGAGCGCGCGCATGACCTCGCCGCGCATCTGGCTGGGTCGGGGCATCGCGCTCGCGATCGTGGCCGCGGCCATCGCAACCGGCGCCTACGCGCTGCATCGGCTGAGCATCGCGCCGCGAACCCAGGATGCCTTCCTGTTCGCCGACACGGTGGCGCTCGCGCCCGACGTCAGTGGCCGCATCGTCGCCCTCGATATCCACGACAACCAACGGGTCCGGAAGGGCGACCGGCTGTTCCTGATCGACCCGGAGCCGTTCGAATTGCGGCTCCGTCAGGCACGCGCCCAGGTCCGCGCCCTGCAGGCGGACATCGACCTGACGGCGCGCCGGGTGGCGTCGCAGACCACCGGCGCCGATGTGGCGGCAACCCAGATCGAGCACGCCCGGGCGCAACTGTCGCTGGCCAGCGACACGCTGGCGCGATTGTCGCCGCTGCTCGGCAAGGGCTACGTGACGGTCCAGCAGATCGACGAGGCACGGACCAGCGAGCGGAGCGCCCAGGTCGCGCTCGCGGCGGCCATCCAGCACGCGACGGAGGCGCGCCAGGCGATCGGCGACACCGAGAGCCTGCAAGCCCAGCTCGCGGCCGCCGAGGCAGCGGTCGGCCTGGCCGAACGCGACCTGCGCAACAGCACGGTCCGCGCGCCCTTCGACGGGCTTGTCGTCAGCCTCGAGATCGCCGAAGGCGAATACGCGGCTGCCGGCCGTCCGATCTTCACGTTGATCAAGACCGATCAATGGTACGCGGTCGGCGATTTTCGCGAGACCGAGTTGCCTTCCATCCACGTCGGTGATCCGGCGTGGGTCTGGCTGATGTCGGACGCCAGTCACCCGATGAAAGGACACGTGGAAAGTCTGGGCTGGGGAGTCAGGTCGGAAAACGGCGGGGGCCCGAACCTGGAGAAGGTGGAGCGCGAACTCCATTGGGTCATCGTCGCCCAGCGCTTCCCGGTTCGCATCCTTCTCGACGACCCGCCGGCGGATGCGATGCGCATCGGCGCGACCGTCTCGATCCTCGTGCGGCATGGCGACTCTCGATAGTCCCGCAAGCCCCGAGTGGCGGTTTCTCGCCTTCTTGCGGGACGAGCTGGCGCCGACCCCCGGACGTCTCGCTGCCGCCGTGCGGATCACGACATGCTGCCTCATCGTCCTGGTCACGGCGATGATTTACCGGATCCCCGAACCCGCATACGCCGTCTATATCGTTTTCTTCCTGGGCCGCGGCGACAAGGCGCTTGCGGTGCTGAGCGGCGTGGTCGGCGGCATCGCCGCGACGCTGGCGGTGTTTCTGAGCGTCGTTTTCTTCATGATCGACGCTGGCGAACCGGCGTTTCGGCTGCCGCTGATGGCGGTATCCGCCTTCCTCGGCATGTTCCTTGTCCGCGTCATGACGATGGGCACCGTCTTCTTCCTCGCGTCCTTCGTCCTGGTGATCTCACAGTCGATCATCGACGTGATTCCGAATCTCGAGGAGCTGACGCGCTTCGTCCTGTGGCTTTGGATTGTTGCCCTGCTCCCTGACACGGTGACCACTTTCGTCAACATGCTGGCCGGGCCGGATCCGGCTGCTCTGGCGCGACAGACCGGGTTGCGTCTCCTGGCGACCCTTGCCGACGCGCTGCGTCGGGGCACGACGCGCGAACTCGCCAAGGAGAGAACCGAGGCTCTCGAACTGATCGACCTGCGCCAGCGCGCCAGCCTCATCAATCGTGGCTTGCGGACGTACGCGGCCCTTGACACGGCGCTCATCGAGACCGTCGAGGAATTGATCACGCTGGCTACGCTGCTGTCGCCGGGCGCCGCGGCCACGGTGCGGGAAAGCCTTGCCGAGGCCTGCGACGCTTGCCGTGAGGCGTTTCACCGCGGCGTCGAACCGGTGGCCTCGGCGCTCCGGGGGCTGACGGAGTCGAACCTGGCAAGTCTGACGCCGGAAGATCGTCCGGTCGTCGTGGCGATGAACCGGGCGCTCGGCCGGCTCGCCGCGGGACTGGCGGAGCGTACCGAACCCCAGCCCACAACAGCGGAACGCCAGCCTCGCGCCGTGTTCGTGCCGGACGCCTTCAGCAATCCCGATCACGTGCGCTTCGCCCTCAAGACGACCATCGCCGTCATGGCGAGCTATATCATCTACACCGGCATCGACTGGCCGGGCATCCGGACCGCCTTGATCACCTGCTTCTTCGTCGCGCTGGGAACGCTTGGCGAGACCCTGCACAAGCTGACACTCCGCCTGAGCGGCGCGATCATCGGCGGGTTGATCGGCGGACTGTGCATTGTCTACGTGATTCCACAGATGACCGACATCGGCGATCTCTGCCTTCTGATCGCGGCCATGTCGGCGGTATGCGCCTGGGTGGCGGTGGGCAGCGAACGTCTGGCGTACGCCGGCATGCAGATGGCGCTCGCCTTCTATCTTGGCATTCTCCAGGGCTACGGACCCGCCTTCGATCTCACCGCGTTCAGGGACCGCGTCGTCGGAGTGCTGCTGGGCAATGTGCTGATGTCGGTCGTCTTCAGCGTGTTCTGGCCGGTACCGGCCGCGGCGCAGGCACGGCGGGCCTTGGCGGATGCGATGCGCGCCACCGCCGTGCTGCTGCGCCATCATGTCCCGTACAACGGCACGGGTCAGCGCCTGGCGGTCGCGCGCGCGGTTGCCAAGGCCCGCCATTTGATGTCGCTCGCCCTGTTCGAGTCCAGCATGCTGCCGGCGTACGCACCGCACGGCAGAATCGGGCCAGCCTCCCTCGACGATCTGGATCAGGTCGCCGGCGCCGTCTTCGTGGTTGCCGAGCATGAATCCGATGCGGCGAGCAGCGACATTCTGCGCGCCCAGGATGCCGCGGTGGCGGCCTGGTTTTCCGACTCGGCCGAAACGATGACGGCAGGGCAGCCGCTGCCGCCCGCTCCCGATCCGCGGGAAATGAATGCGGCGCTCGGCGTGCTGACGCCCGAATCGCCGATCGGGCTGCGCTGCGCCGTCGAGGCGCGGCGGCTGTTGCTGTCGAAGATCGAGCAGGCCGGCGCCAATGCGGCATCGTAACCAATCCGCCGCCTTCGGCAAGGCGTCCCTGGCGGCGCTGCTCCTGCTCGGGGCGTGCGCGACCGACGCGCTCGATCGCGCCCCGCCCGAGCCGAGCGCGGGCTGGACCATCGCGCCCCCGCCGCCGGCTTCCCCCGGCACGACGGGTTCCCTCGCCGCCAGCCTGTTGGCCGGGCCGATCGGCCCGCAGCCCGCCTCGGCCTCGCGCGCCGGCGATGCCGTCGTCGATCCGAACCGGCCATACGGTCTGGCTGAACTGATCGACATCGCCCAGCGCAGCAATCCCGAGACCCGCGGCGCCTGGGAACGCGCCCGCCAGGCAGCGCTCGCCGTCGGGCTGGTCGAAGCCGAGTATCTGCCGGAGATCTCCGCCGAGGCGCTGGCCGGCTACCAGCATGTCACGCTGCCCATCCCGCCGAGCCTGGTTCCCGGCGCGAAGTTCACCGCCCAATCGGTCGAGTTCCTGCCGGCACTTACCGTCAAGTGGCTGCTGTTCGATTTCGGCCGGCGCAGCAGCGCCGAAAAAGCCGCGATTGCCGAATCGTTCACGGCCAACGTGGGGTTTACCGGCGCCCACCAGAGATTGATCTTTGCGGTCAGCCGCGACTATTTCGGATTGGGCGCGGCACGGGGCAGGCTGCGCGCCGCCGAGGAGGCGGTCAGGAACGCCCGCGTCGTCGAGGACACGGTCCGGGATCGCAACGCCAACGGACTCGCGACAGTCGTCGAAATGGCACAGGCCGCGCGACAGACCGCGGAAGCGCGGTTCAATTTGGCCCGCAGCACGGGCGCCGAACACTCCGCGTACCAGGCGCTGGTGGCGAGCATGGGCCTGGCGCCGGGCGCGGTGATCAAGGTGGCGGACAATTCATCGCAGGCGCTGCCGGTTGCTCCGGCCGGAACCGTGGACAAGTTCGTCGATGACGCGATGGCCAATCGCCCCGACGTGATCGCCGCCCTGGGCAAGGTGCGGGCGGCCGAGGCCAAACTCGATCTGGCGCGCGCCGCCTACAATCCGACCGTGGCGCTGGTCGGCCAGGGTTTCCAGAATATCGGCGGGCTCAGCGCCCAGGGCAGCCGGTATTATTCGATCAACGATCCGGGCGGCAATATCATGCTGCAGCTCAGTTGGCCGCTGTTCGATGCCGGCGCGCGCGATGCCAAGGTCGGCATCGCGCGCTCGGCGGTCGCGGCGGCGCATGATGAGCTCGACCAGACCAGGAACGTCACCGTCAAGCAGGTGGCGGACGCCTATGACGCCGTGAACACGGGGCTGGCCGAACACGAGGCCGCCGTTGCGCTCGTGGCCGCGGCCCGGACCGCCTACGATGCCGCGCTCGACGCCTATCGTCATGGCGTCGGCACGTATACCGACCTGGTCAACGACGAGACCTCGCTGACCCGGGCGCAAGCCGAACTGGAAGACGCGCATGCCGACGCGCTCACGGCGGCGGCGGAACTGGCCTTCGTCACCGGCGCCATCACTGCGACACAGCCGTCACCCTGACTAAAAGATTTATCCCGAAGCCGTGCGGGAGAAGAAAGTTACCTGACGGCGCGCACGTCACCGTGCGCTGACCGTCGAAGTCTCCTTACGATTTTCAGAGACCACCAGGGGTGGCATGCACACGAACGACCTGAGCGACGGATAGACGGCGTTCATTACGTAGTCCAGGCCAATGTTCTCGATCGTAACGTTAAATTCTGGAAATGAGATGAGACGGCGACACAGCGGCAGGCATGCTTTAAGCATTTCCTGCGCACCCTTTGGGGAGATAGTGTAGCACAAGGTGCCGAAGCAGTGCAGCAGCTTCATGGGACAGGACGGCATATCAAGACACTGGAATGTGTCGAGGTTCTGCCGCAGCGACTCCTGGTAAAGCTGCATCCTTGCAACAGACACCCCCGGCAAGGGATTCAACCAGAGGAACGCGTCGAAATTCCAACCCCAGAGTATGATGTCCCAATCCGGCATCTTCGCGAGCATGTCCTCGGCATGAGCCTCGAATGTGTGTGAGAAGATGGCATCGTCTTCCGCAACGGTGACCGGCTTCGACCTTTCGATGGCGAGCTGCCATAAAGTGGTATGCGAGATGGCACAGCCGATAGCCCCCGGTGTATATGACAGATCGTCCGTGATAACTCCGTCCCGAACCAGATTTACTCTATCAAGAGAACGACCATCAATGGCCGGGAATCGCACTACGTCCGTGAGATGCGAGTTTCGGCGCTGGAACTCCGCAAGGCGCTCCGGACTACGATCCAGGTTGATAAGGTTGACCTGCACACCTTCCTCCCTCAACCGACATTCCCCAGATGAACGGCTCCCCCTTTCATCCAGACGGCAGCCTACTTGGCGATTTGACCGTTCCGCAACGGTGGAAGAGCAGTGACGCGCACCGGCGCAATTTCGGGCAGGCCGATGATCCCCAGCCCGCCGGGAAATCGGTCCGTGAATGCGGATGCGGACGCACGTCTCCCGCTGACATCAAAGTCGATCCAGCATGGGCGACGGTCCTCAGCATCGTGCTGGCCGGGCGCAGCGCTGCGATGGCCGTCAGGATTTGCTGGAACAGTGTGCGCGGCACGAGGACCTCGGCCATCTGGAATAAGATCGACCGGCCATGGCGAACCATCTTCGCGTCGATCGTCACCAGCCGTTTGTGCAGTGTCGTCATCGATCACTGTTTCACCTCCTCAGGTAGCGCCAGGGTGCGGAGAAAGTTGGCGAGGTTGTAAGCCAGCGCTTGCAACTGCAGCCGCACTGCGTTCGCGACGAAGCGGTGGTAGGACAGCCGGCTCCAGGTGACGGCATTCTTGCCTTCCTTGATGTGCTGCTCGGCCGTGCGGCGCTGATTATAGAATGCGCCCACCCGCTCGGCCGACCGGGTCATGTTGGTCACAATGAAATCGACGCGGGGCTTCGGCAAAGTTGCACAAGAAAATCCACGCTCACCCGGGAAATCCGGGTTTGTTCTTCCGTGATTCAGAACGCGACGACCACCGGCACGTGGTCCGAGGCTTTCTCTTCTCCGCGTTCCCGCCGGTCGGGCGCCGCCTCGGTCAGGCGCTCGGCGAGGTCCGGCGACAGCAGCACGTGGTCGATGCGCAGGCCCGCGTCGCGCGGCCAGGCGCCG
>CAYWOW010000167.1:0-6370 GCA_964459005.1 uncultured Acetobacteraceae bacterium
ATGTCATCACCTGGGGCTGTCAGATGAACGTCTACGACAGCGCCCGCATGGCCGATGTGCTGGCTCCGCTCGGCTATGCGCCGACGCCGGATGCAAGCGATGCCGATATGGTTATCCTCAATACCTGTCATATCCGGGACCGCGCCACCGAGAAGGTCTTTTCCGAACTTGGCCGGCTGCGGCTGCTCAAATGCGCGCGCGAGCAGGCCGGTGAGCACATGATCCTGGCGGTGGCGGGCTGTGTCGCCCAGGCCGAGGGCGAGCAGATCCTGGCCCGCGCGCCGTTCGTCGACATCGTGCTGGGACCGCAGACCTATCACGGGCTGCCCGAGATGGTGGCGCGCGCCAGCCGGGCCGCCGGCGCGGTGATCGCCACCGAGTTCCCCACCGAGGACAAATTCGACCACCTGCCCGACGCCGCCGCGCCGCAGGGGCTGACCGCCTTCCTGACCATCCAGGAGGGCTGCGACAAGTTCTGCTCCTTCTGCGTGGTGCCCTACACGCGCGGCGCCGAGCACAGCCGCCCGCAGGCCGCCGTGCTGGCCGAGGCGCGCCGGCTGGTGGCGCAGGGCGCGCGTGAGATCACCCTGCTCGGCCAGAACGTGAATGCCTGGCATGGCCTTAACGCCCACGGCGAACCCTCCTCGCTCGCCCGGTTGGTGCGCGCGCTGGCGGAAATTCCGCAGTTGTGGCGCATCCGCTACATGACCTCGCACCCGCGCGACATGGACGACGACCTGATCGCCGCCCATGCCGAGCTTCCCCAACTGATGCCGTTCCTGCATCTGCCCGTGCAGTCCGGCTCCGACCGGGTGCTGGCGGCGATGAACCGGCGCCACACCGCGGCCGATTACCTGCGCATCGTCGGGCGCCTGCGCGCGGCGCGGCCCGATCTGGCGCTGTCCACCGACTTCATCGTCGGCCACCCCGGCGAGACGGCGGCGGACTTCGCCGCCACGCTGGCGCTGGTGCGCCGGGCCGGATTCGCCCAGGCGTTCAGCTTCAAATACTCGGCCCGGCCCGGCACCCCGGCGGCCGCGGCCCCCGGCCAGGTGGACGAGGCCGAGAAGGACGACCGGCTGCACGAGCTGCAGGCGCTGCTGCGCGCGCAGCAGGCCGCGTTCAACCAGTCCTGCGTCGGGCTGACTGTGCCCGTGCTGTTCACCGGGCCGGGCCGCCATCCCGGTCAGGTGGCGGGCCGCTCGCCCTGGCTGCATCCCGTGCACATAACCGGTCCCGCAACGCTGATCGGCACCGAGACCCCGGTGAAGATCGCGGCCGCCCACACCAATTCTCTTTCCGCAACCCTGCCACAACAGGAGCGAGCCTGCGCTTGAGCCAGTTCGTCGCGACCCCGACGTCAGACCGCACCCCGGCCAGCCCCATACCATCCGGCAGGGCCGTCACCCTCACCTTCGCCGACAACGCGCTGCTGCCGCTGCTGCTGGGCGACCATGACCGCCATCTGGTCCGGCTGGAGCAGGGGCTGGGCGTGCGATTGTCCTGCCGGGGCAATCGCGTGGCGATCACCGGCGATGCCGGCCGGGTGGATGCCGCCCAGCTGGCACTGACCACGCTGTACCGGCGGCTGGAGCACGGCGAGCCGATCGGCGCGAGCGACGTGGACACCGCTATCCGCATGAGCGAGATCGACGACCCGAGGCTGCCGCTGTCCGACGTGCCGGCCATCCGCACCCGCCGCGGCGCGGTCGGCCCGCGCAGCGCCGGCCAGGCCGCCTACATGGACGCGCTGGCGCGCTGCGAGATGGTGTTCGGCGTCGGACCGGCCGGCACCGGCAAGACCTATCTTGCCGTCGCCCAGGCCGTCGCCATGCTGCAGACCGGCCGCGTGGAGCGCATCGTGCTGTCGCGTCCGGCGGTCGAGGCCGGCGAGCGGCTGGGCTTCCTGCCCGGCGACCTGAAGGAGAAAGTGGACCCCTACCTGCGCCCCCTGTACGACGCGTTGCATGATATGATGCCCGGCGAACAGGTGGTGAGGCGGATGGGTACGGGCGAGATCGAGGTGGCGCCACTGGCGTTCATGCGCGGGCGCACGCTGGCGCATGCCTTCGTCATCCTCGACGAGGCGCAGAATACCACCCCGGTGCAGATGAAGATGTTCCTCACCCGCATGGGCGAGGGGACCCACATGGTCATCACCGGCGACCTCACCCAGATCGACCTGCCCAGCGGCACCCGCTGCGGCCTGCGGGAGGCGCTCGATACGCTGGAAGGTGTCGCGGGCATCGCGGTGTGCCGGTTCGACAAGCGCGACGTGGTGCGCCACCCGTTGGTGGCGCGCATCGTCGACGCCTACGACCAGCGCGACGCGGCCCAGCAGGACGCCCGCCGGAGCCACGCCGCCGCCTCGGAAGGGACGGGCAGCTAAGCCATGGACCCTTCCGGTAGACGGTGCCCCGCCGCGGCGGGGATCCAGATCATCGTGGACGACCCGGCCTGGCGCCGCGCCGTCCGCAACGCCGAGACGATGGCCGCCCGCGCCGCCCGCGCCGCCGGCATCGCCGGTACGGTGCTGCTGGCCTCCGATAACGCGGTGAAGCGGCTGAACGCCCGCTACCGCGGCCGCAACCGGCCGACCAACGTGCTGACCTTCGAGCCGGCCGGCCCAGGGGTCGCGGGAGAACTCGTGCTGGCGTTCGGCGCGGTGCGGCGCGAGGCGGCCCAGGCGGGTCGGCAACCCACCCATCATCTGGCGCACCTGATCGTTCACGGCGGGCTGCATTTGCAGGGCCACGACCACCACGGCGCCGGCGAGGCGCGCCGGATGGAAATGGCCGAAGCCCGCATCCTGCGGCGGCTGGGTGTGGCCAACCCATGGAAGCGGACATGAGCGCGCACGCCCGCATCGGCCTGCTGAACCGCATCCGCTCCCGGCTGACCCGCCGCAACGGCGAGCATTCGGTGCGTGCCTCGATCGCCGAGCTGGTGCAGGAGGCGGCGGAGGAACCGCAGCTACCCGGGCAGGTGCCCGAACTCGACCGCCAGGAACGCGCCCTGATCGCCAACGTGCTGCGCCTGCGCGGCACCACCGCCGACGACGTCATGGTGCCGCGCGCCGACATCGTCGCGATGCGCGTGGACGTGACCCTCGATGAAGCGATCGAGCAGCTCCGCCGTGAGGGGCATTCGCGCATGCCGGTGTTTCGCGAGCAGCTCGACGACGTTGTCGGCATGGTCCACATCAAGGACGTCTTTGCCTACGTCGGCCGGCCCGAGGCCTTCAAGCTGGAGGGCATCCTGCGCCGCCCGCTGCTGGTGGCGCCGCAGATTCCGGTGCTCGACCTGCTGTTGCAGATGCGCCAGGCGCGCATGCACCTGGCCCTCGTGGTGGACGAGTACGGCGGCATCGACGGGCTGGTGACCATCGAGGACCTGGTCGAGGAGATCGTCGGCGACATCTCCGACGAGCACGACGAGGTGCCGGGACCGATGGTCACCGAGCGCGGCGACGGCGCGCTCGACCTCGACGCCCGGCTGCCCGTGGAGGAGTTCGAGGCGCGGCTCGGCCCGGTGCTGACCAAGGACGAGCGCGCGGCCGACATCAACACGGTGGGCGGGCTGGTATTCACGCTGGCCGGCCGGGTGCCGGCGCGCGGCGAGGTGATCGGGCATCCCTCGGGGTTCGAGTTTCGCATCCTGGAGGCCGACGCACGCCGCATCCGGCGGGTGCGGGTGCGCCGCACCGTGGCGCCGCAGCAGGCGGCGGCGGAGTAGGGCGCTCCGGCGCGATGCGGGCGTGACGATGGCGCGCCCGGGGTGATACCCCTGCCCTGAGGAATTTCCGGGGGAAGGCTATGGAACGGCTGTGGCGCACCGCGTGGCTGCTGATGCTGGCGCCGCCGTTGTTCTGGTCGGGCAATTTCATCACCGGCCGGGCGGTGCGCGACGCGGTGCCGCCGGTGGCGCTGGCGTTCTGGCGCTGGGCGGGCGCGCTGGTCATCGCCCTGCCGCTGGCCTGGCCGCATCTGCGCCGCGACCTGCCGGCATTGCGCCAGCACTGGGTGGTGACGCTGGTGCTGGCGGCGACCGGCGTCGCCGCCTTCAACACCATGGTCTACACGGGGCTGCGGACCACCACGGCGCTCAACGCCGTGTTGCTGCAATCCGCGACGCCGCTGTTCATCCTGCTGTGGGCGGCGGTGCTGTTCGCCGTCCGCCCGGCGTTGCACGAGGCGGCGGGCATCGCGGTGTCGATGGCGGGGGTGGCGGTGATCGCCGGCGAGGGATCGGCGGCTCGGCTGCTTTCGCTGACCTTGAACCCGGGCGATCTCTGGGTGTTGGGGGCGGTGGCCTCGTATGCCTTCTACACCGCGCTGTTGCGCCGCCGTCCGCCGGTGCATCCGCTGTCCTTCCTGGTGGCGAGTTTCGCCCTCGGCACGCTGGTGCTGGTGCCGTTCTATCTGTGGGAAATGGCGGCGGGGCGGTACATCGTGCCGGGGCTGCCGGCGTTCGCGGCGATGGCCTACGTGGCGGTGTTCCCCTCGTTCCTGGCCTATCTGGCGTACAACCGCGGGGTGGAGCTGATCGGCCCCACGCGGGCCGGGCAGTACATCCATCTGATGCAGGTTTTTGGCACCTTGCTGGCCGTGGGGCTGCTGGGCGAGCGGTTCCGGCTGTTTCACGCCGCCGGGATCGCGCTGATCGGGGCCGGGCTGGCGTTGGCGCAACGGGGCGGGGTGCCTGAGCGGCGATCCGACTGACGCCGCGGCCCCTCCCTGCCGAACCGGGAAGAACGGCGGATATCAGAGCCGGGCCGATCGGCGGGGTCGTCCGCCCTTCGCACCGTTCGCCCGCGCCGCGGCGGCCTTGGCCGGAGACGTGGCCTGACCGGCCTGTCGGGCCATGTAGGCTTTGGTGCCGAACAACCCGGCAAGCAGGCCGGGAATCGACAGGTCGGCGTCGAGCGCTTCCCAGTGCAGGCCGTACCCCGCGCCGAGGATTTCGACCTGGGCAAGCTGTTCCCCGGTCGCGGCCTCCAGTCCCTGGGCCAGACGTGGCGGGAAGGCGAAGGTGCATCCGTTGGTCAGTTCGACGACGATCCGGCCGAGCCGGCCGTCATAGCGAGCCGCCCGGGCGCGCGGCTCGGTGAGGCGTGCGGTACGGCCGCGTTCGATGGCGGCGTCGATCTGGGCGTCAGTCAACTCAGCCATGGATTTTCTCCCACCGGGCCAGCAGGAGCGCCTGCTGCTCGATCACGATCCGCACGGCGCGGCGGACCTCGCCGCGGGTCATGCCATCGGCCCAAATCAGTTCGGGGGTTCCGTCGGCCCCGAGCAGATTGATCCTGGCGTGACCATCACCGAAGACGTGGACGTGAGCCGGTTGGTGATCGTCGACGAAGATGACCACGCGCAGGCCGTCGGCACGCAGGACAGTGACCATGGGGCAAAATAACCCAACACGATGGGATATGCAACCGCGCTACGAATCCTCTACGTATCCCCTCACGCCATCAGCGCGCCCATGGCCTGGCGCATGAACAACCGTTTCAGCGGCGGAATCCGGTGCACCGCCGCGATCCCGAGATCGCGCGCCAGGCGAAGCGGGGGAAAATCGTTGCTGAACAGCCGGTCTAAAGTATCGGTCGCCGCCAACATGAGAAGATTGTCCGGCCGCCGCTCCGCCTGGTAGCGGCGCAGCAGCCCCTCCGCCCCCGGGTCCTCGCCGCGCCCCAGCGCCGCGATGACAAAATCGCCGAGGGTGGAAATGTCGCGAAAGCCGAGATTAAGTCCCTGGCCGGCAATCGGATGGACCCCGTGCGCGGCATCGCCAACCAAAGCGAGGCGCGTGTCGATGTAACGGTGCGCGATCATCGCCGAGAGCGGATAACACCAGCGCCGGCCGAGCAGGCGGATGGCGCCGAGATGGTCGCCCAGCCGCCGCGCCGCCGCGCGGGTGAAGGCCGTATCGTCGAGCGCCATCATGCGCGCCGCCATCGCCTCGCGTTCGGTCCAGACGATGGCGGAGACATGCTCGGCCACCTCGTTCGGCGCCATCGGCAACAACGCGAACGGGCCGCCGGGCAGGAAGTGCTCCAACGCCACGCCGTGATGCGGTCGCTCATGGGCGATGGCGAAGACGATGCCGCTTTGCCCGTACGGCAGGCGCGTCACCGGAATGCCGGCCTGCTCGCGCAGCGGCGAGGCGCGGCCCTCGGCCGCCACCACCAGCCGGCAGGCCAGCGTCGGGCCGTCCGCCACATGCACCAGCGCGCCGTCCACCCGCCGTTCCACCCGCGCGGTGGCGGGGGCGAACAGCGACACATCCGCCAGGGCGCGCAGCCGCGCGTTGATTGCCACCCGCAGGCCGCGCGCTTCCACCATCCAGCCGAAGGCGCCGCCGGGCGCGT
>CAYWOW010000168.1:0-6364 GCA_964459005.1 uncultured Acetobacteraceae bacterium
CATGCGAGTTTGCAGGAACGGCCCTGTGGACAAACTGTAATTTCAGGAACGCAGTCCTAATAACGCGTCCGTGATAGCACTGATGCATAAAAGTCGCTTGCGTGTGGCCGAAAAGGCACAATCGATTCCGACCATGCAGCAAACTTGTAACCCCGTTACTTGCAGGCCGTCACCATGATCTCAACCAAATGGCGCGGATCGGCCATATTCGCCTGCACGCAGGCCCGGGCCGGCGCGCCGTCCTTGGCCAGCCAGGCCGCCCAGACCGCGTTCATGGCGTCGCGGTCGCGGATGTCCTTCAGCCAGATCTGCGCGGTCAGAAGCTGCGTCTTGTCGGTGCCGTGGGTCTCCAGAATCGCGTCGATCGTCTCCAGGGCCTCCTGGGTCTGGCCCTTGATGTCCTTGTCCAGATTGGTTGCGGTGCAGCCCTGCACATAGACGAAGCCATGGAATTCCACGGCTTTCGACAGGATCTTGTTGGGTTCGGTCCGGATGATCTTGCTCATGGCTGGGCTTGCTCCGTTGGGCTAGTGCTTGATTGTGGGGGTTGCCGGCGCGGGCGCCGCGGTGGTTGGCGTGGCGTCTGGCGTCGGGGTTTCGGTGCTGACGTCGGCGCTGCCGGACGCCCCGTTCAGGCAGTCGTCCAGGAAGGTGTCGCGGGCATAGAGGTCCGACAGGCCGGAGCTCGGGTTGGCCCCCGGGCCGGCGCCGGCGAACGGCGCGGCGCGCTGGCTGGCGGCAAACGTGTCGGCGCGATAGACCGCGCCGCGGTTCTGTTCGTCGTAAACTTGGTCGGCCCGTGCCCGGCAAGCCGCCATCGCCCTCGGGCTCGCGGCCTGCCGGTTGGCGGAGCCGCCGATGGGGGTGGCGCAGGCGGTCAGCGCCGCCAGCGCGAGGGCGGCCAGCACCGCCAGTTGATGGGCTGCGCGTCGGCTGGTTGCGGGCGGGGTCATGCACAGGCTCCTGATGCAAACGGCGCGGCCCGGGCACCATCCAGACGGGTGGTCAGCAGCGCGCGGAAATGGGTTTCGTCGAAGCGCGCCTCGCGGTTGAGCGGGGCGATGGCGGCGGCGCGCAGCAGCGCCGGGTCCAGTTCGGCCCCGCCGCGCCGCAGCCGCACCAGGGGCGCCGGCCAGCGCTCGCGCGCCAGCAGGTCGACCAGCGCCAGCAGCCGCAGGCACAGCGACAGGCCGTAGCTTGTGTGCATGCCCGTGGTCTCGTCGACCGCCCCGGCCCAGCAGCACGCATCGGCGTCGGCCAGCGCCAGGTCGGTCAGGCTGCCGTCGGCGTGGCGGAACCGGAACAGCCGGGCACTGCCCCACGCCGCCGCGCAGGCCGCCGAGCGGGCGGATTCCCAGGCGGCCGCGATGTCGCGCAGCCGCACTGGGGGCAGCGATTCGGGGGGCGCGTCGACCAGGTACGTCACGATGCCAGTATCGGTCACCGCCACGCGGATCGGCGCCTGTGCGTCGGCATCCACATCCATGCCGCAAAGATGGACCCGCGCGCCCGCCCGCGCCACCCTTTCGTCCCCGCAATGCGGGGCTGCCGGTGTCTTTCTCCCCCTCCCGCAAGGGCAGAGGGAGTTCGGCGTTGTCCGTTCGGACCCCGTGTCCGGTTTTCCCGCTCCGGTAGAAATTCCGGATGGCTTTGCACGCGTTTATCGTTGACTTCCGTCCCGCATGTCCTCTCTTTGACACGAATCATGCCGACGCGGCCGGGCACGACCCTGCGCGTCGTCACGAGCGGTTGGGCAGGGGGAGTGCCGTGGCGCGGGCGAACAACCATGGGTCGTCGATGCGGTGCTGCGAATGCCGTTCCGGGGACCTGACACAGCCGTGAGCGTGGCCCGGCGCCTCGTGGTCGTTGCGGCATACCGCCTGTTCGTTGGCGCCGGGACGGTCGTGGTGGTGGCGCTGGCCGGGCTGTTCCGGTGGCTCGAGGCCTACGCCGCGGCCGTGCCGGGCGGGGTGGCGTGGCTGGGCGCCACGCTGGCGGGGGTTGGCGCGGTCGTGCTGGCGGCGCTGGCGCTGCTCGCCCGCCGTGCCGAGTCGCTGCGCCGCCACGCCGAACTGCTGGCCGCGAGCGCGCGCGTCGCCGACGCCGCCAACCACGCCAAGCAGGAATTCCTGGCCGCCATGAGCCACGAAATCCGCACCCCGATGAACGGCGTCATCGGCATGGCGGGGCTGCTGATGGACACCAGGCTCGATCCCGAGCAGCGCCGTTATGCCCACACCATCCAGGCCTCGGCCGAACACCTGCTGATCGTGCTGAACGACATCCTCGACTTCTCCAAGATCGAGGCGAATGCGATCGAGCTGGAATCCACCCCGTTCCTGCTGGAGCAGGAGGTGGCGACCATCGCCGAGCTGTTCGCCCCCGCCGCGGCCGCCAAGGGCGTCGAGCTGGTGTGCCGGTTTGGCGACGGCCTGCCCGCTGGCGTGGTCGGCGACCCCGGCCGGTTCCGCCAGGTCATGCTGAATGTGGTCGGCAACGCGGTGAAGTTCACCGAACGTGGCTGGGTCGAAATCGCGCTCGACGGCCGCCCGCAAGGCGAGGGGAAGCTGCGCCTTGAGTTGGCGGTGTCCGATACCGGCATCGGCGTCGATCCGGCCAACATCCCGATGCTGTTTCAGCGCTTCGCGCAGGGCGACGCCGGGTTCGCCCGCCACTACGGCGGCACCGGTCTGGGCCTGGCGATCAGCCGCCGGCTGGTCGAGGCGATGGGCGGCACCATGGATGCCGCGCCACGGCCGGGCGGGGGCAGCGTGTTCCGCTTCTCCATCGTGGTGTGTCCGCAGAACGGACCGTCCCCGCCCGAGACGCTGCCGCTGCGCGGCCGGCGCTGCCTGGTGGTGGACGACCTCGCGCTCAACTGCGAAATCCTGACCCGCCAGCTCGAAAGCCTTGGCGCGCTCGCCGATTCCGCCGGCGGCGGCCCGGAGGCGCTCGACCTGCTGCGCGCCGCCGCCGCCCGTGGCGAGCCCTACGACCTGGCGCTGATCGACTGGGTGATGCCCGGCATGGATGGCGTCGCCCTGGCGCGTGCCATCCGCGCCGAACCCTTTGGGGGGCTGCGCCTGGTGCTGTGCGCCTCCGGCCGGATCGGCGCCCGCCGCGACGGGTTCGACCAGTTCGACGCCCACATGCTGAAGCCCATCCTGGTGTCGCGGCTGCGGGCGATGGCGGTGATGCTGACCGGCCCGCCGCCGCCGACGGTGTTCTGGCCGGCCTTCCCCGATGAGGAGCCGGCGAGCGCGCTGGCCGGCCTGCGCGTGCTGCTGGCCGAGGACAACCCGACCAACCAGTTGGTCACCCGCAGCATTCTCGGCCGCGCCGGCGCAAGGATCGACATCGTCTCGGACGGCGCCGAGGCGGTCGCGGCGGCGCGCGCGGCGGAGTACGACGTCATTCTGATGGACGTGCAGATGCCCGGCATGGACGGGCTGGAGGCCACCCGCGCCATCCGCGCCGCCGAGCCGGCGGGCCGGCGCCGGCGCATCATCGGCCTGACCGCGACGGTCGGGCCGGAAGCCGAGCGCGACTGCCTGGCCGCCGGCATGGACTCCTATATCTGCAAGCCGGTCGCCCGCGACGTTCTGCTGCACGCGCTGGCGGCGGTGCTGGAGACCTGATTCACCAGCCGGACTGCATGACGTTGAGTTCCAGGGCCGCGGCAAGCTCGCGGCTGCGGCGCGCCATTTCCTCCTGGCGCCGTTTTTCGTCGTCCACCACCGCCGTCCAGCCATCTTGTGGGGCGTAGCCGATCACCCGTCTGGTCGGCTCGAGGTCCCACATCATGCCCGGGTTGTCGCTCATCAGGTTGAGCACGGCGAAACCGACGCCCTCGGCCAGCACCGCGCGCTCGAAGCCGTGGCAGAGGTCGCGGTCGGACAGCCACAACTGCTGGCCATAGGTTCCCATGATCATGTGCGGACCGGGCAGGTTGCCCGGCGTGGGTTGGTTCCAGCCGATCCGCAAGGCGATGACGCTCAGCCCTTGCGCCGCCGCATCGCGGCCCATGCGCTCGCCGGCCAGCTTGGAGACACCATAGGGATTGAGCGGAGCCGGCTCCATGTCCGGGGTGATCCGCACGCCGGCGAAGCGGTAGCCGACCATGATCCAGTGGGAACTGGCCAGGATCACCCGCGGCACGCCCTGCTCACGCGCCGCGCGCAGCACGTTGGCGGTCATGTCCATATTCATCCGCGACTCGGTCCAGCTGCCCGGCGGCCACGGATGCGCGGCCAGGTGGATCACCGCGTCGGCGCCGGCGATGTCGCGGGTCCAGGCGGCCTCGGCCTCCAGCAGGTCGGCGGTCACAACCCCGGCATCGGGAGCGATGTCGAACAGGTGCAGCGTCCAGCCCAGCCCGGCCATGTGGGCGCGCAGCTTGCGCCCGATGCTGCCGGCGGCGCCGGTGATGACGACGGTCTTGCTCATGCGCGGGCTCCCTTGTCCGCCGGCCCCGGGGTCCGTCAGCGATCGGTCAGACGGAGCTCGATGCGCCGGTTCCTGGCATAGGCTTCCGGGGTGTTGGCCGGGTCAAGCGGCTGGGTGTCGCCGAACCCGGTGGCGGCCAACCGGTTCGCCGGAATGCCCTCGGCGATCAGCAGTTTGACCACGGTGATGGCGCGCCCCGCCGAGAGTTCCCAGTTGCTGCCCCAGCGCCCGTACTCGCTGGTCGGCTGGCGGTCGGCGTGGCCGTCCACCCGCAGGATCCAGGGGATGTCCGAGGGGATCTCCGCGCCGATCTGCTTCAGCGTGTCGGCCAGCTTGTCGATCTCGTCGGCGCCGGCATTGGTCAGCTCGGCGCTGCCCACCGGGAACAGCACCTCGCTCTGGAACACGAAGCGGTCGCCGACCACCTGGATGCCGGGCCGGTTGGCCAGCACCTGGCGCAGCCGGCCGAAGAAGTCGCTGCGGTACTGCTGCAACTCCTCGACCTTCTGGGCGAGCGCGGCATTCAGCCGGCTGCCCAGGTTGGCGATCTGCACGTCCTTGTCGCGCCCGGATGCCTCGGAGGCGTCGAGCGCCTTCTGCACGGAGGCGAGCTGGTCGCGCAACTGGTCGATCTGCTGGCTCACCAGCGCCAGCTGGGCGCGCGCCGAATCGCCGAGCCGCTTCTCATCCGCCGCCTGCGCCGCCGCCGCGGCGCGTGCCTGTTCCTCGGTGATGGCGCGCGCCGAGGCGTCGCGGGCCTGTTTCTCCAACTCGTCGCGCAAGGCCGTCAGCGCCCGCACCTGTTCGGCCAGCGCCGCGAGGTCGGAGATGCGCGCCGCGATGGTCGCCTGATCGACCTGATGGGTCTGATCGAGTGCGGCGATCTGGCGTTTCATCTCCTCCAGTTGCCGGCGCGCGGCGTCCAACTGCGCCGCCGTCTCCTGGCCCTGCGCCTCGGAGGTCCTGGCCGCCTCTGCCAACTTTCCGGTGAGGTCCTCGGCCCGCGACTGCGCGGCGTGCAACTGCGTCGCTGCGTCGGCCAGCCGCGCCGACAGGCGGTCGCGTTCGGCCCTGAGCGCATCGCGGTCGGCGGCGAGCCTGTCCTGCGCGCCCTGCAGGCTGGCCAGTTGCTGGCTCAACTGGTCGCGCGACGCCACCGCCGCCTGCAGGTCGCGGTTCGCCTGCGCCAACGAAACCCGCAACTCGCCGGATTGGCCACGCTCCAGCGACAGCATGTCGGACAACTCGGCCATCTGCCGGTTCAGCCGGTCCAGCGCCCGATCCCGCCCGCTCAACGCCACCGACAGGAACGCCTGCGCCAGCACGAACACCAGCAGGACGAAAATGATGACCATGAGCAAGGTGGACAACGCGTCCACATACCCCGGCCACGCATTCAAACTATCGCTGCCAATGCCCCGCCGCCGCAGCGCCATGGCTCAGCCCCCGCCCGGCCGGGTGCTCATCGGGGCGGTTCCTCGGCCAGCGCCGCGATGGTGCGGGTGAGCAGGCGGATATCGTTGCGCAGCTCCGCCGTGCTCTGGAGCCGGCCCTGTTCGCTCTCGGTGACCAGCCGTTGCAGATAGAGTTCGATATTGCGCAGGTGGGCGCGCACGATTTCATCGTTGCCGTCGTCCGGGGCGCGGCGTTCGCCGAGCCGTGCCAGGGCGGGGGCGATGGCCTGCTGGCTCTCGGCGATGTGCAGCATGAGTTGCTGGTTGGCCCGCATGGTTTCCGACAGGGTGGCGATGCGTTCGGTCAGTGCGACCACGGTCTGGTTGGCCTGGTTCCGTCCGTCCTCGCCGCGCGCCAGGATGGTTTGCAGGTTTTCCATGTTCTCGGCGGTCTGTTCCAGCAGCGCCTGGACGTAGATCGGCACCGAGCCTTCGCCTTCGCCGCCGAGCACGCCGGAGGACAG
>CAYWOW010000169.1:0-6360 GCA_964459005.1 uncultured Acetobacteraceae bacterium
CCACTCCGCCGCCCTGGCTCCGCGACCCTCCGCCCGCGCGCACCGCCCACCCCTGGTGGCTCCCACCGCGCCACCTCCGCTCCGGCTGACCCGGCACTGTCCGGAATCAGCGCAGGCGCGTGCCGTGCTGCCAGACCGCGGCGACACGCAGGTCGGGATCGAGCAAAACAAAGTCGGCGAGGCAGCCCGGTGCGATCCGCCCGCGGTCGGCCAGCCCGATCGCGCGGGCGGGTGTGCGCGTCGCCATCCGCAACACCGCCTCGAGCGGCAGCCCCGCGTGGCAAACCGCGTTGCGCACGGCATCCGCCATGGTCAGGTGCGCGCCGGCCAACGTGCCGGCGTCGTTCACCAGCCTTCCCTCGTGCAGATGGATGGGCTCGCCGTTGAGGACGAATCCGGTGCTGTCCGAAGCGGCGGTGGCCATCGCGTCCGACACCAAAAACAGCGCGTCCGGCCCCTTGGCGGCGAACGCGATGCGGACGGATGCGTAGTGCGAATGGTGGCCGTCCACGATGATGCTCGCAAAAACTTCGCCGCGGTCCAGCGCCGCGCCGACCACGCCGGGCGCGCGCGCCACCAGGCCGGACATGGCGTTGTAGAGATGCGTGACTCCCGAAATGCCGGCCTCGAACCCCGCGATGGCGGCGGCATAGCTGGCGTCGGTATGGCCGGCAAAGACGATCGCACCGGAGGAGACAAGGCGGCGGATGTGCCCGACCCCCACCCTATCGGGGGCGAGCGTGATCAGCAGCGGCGCCGGAAATGGCTCGGTCAGCAGCGCCAAGTCGTCGTCGGTGATGGTGGCGACCGCATCGGCCGGATGGATGCCGCGGCGGGCGGGGGCGATGAACGGGCCCTCGAGATGCAGTCCGGCGATGCCTGGCACGCCGGCCGCGAGCGCGCTGCGCATCGCCGTCAGCGCGGCGAGAAGTTGCGGGCGCGACCCGCTGATCAACGTGGGCAGGATGGCGGTGGTCCCGGCCTGCGCGTGGGCGCTGGCGATCCGGCGCAACGTGGCGGCGTCGGGCGCGTCGTTGAACAGCATGCCGCCCCCGCCGTTCACCTGAACGTCGAAAAATCCCGGCGCCAGCACATGATCCTGCGGCAGGTCGATGCGCTCGATGCCCGGCGGCACCGCATCGGGCGCGACGAGCCCGGCGATGCGGGCGCCATCGAACAACACCGTGCGATCGGGCCACAGCGCGGCCCCGTCGAACAGCCGGCCCGCATGCAGCGCCTTCATGCGCCGAGGTCCGCGAGCGCGGCATGCAGGTGGCCGGCATGGCGGGCAAGCAACGACTCGGCGCTGGCGCGATCGAGGCCGCGCAACACCAGGACCGCGGTTTTCACGTGTCCGCCGGCCTCGTTCAGCGCGGCGTGGATGCTTTCCTCGTCCGCGCCGGTGAGTTCTTGCAGCATGCGCACGGCGCGCTGCCGCAGCTTGGCGTTGCGCGCGTTCATGTCCACCATCAGGCCGCGATGGATGCGACCCTGGCGCACCATGACAAGGGTGGAAAACAGGTTCAGCACAACTTTCTGCGCCGTGCCGGCCTTCAGGCGCGTCGAGCCGGCGATCGCTTCGGCGCCGGTCTCGACCAGGATCGGATGCGCCGCCGCGGCGAGCAGGGTGCTGCCGGGGCTGCTGGCGATGCCGATGGTGAGCGCGCCGCGCCCGGCGGAGTCCGCAATGACCGTCGTGGTGTAGGGCGTCGATCCGCTGGCGGCGATGCCGATGACGACGTCGTGCGGGCCAATGGCGTGGGCGGCGACGTCGCGCTGCGCGGCGGCGCGATCGTCTTCGGCATTCTCGATGGACCGCGTGAAGGCCGCCGCGCCGCCGGCCATCAGCAGCACAAGCCTGTCCTCGGGCCAGTCGAAGGTGGGCGGCAACTCGGCGCCGTCCTGCACGCCGATGCGCCCCGACGTGCCGGCGCCGGCATAGACCAGGCGGCCACCGCCGGCCAATCGCGGCAAGGCCGCCTCGGCGGCCGCGGCGATGGCGGCCAAGGCGGGACGGATGGCGGCCACCGCGGCGAGGTGGCCTTCCCACATCGCCATCAGGATTTCGTTACTCGGCCAACGGTCGAGGTCGGCAAAGCGCGGGCTGATGCCTTCGGTGGCCGGCGGGGCGGGCTGGGAGGGTCCGGGAGTCGGCATGCTTCACCTTGGCCTTTCGCGAATCGGCGGCGGCGTGCGAGCGCCGGTCAGGGAGGTGGGTGCGCAGGAGCTCGTTTCCGCTGTCAGGAGCAAAGAAATCTTTTGCGCCCGCCGAAAAGCACTGTTAGGAGGCGGCGTCTTCATGACATGATTCCGAGTCGCCCGCGACTCGAGGCAGATCGCTGCCTCGCAGGCCCTAACCGAAGGAAACAGGATCGTATGTCGAAAGCCTTCATCGCCCAGGTCATTCAGGACTCGGCCGGCCTGACTGGCACGGCATCGAATCGCGCCGCCGGAGATCTGATGGCCGCGATCGTCAAGGAACTCAAGAAGAACGGACGCTTCACGCTGCCGAGCTTCGGCACCTTCATCGTGCGCAAGACCAAGGCACGCAAGGGGCTGAATCCCCGCACCGGTGAGCCGATCAAGGTAAAGGCCGGCAAGACCGTTCGCTTCAAGGCGTCGCCGACGCTGAAAAAGGGAGTCTGAACAGGTCTGGGGCGGCTGCCCGGCGCGCGACGACACGCGCCGGGCAGCCGCCGCCGATCTTTGCTCAGACGTCCACATCCTCCACCGTGCGCGCGTGTTCCTGAATGAACGCGAAGCGCAATTCCGGTTTGCGTCCCATCAGGCTTTCGACCAGGTCATTGGTCTTCGCGCGATCCTCGGACAGCGCCACGACTTTCAGCAGCGTGCGCCGGGCCGGGTCCATCGTGGTTTCCTTGAGCGCGGCGGGTGGCATCTCGCCAAGTCCCTTGAACCGGTTGACCTCCACCTTCGAGCCTGTCTTGAACTGCCTGAGCTTGCGCTCGCGGTCGGCGTCGTCCATGGCGTAGACCGATTTCGCGCCCTGGGTCAGGCGGTAGAGCGGGGGCTGCGCCAGATAAACATGGCCGTGGCGCACCAGCTCCGGCAGCTCGCGGTAGAAAAACGTCATCAGCAGTGAGGCGATGTGGGCGCCGTCCACGTCGGCGTCGGTCATGATGACGATCCGGCCGTAGCGCAACCGGCTGCGGTCGAAGCGGTCTCCCACACCGCAGCCCAGCGCCTCGATGAGATCCTTCAGTTCCTGGTTGTGCCGCAGCTTGTCGGCCGAGGCGCTGGCGACGTTGAGGATCTTGCCGCGCAGCGGCAGCACGGCCTGGGTGGCGCGATCGCGTGCCTGCTTGGCCGAACCGCCGGCGCTGTCGCCCTCGACCAGAAAAAGCTCGGTCCGCGCGGCGTCCTCGACCGTGCAATCGGCGAGCTTGCCGGGCAGGCGCAGCCGCCGGGTGGCCGACTTGCGCGGCGTGTCCTTCGCCTCGCGGCGGCGCAGGCGCTCCTCGGCGCGTTCGATCACATAGGTCAGAAGATTGTCGGCGGTGGTCGGGTCGCCCGCCAGGAAATGGTCGAAACGATCGCGCAGCGCCGCCTCGACCAGGCGGGCGGCCTCCGGGCTGGTCAGCTTCTCCTTGGTCTGGCCCTGGAACTGCGGATCGCGGATGAAGGCCGAAAGCTTGGCGGCCATGCCGCCGGTGACATCCTCGGCGGTCACCGCGGCGGCGCGGCGGTTGCTGCGATGCTCGCCCCAGGCACGCAGGCCCTTCAGCAGGGCGGTGCGAAAGCCGGTCTCGTGCGTGCCGCCCTGCTCGGTGGGCACGGTGTTGCAGTAGGAATGCAGGAAGCCCTCGCCGTCCTCCAGCCAGGCGACCGCCCATTCCACCCGGCCGGCCTTTTGCCCATCGGCGGCGGCGGGCAGGTCCGCCTCCCCGGCCCAGATCGGGGCGACGGGCGCTGCCGCGGCGATATCTTCCTCCAGGCTGTCGCGCAGCCCGCCCGGAAAGTGCAGCACCGCTTCCGCCGGCGTGTCGTCGCGACCCGTCAGCAACGACGGATCGCAGGCCCAGCGCAGTTCGACGCCGCGGAACAGGTACGCCTTGGAACGGCAGAGCCGATAGAGGCGCGCCGGTGAGAACTGCAGCGCGGCAAAGATCTGCGGATCGGGGTGGAAGCGGATCGTCGTGCCGCGCCGGTTGTTGACCGGCCCGGCGTTGATCAGCCGGGTCTTCGCTTTGCCGCGGGCGTATTCCTGTTTGTACAGCGTGCGATCGCGTGCCACCTCGACCTGGAGCGCGTCCGACAGCGCATTGACCACGGAAGCGCCCACGCCGTGCAGGCCGCCGGAGGTGGTGTAGACCTTGCCCGAGAATTTGCCGCCGGAATGCAGCGTCGTGAGAATGACCTCCAGGGCGGACAGGTGCTTGAACTTCGGGTGCGGATCGACCGGGATGCCGCGGCCGTTGTCGCGCACGGTCAGGAAGTTGCCCGACTCGAGGCGCATTTCGATGCGGTCGGCATGGCCGGCGACCGCTTCGTCCATGGCGTTGTCGAGGGTCTCGGCGGCGAGGTGGTGCAGCGCGGCCTCGTCGGTGCCGCCGACATACATGCCGGGATGGCGCCGGACGGGCTCCAGCCCCTCCAGCACCTCGATGTCCTTGGCGGAATACGCCTCTGCTTCGCGGATACCCTTCTTCGAGGGCGCGCCGAACAGGTCGTCGTTCATGCTGTGTTCCCGTGCCGGGGTCGCACTCTACCGAGTGCGGCCGAATCTCTGCAAGCACGGGCAGCGGCGAACCGCGGTTGGTCAGAGGGCATTCCAGGGGATACGGGCGGGGGGCAGGCGGTGGGGCGCCACCGCGATGAAGCGCGAGGGCGCCGGCGGCGGCTCGCGATGAAAGGCCAGGGCGCGTGCCAGCACGCTGCGGTCGGCATCCGACGTGCGCACGGATTCGCGCAGGTGGCCGGTCCAGCTTTCCACCGACCACACTTCCAGCCAGCAGTCGGGGTGGGCGATGTCCTCATACAGCTGCCAGGCCAGCGCGCCGGCACGGCTGCGCACGTCACGCACTTCCGCCATGACGGAGAGAAAGGCGTCCTGCTGGGTGGGGTCGATGCGGTAGTGCTGGGTTTCCAGCACGCGGCCGCGGGCGGCGTCGAGCACCGGGCGGAGTTCCGGCGCGACGGCCTCGGGGGCCGGCACGCTGGGCAGGACGGCGGCGGCGGCCGGCTCGGTCTGGTCAATGTCGAAGCCACGGACCAGCAGGCCGAGTGCCACTTCGGTGCCGCAGGCCGCCAGCAGCGTGGCGGGCAGGCCGATGCGCGTGCCCAGCCACCCCCAGACGAACGTCCCGACGACAAGCCCGCCATTGGAGGCGATCTGGTAGATGGCCAGCGCCCGCGAGCGCACCCAGGGCGGGGCGGCGAGCTGCGCCGCGCCCTGTGCCACCGACGAGGCCGCGACCCAGCCGACGCCGAACACCACCATGGCGACCGCGGCGGGGAACCAGTGATGCGACAGCGCCAACAGGCCCATGCCGGCCGCCGAGCACAGCGTCGCCACCAGCACCGTGTTGCCGCGATTGAGGTAACGGCGGATCTGCGGCAGCAGCAGCCCGGCGGCGACTCCGCCGGCCCCCATCAGCCCGAGCAACAGGCCAAAGAATCCGGCGTCCAGGTGCAGATGCTCGCGCACCACCAGCGGCAGCATGGCCCAGGGCGCGGCGGCCGGGGCGAAGTAGGCGCCCGCGCGCACCATGGCGGCGCGCATCGCCGGGGTATGGCGGGCGAAGCGCATGCCGGCGCGGATGGCGCTGGCGAGGTGCTCGCGGGGCAGCGTGTTGTGCCGGACGCGGCGGCGCCAGGACAGCAAGGCGGCAACCACGGCCAGATAGGACATGGCGTTGAGCGCGAAGGTGAGCGCCGGTCCGCCGAACAGCAAAATCACGCCGGCCAGCGCCGGGCCGACGGCGCGCGCGAGGTTGAAGCCCACGCTGTTCAGGGTGACCGCCTGCACCAGATCCTGCCGCGGCACCGCCTCGACCATGACGGAACCCCAGGCCGGGCTGTTGCTGGCGGAGCCGACGCCGATGGCAAAGGTCAGCGCCAGCAGCACCGCCGGGTCGGTCAGGCCGGCATAGGTCAGCAGTGCGAGCGAGGCGGCGGCGAGCAGCATCCAGCTCTGGGTGACCAGGATGAACCGGCGCCGGTCCACGATATCGGCCAGAGCACCAGCCGGCAGCGCGAGCAGGAAGATCGGCATGATGGTCGCGGCCTGCACGAGCGAAACGGTCAGCGCGTTGGGCGCCAGCGTGGTCATCAGCCAGCCCGCGCCGGTGTTCTGCATCCACACGCCGAGCGAGACCACGACGTTCGCGGTCCACAGCA
>CAYWOW010000170.1:0-6351 GCA_964459005.1 uncultured Acetobacteraceae bacterium
GCGATGGGCACCGGCGAGGTTGGTGGCGCGCGCGTCGAGAATGCGAACGACGCAGAGCCAAACCCAGGGGCAATCCTGCCAGATGCGCGCCTGAGCGTCGGCGTAGGCGGCGGCGCGCAGCGGGGCATCGGCGGTCCGCAGGGCGGCGCGCAGATCCTGGTCGACGGCGGAATTGGCGTAATAGGAGGTGTTGTAGAGCTTCGGCGGGAAGGCATCGCCGGAAAACAACGGGCGCAAATCCCAGTCGGCGTCCCCGGTGGAGGCTGACCAGCCGCCCTGGAAGCGCAACTGCACGGCGGCCTGCCCGGGGTCCGGCACGCTCCAGATTTTCGCGGTGAGCACGCCGACTTCCAGCGGGGTGATCGTCAGCTTCACGCCGACCTGGGCGAACTGCTGCTGCAGGAACTGCATGCCGCGGACGGTACCCGTGTTGTTGGCGCCCCAGATCTCGGTCTCGAACCCGCCGGCGCAGCCGGCTTCGGCCAGCAATTGCCTGGCCTTGGCCAGGTCGAACGGCCACGCGCCCTGCTTCTGGTAGAAGCTGAGCATCGGCGGCTCGGGCGAATCCATCGGGTCGCCGTAGCCGCTGTTCACCACCTTGATGTAGGTCTCCTTGTCCACCGCGTAGTTCAGCGCCTGGCGCACGCGCAGGTCGTCGAACGGCTTCTTCATCACGTTGATCGCGATGCCCTGGATCATGATCGAGGGCAGGTTGATGATGGTGATCTTCGGGTTGTTCCGGACCACCGCCACCATCTCGGACGGCATCGGGTGGATGTACTGCGCCTCGCCGGTTTGCAGCATGGCCACCCGCGAACCGTTCTCCGGCACGCTGCGGACGGTGATGCCGGCGACGCCGGGCAGGCCGGGCACCCGGTAGTTCGGGTTGGCATGGACCTTCAGCGTGTCCGGCGTCCAACTGGTGAAGATGAACGGCCCGGTGCCGACCGGATTGCGGCCGATGTCCTTGCCGTATTTGCGCACCGCAGTCGGGCTGCTGAGCGCCAGCGACGGGTGGGCGACGGTCGGTATGAAGGCGCCGAACGGCTCCTTCAGCAACGCCTTGACGGTATAGCGATCGACCACCTCGACATGATCGAGCGGCGCCAGCAGGCTTTGCCGCTTGAGGTGGTTGTCCGGGTTGGCGACGCGCTCAAGGTTGAATTTCACCGCCTCGGCGTCGAACGGCGTGCCGTCGTGGAAGCTGACGCCCTGGCGCAGGGTGAAGGTGAACTCGGTGGCGGTGGCGTTGACCGTGTAACCCTCGGCGAGCTTGGGGACGAGCTTCATGTCCTGGTCGAAGCCGTAGAGCCCTTCCAGCAACAGCCGGCAGACATCCTGCGACAGCGTGTCGTTGTCGTCGGCCGGATCCAGCGATGTCAGGTTGTCCGGCACCGCGACGGTGAGGTCACCACTCGCGGCGGCGGCGCGCCGGGCGACGATCGCGGGGGCCGCGAGCACCGCGGCGGCACCGGCGAACAGGTTGCGCCGCGGCAATCCCGGGTTTCGCAACATCGGGGTTTCCTCCTGGGCCGATCCAATGCACGGGGAATCATTCACGCAACCAAGCCGGGGCTTCATTGCTTACCGGGTCTGCTGGATCGCCGAGAGCAGCCAGCGCCCGCCCGGGGCGCGCAGAAAAGTCCAGATCTCGGTGGCCTGCGTGCGGCTGACGCCATCGCCCTCCACCACCCGGCCGGCGCCATCGACGGTAACGTCGATCATCGAGAAGCGCATCGCCACGGTGGCGTATTCGCGGCCGCCCTCGGTCCAGGCCTCGGACAGGTCGCCCTGCTCCAGCTTCACCGCGCTCACCATGTTGCGCACGCCGCGGCTGACCTGTTCGGCCAGTTGCTCGGCGAAATAGCTGGCCATCTCGGGCGTGGTCATGCCGCGCAGCGCGGCCACGTCGTGGTTCGACCAGGCGGCCTGCACGGCCTGCAGCAACTGCTCGAAGGCGGCGAAGTCGGCCGGCAAGATGGCGAGCGGCGGCTGGGCCGGGCCGCCGCCTTGCATCGGGCCGGGGCCGCCGGGGGCGAACAGGTTCGGTCCGGCGAAAGCCGGCTGGGCGCGGCGGGTGAACCAGCGCCACAGGAACCGCACCACCACCACCACCAGGGCGATCCGGATCAGCAGGCCGAACAGGCCGAAGAAGCCGAAGCCGCCGTGAAACAAGCTGCCCAACAGCAGGCCCCCGAGCAAGCCGCCCATCACGCCGCCCATCAGCCCCGACCGCGGCGCGCCATACCCCGGCGCGCCAGCCGCCGGCGCCGGGGTCAGGCTGTTCTGCATCGGGGTGGCGGACGACGGCGCGGTGTTGGTCGGCGCCGGTGCCGAAAAAGTCCGGCTGCCCCGGCTGCCCATCGAGGCACCGGCGCTGGAACTGCTGGAACCGGCGCGCGCGAAGGCGAGGTCCGGCGCCACCAGCCAGGATAAGGCGGCGAAGGCGGCGATCAGCAAAAAAGCGCGACGCATGGCGTGCTCAGCTCCCTGCCATCGTCATACCATCCACCCGGACCGTCGGCGAATCGGTGCCGCGGCGGAATTCCAGGTCGTCGGCCGGCACCAGGGCGGCGAACATCTCAGGCAAGGTGCCGGCGATCGTCACCTCGGCCACCGGCTCGGCCAGCACGCCGTCGCGGATCATGAACCCCGCCGCGCCGCGGCTGTAGTCGCCGGTCACCATGTTGATGCCCATGCCGATCAACTCGGTGACGTAAAGCCCTTCCTTGATGTCGGCCATCAGCGCGGCCGGGCTCAGCGCGCCGGGGCGCAGGTAAAGGTTACTCGGCGCCGGGCTGGGCGGACCGCCGGTGCCGCGGCTGGCGTGGCCGGTGGAACGCAGGCCAAGCTGGCGGGCGCTGCGGGCGTCCAGCAGCCAGGTGGTCAGGACCCCATCCTCGGCCAGCAGCAGTTCACGGGTCGGCACGCCCTCGCCATCGAAGGGGCGGGAACGCAGGCCGCGCCGGCGGCGCGGGTCGTCCACCACCACGACGCCGGAAGCGAACACGCGGCTGCCCAGGCGGTCCTTGAGGAAGCTGGTGCCGCGCGCCACCGAGGCCCCGTTGATCGCGCTGGCGAAGTGGCCGACCAGCCCGCCCGCCACGCGCGGGTCATAGACCACGGGAATCTTCGCCGTCTTCGGCCGCACCGGGTTCAGCCGGGCCACCGCCCGCTCGCCGGCGCTGTGACCGATCCGGACCGCGTCGTCGAGATCGGACAGATGCACGCTGGTCGCGTAGTCGTAGTCGCGCTGCATGGCGGTGCCGCTGCCCGCCAGGACGGAAGCCGAGATCGAATGGCTGGTGCGGACGAACCGCCCGGCGAACCCGGCCGAACTGGCCAGCGCCACCACGATGCGGCCATAGCCGGCCTCGGCGCCCTCGGAATTGGTCACGCCGGATACCGCCAGCGCCGCTTCCTCGGCGGTCGCGGCGCGCGCCATCAACGCCTCGGCATCCGGCTCGGCGGGATCGTCGAGCTCCAGCGCCGCGACATCGTCCGGCGGGGCGGCCAACTCGGCGAGCCCGGCATGGGGGTCCTCCGGCACCACGCGGGCCATCGCCACCGCCCGCTCGGCGAGGAGGGAAAACCCCGCCGGATCGACCGCACTGGACGACACCACCGCCTGACGCCGGCCGACGAACACACGCAGGCCGAGATCGCGATTCTCGGAACGCTCCAGATGCTCGGTGCGGCCGAACCGCCACTGCACGCCAAGCGAGGTGCCGGCCACCAGCACCGCATCGGCCGCGTCCGCCCCGGCGGCGCGGGCGCGGGCGATCAGGTCGGCGAGCAGATCGAGGTCGTCCATATCCGCCTCCCCCCACCGCTTTTCAGGCGGCCAACTGGCTGGTGATCGCAGGCAGCCCGGGCACGCGGTCGGCCGGGCCTAGAGCGGCGAGTGTCGGGGCGGCGCGGAACAGGCGGACGGCCGAGCGTTCGATATCGGCGATGGTGACCGCCTCGATGCGCGCCACCGTCTCGGCGGTGGGGATCACCCGGCCGAACACCTGGAGCTGGCGCGCCAGTTGTTCGCAGCGGCTGCCCGTGCTTTCCAGCGACATCAGCAATCCGGCCTTCACCTGGGCGCGTGCCCGGGCCAGTTCCGCCTCGCTCACCTCGCCCTGCACCTTTTGCAGTTCGGCCAGGGTCACCGGGATCAGTTCGGCGGCCTCGGTTTCGCCGGTGCCGGCGTAGATGGCGAACAGGCCGCTGTCCATGTAGGGCGCGGTGAAGGAATAGATGGAATAGACCAGCCCGCGCTTTTCCCGCACCTCCTGGAACAGCCGCGACGACATGCCACCGCCGAGCAGGGTCGAGAGCAGCATCACCGGGTAGAAGTCGGCATCGCCATAGGCGGCCGCGGGGAAGCCGAGCACGACGTGCACCTGGTCGAGGTCGCGCATCTCGCGGAACTCGCCGCCCTGGTAGAGTCCGGGCAGCGCTGACGGCGCGGCGGCGGTGGGAAAATCGGCGAAGTGGCGCGCCACCAGTTCCAGCACCGCCTCGTGATGCAGGTTGCCGGCCGCCGCCACCACCGTGTTGGCGGTGGTGTAGTGGCGGTGCATGTAGTCCATCAGCGTCTCGCGCCGGGTGGCGCGGATGCGTTCCTCGGTGCCCAGCACCGGCCGGCCCATCGGCTGGGCGGGATAGGCCGCCTCCTGGAAATGGTCGAAGATGATGTCGTCCGGCGTGTCGTTGGCCTGGCCGATTTCCTGCAGGATGACGCCGCGCTCGCGCTCCACCTCGGCGGGATCGAAGGTCGAGTGGCTGAGGATGTCGCCGATGACGTCGGCGGCGAGACCGAGGTCCTCCTTCAGCGCCTTGATGTAGAAAGCGGTCTGTTCGCGGGCGGTGTAGGCGTTCATGTGGCCGCCGACCGCCTCGATCTCCTCGGCGATGGCGGCGGCGCTGCGCCGTTCCGTGCCCTTGAACGCCATGTGCTCGAGGAAGTGCGAGATGCCGTTCTCCTCGGCCAGTTCGTGGCGGGTGCCGGCGGCCACGTAGGCGCCGAACGAGATCGTCTCCACCCGGTCCATCCGCTCGGTGACCACGGTCAGGCCCGAGGGCAGGCGGGTGAGGCGGATCGCGCCCCCGTCAGCGGCGGTGGTCTCGTTCATGCGGCGTTCCTCAGGGTGGCGGCGCGCACCACGGCCTCGATCGCCGCGAGGTCATTGGGCGCGTGTTGATATTGTTCCTCCCTCTCATATAGGTCGGCGAGGCGCGGCGGCAGGGGGGGACGGATGCCGGTGGCCCGTTGCATGGCGTCGGGGAATTTCGCCGGGTGCGCGGTGGCCATGGCGACGGTTGGCACGCCGGGGGTGGGCCGGGCGCGCGCGGCGGCGATGCCGATCGCCGAGTGCGGGTCGGCGAGATAGCCGCCGGCCGCGTGCAGGCCGCGGATTTCCGCCAGCGTGCCCGCGTCGTCGAGCGAAAAGCCGTGGAACAGCAGGGTGGCGCGGCGCCAGGCGTGCTCGGGCACCTTCATGCGCCCGTCCGCCCGGAACCCGGCCATGACGGCGGCGGTGGCCGGCCCGTCGCGGTCCAGCAGCTCGAACAGCAGACGCTCGAAGTTGGAGCTGACCTGGATGTCCATGCTGGGCGACAGGCTCGGTTCGACGCCGCGGATCGACATGTCGTTGGCGGCCAGGAAGCGGGCCAGGATGTCGTTGCTGTTGGAGCCGACGACCAGGCGGGCGACCGGCAGGCCCATGCGCCGCGCCGCCCAGGCCGCCAGCACGTTGCCGAAATTGCCGGTCGGCACGGCGAAGGCCACCTCGCGCTCGGGCGCGCCGAGCGCCAGGGCGGCGGCGACATAGTAGGCGGTCTGCGCGGCGATGCGCGCCCAGTTGATCGAGTTCACCGCGGACAGATGCAGCTCGCGGCGGAACGGGGCGTCGGCGAACATCGCCTTCACCAGGTCCTGGCAGTCGTCGAAGCTGCCGGCGACCGCCACGTTGGTCACGTTGGGCGCCAGCACCGTGGTCATCTGCCGGCGCTGCACCTCGCTGGTGCGCCCGTCCGGGTGGAGGATGACGATGCGCACCCGCTCGCGGCCGGCGCAGGCCTCGATGGCGGCCGAGCCGGTGTCGCCCGAGGTCGCGCCGACGATGGTGACGCGGGCATCCTGCTCGGCCAGCACATGGTCGAACAGGCGGCCCAGCAACTGCATGGCCATGTCCTTGAAGGACAGCGTGGGGCCGTGGAACAGCTCGCAGACCCACAGGTTGCTGTCGAGCTGGACCAGCGGCGCCACCGCCGGATGGTCGAAGGCGGCGTAGGCGTCGCGGCACAGGCGTTGCAGCGTGGCGAAGGGGATGTCGGTGCCGACGAAGAGGTGGATCACCC
>CAYWOW010000171.1:0-6315 GCA_964459005.1 uncultured Acetobacteraceae bacterium
AGCGCGGCCATGCCCATGCGCAGTTGATGCTGGGCCGCTACCTGGCCCGCGGGCTCGCCGGCGAGACCGACCCGGCGGCGGCGCTCGACTGGCTGGAGCGCGCCGCCGCGCAGGGGCTGGAGGAAGCGCGGCAGGACCTCGCCGCATGGCACGGCCAGGCCCCGGCCGCCGCCGCGCCGGAGGCCCCGCAAGCGGCCGCCGGCTCGCGCTGAGCGCACCGAGCCGGTGACGAGGACCCGCGCCGAACTGTTCGCCGAACAGGCGCGGGAGGCGTTTGATCGTGGCCAGGGCCTGCTCGCCGCCGGTGATCCGGCCGGCGCGGTGGCGTGGCTCGAACGCGCCTGCCGCTTCGCGCCCACGGACCAGACGGTGCGCTACGCGCTCGGCCTGGCCTGGCTGCGTCTGGGCGAACCCGGCCGTGCCGCCCCGCTGCTGGAGACGGTGGTGCTGGCCAGCGATGCGGGGGAGGCCTGGTTCGCGCTGGCCTCGGCGCGCGCCCGGCTGGGCGAGGCCGGGCCGGCCGCCGCCGCGCTGGCCGCGCTGCTCACGCGCCACGTCCTGCCCGACGGCGGATGCGCCGGGATGGCCGACGCCATCGCCCGCGCCGCCGGCGCCCCGGGCTGGTGTGGCCGCCGGCGGGACGGCAGCATCGTCGCGACCGCCGGGGCGCCGATCGAGGCGACGCTGGACGGGCGCCGCCTGGCCGCCCGCCGCCTCGCCGCGCCGCCGCCGTCGGGGCTGCTGGCGCTCACCGCCGGCGGCGCCGGACTGCTGGGCAGCCCGCTCGATCTATCCGTCTTCGGCCGCGTGGAGGGTCTCGTCGCCGTCCGCGACGGCGGGCTCGAGGGCTGGGCCTGGCACCCCGCCGACCCGCATACGCCGCCGCTGCTGCGGGTGAGTACCGCCGCCGGCGCGCTGGTGCTCACGCTCACCGCCGAGGACACCGCGGCGGAGGCCGCCCGCCCGCTCGCCCGGCCGCGCCGCTTCGCCGTGCCCGCCGCGCGCCTCGCCGGTGCCGGCCTGTTGCACGTCACCGGCGCGGACGGGCGCGACCTCACGGGCAGCCCGCTCGACCCGGCGATGGCACGCGGCAGGCCCGCCCGGCGGGGCATCGCCGCCGCCCGGCCCGACCCGCGGCGCCCCGTCGCCGTGGTGGTGGCGGTGCATGGCGCGGTGCGGCTGACGCTGGCCTGCCTGGAGTCGGTGTTCGCCAACAGCCCCGCCGGCACGGCGGTGGTGGTGGTGGACGACGCCAGCCCCGAGCCGGAACTGGTCGCGGCGCTGGATGCGCTGGCGGCGCAGGGCCGCATCGTGCTGCTGCGCCACCGCCGCAACCGCGGCTTTCCGGCCAGCGCCAACGCCGGGCTGCGGGCGGCGGGGTCGGGACCCGACGCGGTGCTGCTGAACAGCGATACGCTGGTGCCGCCGGGCTGGCTGGAGCGGCTGCGCGCCGCGGTGCACGCCACCGGCGATATCGGCACCGCGACCCCGCTGTCCAACGACGCCAGCATCGTCAGCTATCCGCACGTCGGGCGCGCCAACCCCGTCCCCGATGCCGCCGGGCTGGGCGGGCTGGCGGCGCTGGCCGCCCGGGCCGGCCGGGGCAGCGTGGTGGACATCCCCACGGCGGTCGGGTTCTGCATGTACATCCGCCGCGAATGCCGCGACGCCACCGGGCCGTTCCGCGAGGACGCCTTTGCCCAGGGCTACGGCGAGGAGAACGATTTCTGCCGGCGCGCCCACCGGCTGGGCTGGCGGCACGTGGCGGTGCCCGGCGTGTTCGTCGCCCATGCCGGCGGCGCCTCGTTCGGCGGCGCGCGCGCCCAGTTGATGGAACGCAACGCGGCGGTGCTGGAAGTCCTGCATCCCGGCTATCGCGCCCTGGTGGCCGCCCATGTGCGCGCCGATCCGCTGGCGCCGGCGCGGCGCCGGCTCGACGCCGCCAGGTTCAGCGCCGATGCCCCGCCCGATGCGGCCGCGGTGCTGCTGGTGACGCATGACAGTGCCGGCGGGGTCGAACGCGCGGTGCGGGAGCGCTGCGCGGCGCTGCGGGATATCGGCAAGCGGCCGATCGTGCTGCGGCCGGTGCGCGCCACCGAGGGCGAGCGCACCTACGTCCCCGGGCTGTGCCTGGTCTGCGACGGGGCGGCGCGCGACACGCCCAATCTGCGTTTCGCCCTCCCCGCCGAACTGCCGGGCCTGCTGCGCCTGCTGCGCGGTGCCCGGCCCGAGGCGATGGAGGTGCACAACCTGCTCGGCCACCACCACGCCGTCATGCGGTTGCCGGCGCGCCTGGGCATTCCCTACGACGTGCATGTGCACGACTACGCCTGGGTGTGTCCGCGCATCGCCCTGCTCAGCCCGTCGCGGCGCTATTGCGGCGAACCGGAAGCGGTGGCGGCCTGCGAGGCCTGCGTCGCCGAGGCCGGCCGCAAGACCGAGGAAGCGATCGGCATCGCCGCGCTGCGCGCCCGCTCGGCCGCCGAACTCACGGCGGCGCGCCGGGTGGTGAGCCCGTCGGCCGATGCCGCCACCCGGCTGCGCCGGCACTTCCCCGGTGTGGCCCCGGTGGTGCTTCCCCATACCGACGATGGCGCCCTGGCGCCGCGCGTTCTGCCGCCGGCGGGCGGGCTCACCCGGGTGTGCGTGATCGGCGCCATCGGACCGGAAAAGGGCTACGACGTGCTGCTGGCCTGTGCCCGCGACGCCGCCGAGCGCGCGTTGGCGCTGCAGTTCGTGCTGGTGGGCCACACGCCCGACGATGACGCGCTGCTGGCGACCGGTCGGGTGTTCGTTACCGGACCCTACGAGGAGGCCGCGGCGGTGGCGGAGATCCGGGCCCAGCGGGCGCATCTGGGCTTCCTGCCCTCGGTGACGCCGGAGACCTGGTGCTATGCCCTTGGCGAGGCCTGGCAGGCCGGGCTCGACGTGGCGGTGTTCGACATCGGCGCGGCGGCGGAGCGGGTTCGCCGCACCGGCCGGGGCTGGGTGCTGCCGCTTGGACTGCCGATACACGCCATCAACAACGCACTGCTTGCGCGACGACCGCGCGCGGACCATGAATGGCCGGTAATTTGACGTTTTCTCAATACGCCGTGTCGTACGTTGCGCGAACGGCCCACAGCGAGACCGCCTGAATGTCCGACGCCGAGAGTGCTGCCCAGCGAACCGCCAGGTCCTTGACGGAGCTGAAGGTGAGCGGCCGTCTCATGACCCTGGAAACGGGTCTGTATTGCATCGTCCACAATCCCTCGCGCGCGGCCGAGCCGGGATCCGGCCTGCCCGGCGTGCGGCTGTCGCTGCCGCCCGGTCCGCTCGGCCGGCCCGAGGCGGTGAGCATCTGCGGCTTTCGCGAGGATGGCTGGCTGCAAGGCGCCGGCGATGCCGCGCTGGTGCGGGTGACGGGCGGCGCGGCGCAGGTGTTGGTGACGATCTACCAGTCGCCCAACGCCGATGTCACCGCGGCGCCGAACCTGCAGGTGGTTCGTCTGCTGGAATCCGGTGGCCGCCAGGCCGGGCCGGTGCCGGCGGCGATGCCCAGCCAGGCCGCGTCGCAGGAGGTTGACCTGCTGGCGCATGTGCAAAGCCAGGGCGATGTCGGCGGCCGGCTGGGGAACTGGATCGGCGAGCGTGGCAGCAAGCGGTGGATCGAGGGATTCGCGATCGCGCCGGCCAGCGGCATCCCCGCCGATGACATCGAGTACCAGGCCGTGCTCGGCCGCGGCTGGACGTCGCCCTGGGTCGAGGGCGGCCAGTTCTGCGGCAGCCGCGGCATGGCCCTGCCGATCCTCGGGTTGCGGGTGCGGCTGCGCGGCGCCACCGCGGCCACCCATGAGTGCGTTTACGCCGCCACCTTCGTGGATGGCGCCAGCGTCGGCCCGGTGCCGGGCGGCGAGGCGTGCGAGGCCGAGAGTCTGGCCCCGGTGGAGGCGTTTTCCATCACCATCCGTCCGCGTGGCGCCGGCAAGGCGCCGGTGATGCCCGCCGCGCCGCCGCCCGCCTCTGCCCGCCCGCGCGGCCGTCCCCCCAAGGCCGCGGCCGTGCAGCCCGCGCCGGCGCCGGCCGCTCCCGCCCGTCGGCGCGGCCGTCCCCCCAAGGTGGTGGCCGACGCGCCGCCGCCCGCCCCGGCCCGCCGGCGCGGCCGCCCCCCCAAGGTCGCGGCCGACACGTCCGCGCCACCGCCGCCCATCTCCAAGACGCCGCGCAAGTCCAAGACTCCGCGCTGGGCGAAGCCAAAGCGGTCGAAGTCCCTGATCATTCCTCGCCGCCGGGGCCGTTGATGCCACTCCCCGGACCAATCGGGCTGGGCCGCCCGACCTGACCGGGTCGGCCGACCCCCCTCCTGCATTTCCCGCCGGGATCGCGCGTGCGCTACCTGTTCGTTCACCAGAACTTTCCGGGCCAATACCTGCACTTCATCCGGCATTTGCTGGAGGACCAGGCGAACGAGATCGTCTTCCTGTCGGAGCCGAACACCAACGCCCTGCCCGGCGTGCGCCGCGTGGTTTACCAGAAGCCGCCCGGCGCGTCCGACGCGCACCCGAACATGCGCGACATCGACGCCGCCGTGCGCCGCGCCGAGGCGGTCGCCGGCTTGGCGCGCAACCTGCGCGGCCTCGGCTTTACCCCCGACATCATCATCGGCCACCACGGCTGGGGCGAGACACTCGACCTGGTGGACGTGTGGCCCGGCACGCCGCTGCTCGGTTATTACGAATTCTGGTATGACACCAACGGCCAGGACGTCGGCTTCGATCCGGAATTCCCGATCGGCACCGACCAGTTCCCGCGCATCCGGGCGATGAACACCATCAACCTGCTGGCGCTGGCGCTGGGCCAGCACGGCCAGACCCCGACGCACTGGCAGCGCACCCGCTATCCCGAGTGGGCCCAGTCGCAGATCGAGGTGCTGCCGGAAGGGGCGCGGCTCGACATCTGCCGCCCCAACCCCAGGCTGCGCGAGGAGTCCTTCGCCCTTGGCCACTTCGTGGTCAAGCCGGGCGAGAAACTGATTACCTACGTCAGCCGCAACCTGGAGCCGTACCGGGGCTTTCACGTCATGATGCGCGCCCTGCCCAAATTGCTGAAGGCGCGGCCGGACGCCAAGGTGGTGCTGGTCGGCGGCGACGACGTCAGCTACGGCGCGCGCCTGCCCAACACCACCTGGCGGGCCCATATGCAACAGGAACTGGCCGGCAAGTACGACACCAGGCGCGTGCTGCTGCCCGGCCAGCTGGCCTATGAGGATTACGTGCGCCTGCTGCAACGATCGGACGCGCACGTGTATCTGACCTACCCCTTCGTCGCGTCCTGGTCGCTGCGCGAGGCGATGGCCTGCGGCTGCGCGATCGTGGCGGCCGACGTCGACCCGGTGCGCGAATTCATCACCGCCAACCGCAACGGCCTGCTGACGCCCGCGCTCGACCCCGTGGTGCTGGTGGGCAACATCCTGCGGCTGCTGGAGGACGACAAGCTGAACCAGCGGCTGCGCCGCGCCGCCCGCCGCTACGCCGAGCAACACCTCGACATGGATCACCACATCGCGGCGTTCACCGCGCGGGTGGCCGAACTGACCGGGGGGTGACGGCCGGGCGTGCGGGGCGCGGGGCCGGTCCTGCCGCAAATATCTTGCCTCCGCCGCCAATGCACAACATGCTTCCGCCGCACCGTTGGCGGGGGGGGTCCCATGGCGCGTTGGCAGGTTCTTGCGGTCGTCGTTGCGATTTTGGCGCTCGGGACGCGTGCTGGCGCGCAGCCCGCCGGCGATGTGCGCCGCTTCGATGGGACGTGGACCGTGGTGCTGCGCTGCGGGCCGGCGCCGGACGGCGCTCTGGGCTACTCCCTCGCGTTCGATGCGACGGTCCGTGACGGCCACCTGCACGGCCAATACGGCAACCCCGGACAATCACCCTCGGTCACCTACGATGGCACGATTCACCCCGACGGAAGCGCGATCATCGGCGCTGACGGGCTGACCGGAGACCCGCTCAGGAATGTCGGCCAGATCAGCAAAGGCCAACACTACGCCTACCACGTCCCGGCGCAATTCTCGGCAACGCACGGGTCGGGGAAGCGGACGGAGATACGGCCCTGCGATGTGGATTTTGCGCGCCAGTAGCGCGCGCGACCTGCCCGGTCAGGCCGCCGCCGGCGGCGCGACGAACTGATGGCCCGGGGCGGCGTAATAGAATCCGTTGGCGAATGACATGCCCTGGTGCAGCAGGGCCAGCCGGTGCACGGTGTCGCCGGGTTCGCTGCGTCCTTCCAGCACGTCGCGAAACAGCGCGGCGGTGGCCACCATGTCGCCGGTGTGCG
>CAYWOW010000172.1:0-2493 GCA_964459005.1 uncultured Acetobacteraceae bacterium
GCGATCAGCCCGGCGATGTCCTGACCGCCGTCATCCCCCGCCGCGGCCGGATCGGGCGCGTGCGGCGGCAGGGACGTGACCGGTGCAGGCGGCGCCGTGGTGACCCCGTCGGGGCCGGCAGCCGGCCCGGCGCGCCAGGTTTCTGCGGCGCCGGCTGTCATGCGCGGTTACCGGCGGCGGCCGGCAAGCTCCGCCTCGATGGCGGCCTCGAGGTCGTCGGGCGCGAACTCCTCGGCCTCGGCCGGCAGCTGCTGCGCCTCGTCGTCGGCCGAAGTGTCCTGCAGTCCGAAGATGTTCTGGTCGGTCGGGATGAGGTCCAGCACTTCCTCGTCGGCCGGCTCGGGCTCCGGGGCGCGGGACAGCGACTTGATGAGGTCCTGCTCGAGCTTGTCCAGCGTGATGGTCTCGTCGGCGATCTCGCGAAGCGCGACCACCGGGTTCTTGTCGTCGTCGCGATCCAGGGTGATCTCTTCGCCACGGGCCAGGTTGCGCGCGCGCTGGGCGGCGAGCAGGACCAGCTCGAAGCGGTTCGGGACCTTCTGGACGCAGTCTTCAACGGTGACACGCGCCATGCGCACAAACTCCGCTCGGCAATGGGGGTGATCTGATAAGATACGCCGCGCCTGCCCGAAAGCAAGGCATTGCTGCAAAGCAGCAAGCGCAAGCCGCTATATCGGGACCACATCGTACGGCGGCAGGGCGCGTAGCAGCGCCGCCACGCCCACTGCCAGCCGCGGATGCACCCAGTCCGGCGCCACGTCGGCCAGCGGCAGCAGCACGAAGCCGCGTAGATGCGCCCGCGGATGCGGCAGCACCGGGTCGGGCGCGTCGCGCACGCAGCCCCGGATATCGATGATGTCGAGGTCGAGCGTGCGCGCCGCGTTGGGCAGGCCGCGCACCCGCCCCGCCCGCGCCTCGAGGGCCTGCAGGCGGGCGAGCAGCTCCGCCGGCTCGGCCGCGCCTTCCAGCCGGACCATGCCGTTGACGTAGTCGGGCTGCCCGGAGGGCGGCACCGGCGTGCTGCGATACCACCGCGACACGGCGGCGAGGCGCAGCCCGGGCAAGGCGCGCAATGCCTCGGCGGCGGCCCGGCAGGTGGCCAGCGGCGAGGAACCGTCGCGAGCGGGCAGATTGGCCCCGATGGCAATGAGAATCACGACCCGGCCTCACGTTCCGATGCGGTTTCATCTTCCGGCAACAAGCGCCGTGTACTATCATGTCGGTCCGCCCAGGGATTGTCTTGATCCGGCGCGCCTCCATCGCAGCACGCACAACCGTCGTTTGAAAGGTCCCGATCTGATGCATTTCCTTCCCACCGAGCGCGTCGCGCTGTTCATCGACGGCGCCAACCTGTATTCGGCCTCGCGCAACCTCGGATTCGATGTGGACTACCGCAATCTGCTGGAATTCTTCCGCAAGAAGTGCCACGTCATCCGGGCCTACTACTATTCCGCGGTCCTGGAGACCGAGGAATATTCTCCGCTGAAGCCCCTGACTGACTGGCTGGCCTATAACGGATACACGCTGGTCACCAAACCGGCGAAGGAGTTCACCGACTCCACCGGCCGCCGCCGGGTCAAGGGCAACATGGACATCGAGTTGGCCATCGACATGCTGGAACTGGCCGACAAGATCGACCACGCGGTGCTGTTCAGCGGCGACTCGGATTTCCGCCGGCTGGTCGAGGCGGTGCAGCGGCGCGGCGTGCGGGTGTCGGTGGTGTCGTCCATCCGCACCACCCCGCCGATGGTGGCCGACGAGTTGCGCCGCCAGGCCGACCAGTTCCTCGAACTGGCCGAGATCGCGCCGGAATTCACCCGCCGGCAGATGGAGCCGCGCGTCACCCGCGCCCCGGCGCGCCAGACCCCCGCCGAGCCCTTCGCCGACCCCGCCGAACCGGTCTGAGCGCCCGATGTCGCCTGCCGCGATCGCCGCGCCGCCGCGGGACTGCGCGCTGTGTCCGCGCCTGGCCGCCTTCCGGCAGGCCAATCGCCGCGCCAATCCGGACTGGTTCAACGCGCCGGTGCCCAGTTTCGGCGCGCCCGGGGCCCGGCTGCTGGTGGTCGGCATGGCGCCCGGCCTGCGCGGCGCCAACCGCACGGGGCGGCCGTTCACCGGCGACCACGCGGGTCTGCTGCTCTACCAGACCCTGCTCAGCGCCGGTCTCGCCGAGGGCCGCTATGCCGCCGCGATCGATGACGGACTGACGCTCAAGGACACGCGCATCGCCAACTCGGTGCGCTGCGTGCCGCCGGCCAACCTGCCGGAGCCGGCCGAGGTCGCGGCCTGCAACCGTTTCCTGGTCGGCGAACTGCAAGGCATGCCCAACCTGCGCGCGGTGCTGGCGCTGGGCGTGCTGGCCCACGCGGCGGTGCTGCGGGGCTGCGGCATCCCGCCGGCCCGCATCCGCTTCCGCCACGGCGCGCTGCACGAACTGCCGGACGGGCTGCTGCTGGCCGACAGCTACCACGTCAGCCGCTACAACACCTCCAC
>CAYWOW010000172.1:2593-4196 GCA_964459005.1 uncultured Acetobacteraceae bacterium
ACAACACCTCCACCAGGCGCCTGACGGAGGAGATGTTCGCGGCCGTCGTGCGCGAGCTTGTCGAACGCCTGCGGGCAGGCTGACCCTGGCGGCGGTCAGCCGTAGCGTTCCTCCGCCCACGGGTCCGCGTTGTTGTGGTAGCCGTTGCGTTCCCAGAAGCCGGGCTTATCCGTCGTGGTCAGCTCGACCCGGCGGATCCATTTCGCGGATTTCCAGAAATACAGGCGCGGAATGACCACCCGCACGGGACCGCCGTGCTCCGCCGTCAGCGGCTTGCCTTCCCACCTGTGGGCCAGCAGCACGTCGGGGGCGGCGAACTGGTCGAGCCGGACATTGGTCGCATAGCCGTCGAAGCCGTGCAGCACGACATGCCGCGCGCCGTCCAGCGGTTCGACCAGGTCCAGCAGCGTGCCGGCCGCCACCCCCCGCCAGGCATTGTCGTAGCGCGACCACTGGGTGACGCAGTGGATGTCGGAGCGGAAATCCCGCTGCGGCAGGGCCATGAATTCGGCGAGCGACAGGCTGAGCGGCCGCCGCACCGCGCCGTCGACGTCGAGGCGGAAGCGTTGCGGCGTCACCTCGGGCTGCGCGCCGAGGTCGAGCACCGGCCAGTCCCGCACCAGGCGCTGGCCGGGCGGCAGGCGGTCGCGCAGGGGATCGGCGGTGGTGCCGGTGAGCAGCCGGCCGTCGCGCGCCCATTGCCGCTTGGCGCGGGTAAGCTTGCTGTCGTCGGGTGGCTCGATGGGATCGGGCATGACGGGCAAATGGGGCGCCGACGCGCCGCCGCTACCCCCGTTCGCGCATCAGCCGGGCCTTGTCGCGCTGCCAGTCGCGCGCGGCGACGGCGTGGCGCTTGTCGCCCTTGGTGCGACCCTGGCCGACACCGAGCTGCACCTTGGCGATGCCGCGGTCGTTGAAGTGGATGTCGAGCGGCACCAGGGTGACGCCGTCGCGCGCCACCGCGCCGATCAGGCGGCGGGCTTCCTTGCGGTGAACCAGCAGCTTGCGCAGCGCGCGCGGCTCGAAGCGTGACAGCACGCCGCCCTGGTATTCGGGAATATAGCAGTTGAACAGGTAGAGCTCGCCGGCACGCTCGCCGGCCCAGGCGTCGGACAGACTGGCGCGGCCGGCCCGCAGCGACTTCACCTCGGGGCCTTTCAGCACGATGCCGGCCTCGATCTGTTCCTTGATGAAGTAGTCGAACCGTGCCTTGCGGTTCTGCGACACGACGCCGTGCGAGATCAGGGCGGATTTTCTCTTCGGGGTGGCCATGGGGGCACCCTACACCACCCTCGCCCCTAGTTCAGCAGCCCGACCTCGGTCATCGCCGCGCGGACGCGCGCCTTGGTCGGTTCGGCGCACGGCGCCAGCGGCAGCCGGCACTTCTCGCTGGTGTGGCCGAGCAGGCTGGCCGCGTATTTCACCGGGCCCGGGCTGGTCTCGCAAAACAGCGCGTCGTGCAGCACCAGCAGCCGGTTCTGGATCGCCATCGCCTCGGCGATCCGGCCCTCGGCCCAGGCGGTCTGCATGGTGCTGCATAGCCTTGGGGCCACGTTGCCGGTCACGCTGATGCAGCCCACCCCGCCGGCGGCCAGGAATGCCA
>CAYWOW010000172.1:4296-6287 GCA_964459005.1 uncultured Acetobacteraceae bacterium
GCCACGTTGCCGGTCACGCTGATGCAGCCCACCCCGCCGGCGGCCAGGAATGCCAGCGCCGTGTGGTCCTCGCCCGACATCTGGCAGAAGTCCGGCCCGCAGGCCCGCCGCGTGTGCAGGGGCCGCGCCAGGTTGGCGGTGGCGTCCTTCACCCCGATGATGTTCGGGTGTTTGGCCAGCCGCGCCATCGTCTCCACGCTCATGTCCACCACGCTGCGCGGGGGGATGTTGTAGATGATGATCGGCAGGTCCGCGGCGTCGGCGATCGCGGTGAAATGGAGGAACAACCCCTCCTGGGTCGGCTTGTTGTAATAGGGCGTCACCACCAGCGCCGCGTCCGCGCCCGCCCGCTTGGCGTGGCGGGCGAGGTCGATCGCCTCGGCGGTGCTGTTGGAGCCCGCGCCGGCGATCACCGGCACGCGGCCCTTGGCCACCGCGACGGTGAGTTCCACCACCCGCTTGTGCTCGTCGTGGCTCAGCGTCGGGCTTTCGCCGGTGGTGCCCACCGGCACCAGGCCATGCGTGCCCTCGCGGATCTGCCAGTCGACGAAGGACTCAAACGCCTTTTCGTCCACCGATCCGTCCGCACGCATGGGGGTGATGAGGGCGACAAACGACCCTTTGAACATAAACAGCCTCCGCTCGGCGGTTCGCGGCATTGCGAGGCGGACAGGCTAGGAGCGCAAAGGATGCACCGCAAGGCCAGGGCTTGTAGAAGCGGGTATGCGCCGGTTCGGACTCGGAGTCGTTCTGCTGCTCCCCCTGCTCGCCGCCGCGGCGGCCTCCGCGCAGGAGGTGATGCCCGCCGTCCGCGCCCAGCGCTGGGCCGAGGCCGAGGCCGCCGCCGCCCGTCTGCCCGACCCGGTGGCCGCCAAGCTGGTCACCTACTACCGGCTGCTGACGCCCGGCGCCGCCACGGTGGGCGAGATCTCCGCCTTCATGGCCAGCAGCCCGGACTGGCCGATGCAGTCCGCCATGGCCCGCCGCCGCGACGACGCGCTGGCCGCCGAGCCCGATGACGTCACCGCCGCGACGGAATGCGACCGCGGAAAACCCTTCGCCGTCGCCGCGCCGGACGCGCTGGTCCGCTGCGCCGCGGCCTATGCGAACCTGGGCCACGCCGGAGATGCCGCCGCCATGGCCCGCCGCGCCTGGATCGCCGGCCCCTCCGATCCGGCCTGGGAGTCGCGCTTCCTGCAGCGTTGGGCGCCGGCGATCGGCCGCGACGACGAGTGGGCGCGGTTCGACCGCCTGGCCTGGACCGACACCGCCGCCGCGACCCGCGCGGCCGCCCGCCTGGACGGGGCCGACCAGCCCCGCGCGCAGGCCCGCCTGGCGTTGCGCCGCGACGACCCCAACGCGCCGGCCGTGTTGGCCACCCTGACCCAAGCCGACCGGCTCGCCCCCGCGATGATGCTGGAGCAGGCGCGCTGGCTGCGCCGCGCCGGTCAGGACCAGGACGCGCTGGCGCTGTGGCAGGCCGCGGGCGCCGCCGCCGAGCGGACCGCTCCGCCGGAGCGCCTGGCCGCGTTCTGGAACGAGCGCGATAGCCTGGCCCGCCGGCTGCTGAGCGAGGGTGACGCCTTGGGCGCCTATGCGCTCGCCTCCGGCCGTGCCCAGGTCGGCGGCGAGAACCAGTTGGACGCCGAATTCCTCGCCGGCTTCATCGCGCTGCGCAAGCTGAACGCGCCCGCCACCGCGCTGCCCCATTTCCGCGCCCTCGCCGCCGCCTCGAAGTCCGCCATCACCCAGGCGCGGGCGCATTTCTGGCTGGCGAAGACCCTGGCGGCGCAGGGCGACGCGCCGGCAGCCCATGCCGAATACGAGGCCGCCGCCGCTTTTCCGTCCACCTTCTATGGCCAGCTCGCCGCGCTCGCGCTCGGCCAGACCCCGGCCGAGCGCATCGCCGCCACCGCCGACCCGCCCGCCGACGGGGAGCGCGCGCTGGCATTCGCCGGCCGCGAACTGGCGCGCGGCGCCGCCTGGCTGGT
>CAYWOW010000173.1:0-6258 GCA_964459005.1 uncultured Acetobacteraceae bacterium
ACTGGGTCAAGGCCCAGGCCATCGCCGTGGCGCAGCCGACGATGAACAGGACCACTCCGGACAGCGACGCCGTCTCGGCGAGAATCGGCAGCATCCGCCCCCATTGCACCTGCTTCCAGGTGAGGATGCCGACGACCAGCGCGTAGGCGATGCCGATGGTCGAGACCTCGGTCGCCGTCGTCACGCCCCCAAGCACGAAGGCGCGGATCAGGAACGGCAGCGCCAGCCCGGGTACCGCAAGGACGAAGGAATAGCCGATCGTCCGCAGCGAGGCGCGCGGCGTCACGGTTCCCCATTTGCGGGCACGCCACCCAACGAAGATCACCAGCGCCAGCGCGGCCGTGGCCGCGGGCAGGATGCCGCCGGCGAACAGGCCGGCGATGGACACCCCGGCCACCGCACCGATGGCGATGAGCACGATGCTTGGCGGAATTGTCTCCGACATCGCGCAGGCCGCCGCCAGCAGCGCCACCATCTGTGCCGGGTCGTTGCCCCGCTTCTTCATCTCCGGCACCAGAATCGGCGCGACCGCCGCCATGTCGGCGATCTTGGAGCCGGAAATGCCGGAGATAAGAAAAATCGCACCCAACAGCACGTATTCCAGCCCGCCGCGGACGTGTCCGAGCACGGCGACAAGGAAGTTGACCATGTAGCGGGCCATTCCCGTCACCTCGATCAGCACGCCGAGGTAGATGAAAAGCGGCACGGCCAGCAACAGCAGGTTGGACACGCCGGTGTCGATGCGGGCGAGCGTGATCGTCAGCGGGGCATGAGTGGAAAAGGCCAGGTACGCCGTCGTGGCGAGGCCGAAAGAAAAGGCGATCGGCGTGCCGGCGAAGATGAAAAGGAAGACCAGCGGCCCGAAGAAGATGGCCAGGCTCATCGGCCCCATGCTCAGCCATGTCGCCTGGAACATCCAGAGCAACAGAAAGATAACCGCGTTCACACCAACCGCGGCGGCAAGGTGCTTCGGCTGAAGCAGACGCAGCCGCACGACCGCCATCACCAGCATCAGCACGAACGATATCGGCAGCGCGCTCGCCCGCCAGGAATCGGGTATTTCGAATTGCGGCGTGAACAGGTCATACTGCTGGATCGTGAAGATCACGGCGTAGTAGGTGGTCACCGCCAGGAATACGACGCCGACCACCTGCGCGAAGGCGTTGATCCACGGCTGCAAAGTGCGCGGCAGCATCTCCACCGCCGTCGTCATCCGCATGTGCTCGCTGCGCTGGAAGCCGAGCACGGCGCCGATCATGGTCAGCCAGATGAACAGGATGATCGCCGTTTCGTCGGTCCACAGCGATGGCGCCTCGAGCACGTAGCGGGTGGTCACGCCCCAGAGCAGGATGATCACCTCGATCACCACCAGGGCGCTGCCGACGACAGCCGCCACGGCGCCGATGGCGCGCTCGATCGCGGTCTGAGCCACGGTCCCGTGCGCCGCTCCGACAGCCGCTTCCGGGGGAATTTCCCCCGGAAGCACCGCGCCGTTGGTCTCGACGGTCATTACGTCAGCTTTCCTACCACCTGCTCCAGCGCGCCCCACACTTTCGGGCCGTACTTGGCGCTCCAATCCTTGTAGTAGCTGGTCGATTTCAGCTTGTCGCGGAACGATGCGATATCCGGATCGGTGAACGTGACGCCCTGCGACTTCAGAAGGTCTGCGGTGTGCTGGTTGTCCGCGAGGATGGCGGCCCGCTCTTCCTGTGCCGCCGCCTCGAAGTTTCTCGCCATGATCTCCTGCAGGTCCCCAGGCAGCTTCTGCCACATCGCCTTGTTGGTGAAGATCCACCAATTGTCCCACATGTGGTTGGTCATGGCGATGAACTTCTGGACTTCATACAGCTTGAAGGTCTCGATCTGCTGCAGAGGCCCCTCCGATCCTTCGACCACTCCGGTCTGCAGCGCCGTATAGAGCTCGGTGACATCGATGCTCGTCGGCGCGGCTCCCATGTTCGCCCACAGCGACGTCCACACCGGCCCGATCGGCAGGCGGAGCTTGAGGTTCTTCACGTCGCCCACGTTCTCGACCTTGCGCTTGCTGGTCGTGAGCTGGCGGAAGCCCTGCTCGAAGCAGGTCGGGAAGCAATGCATGCCGCTCGCGTCCAGGGCCTCGCGGATGGTCACGCCGAGCGGCCCATCCATCGCCTGCCACGCCTGCTTGGAGTCCTTGAAGGCGAAGCCGACCGCGTTGATCCCGGCGGGGGGAACCACGTTGGAGAGCATGGTGCCGCTGTCCAACTGGAATTCCAGCGCCCCGCTCTTGACCTGCATGATCATGTCGAGGTCGCCGCCCAATTGGCCCGACGGGTAGGTCCTGAGGTCGATGCGTCCCTTCGACTCCTCGCCCATCTTGGCGGCGTACTTGTCGAGTATCTGAGTGGCGATATGGTCCTTCGGCTGTACCAGGCCGAGTTTGAAGGTGAACTCGGCCGCATGTGCCGAGCGGCCCGGAATGATAATCGCCGGCGCCGCCAATGCGGCCACCGTCCCGAAAGTCAACGTGCGACGCGTTACCTGCATGATATTCTCCCTTTGTTCATCAGCCATTTTCATATCCTGCTCCCCTCCGGGAGAGGCGGTTGCTCGCAGACATCCCCGGCCTCGCGCCGGGGTGCCGTCACGACAGCTTCCCGACGGCCTGTTCCAGCAAATCCCAGACCTTGTCGCCATACTTCTTCCGCCAGTCCGTGTAGTAGCTGCTGGACCTCAGCTTGTCGCGGAAGGAATCCAGGTCCGGCTCGGTGACCATCATTCCCTGCGAATGCAGGAGGTCCTGCGTCTTCTGGGCGTCGGCCTCGGTGGCGGCCCGCTGCTCCCGGGCGGCCTTCTCGAAATTGGTGGACATGATGTGCCTGATGTCGTCCGGCAGCGCCGCCCACATCGCCTTGTTGCCGATGACCCACCAGCCGTCCCACATGTGGTTGGTCATTGCGAGGTATTTCTGGACCTCATACATCTTGATCGTCTCGAGCTGCTGTACGCCGCCCTCGGAGCCTTCGACGATCCCGGTCTGCAGGGCCGTATAGAGCTCGCTGAGATCGATGCTCGTCGGCGACGCCCCGAGGCTGGCCCACAACGATGTCCACACCGGGCCGATCGGCACGCGGAGCTTGAGCCGGCTCACGTCGCCGACGTTCATGACCTTGCGATTGGTGGTCGTGAGTTGGCGGAAGCCGTTATCCATCGAGACGGGCTGGGCGTACAGGCCGCTCTGGTCGAGGGTCTGGCGGACGGTTGCGCCGAGTTCGCCGTCCACCGCCTTCCAGACCTGGTCGTAGTTCTTGAAGGCGAAGCCGACGCTGAAGATGCCGGCGAGTGGGACCGAGTTGGAGATCATGGAACCGCCGGCCATCTGGAATTCGAGCGCACCGCTGCGGACCTGCATGACCATGTCGACGTCGCCACCCAACTGGCTCGATGGATAGGTCTGCAGGTGGATGCGGTCGTTGGACTCCTGGGCCATGATTGCGGCGGTCTTGTCGAGTATCCGAACGGCCATATGGTCCTTCGGCATCGACATGCCAATTTTGAAGTCGAACTGGGCGGCGCGCGCCGCGCGGCCCGGAATGACAATGGCCGGCGCCGCCAATGCGGCCACTGTTCCGAAAGTCAGCGTGCGACGTGTTACTTGCATAACATTCTCCCTTTAGTTAGCATTCATTTTCATCTCCCCTTCCCTTCTGGGAGCGGAAGTTGCCGGCGGAATTCCTCGAGTTGCGCCGTGCGCCGAGACGGGCACTACCGCGCATAGTCAGATAGACAGAACGAAGCACCTCCACGCCAGAGTGGCAACTTGGTTGCCGACTTGAACAATAACAGCCAAATTTTACCAGTCAAACGTCGCACTCACAACAAATAAAGTTCGCGCCATGTTCCGTAAGTCATTGACAACGCCGCTGTTCTACCATCGTTCGTTGGCGCCGCTTACCACACACACACAACTATTCGTTGTGTTCGGTAAGCGATGCCACGACGGTCTGCGGACGGCGCCGCGGGAAGCCTAACCCTGCTGCATCTTCGTCCCCCAGGCCACTACCACCGACAGCAGGCAGCCCAGGGTCATGTAGATGGCCACCGGATACCAGGTGCCGTTGATGCCGAGCAGCGCCGTGGCGATGAAGGGCGTAAAGCCGCCGAACACCACGGAAGCGATCTGGTAGCCCAGGTTGGCGCCGCTGTAGCGGTACTCGGTGCCGAACAGGCTGGTGAACAGCGGCTGTTGCACCGAGTTGACCATGTCGTGGGCGACGTTGGCCAGCAGCAGCGAGAAGGCGACGATCCAGAAGACCGACTTGGCCTCCATGGCGAAGAAGAACGGGAAGGTGCAGACCACGCCGATGACCGCCCCGGTGATGTAGACGCGCTTGAAGCCGATCCGGTCGGCCAGCCAGCCGAAGAACGGCAGCGAGATGCAGCTGATGACGCCGACCGCGAAGGTGATGTTGAGGAAGAGGTCGCGCGACATCCCCAGCTTCGCCACCGAATAGCCCAGCGCGAAGGTGGTGACGATATACATGGCGAACAGCTCGACCGCCCGCATGGCGCAGATGACGAAGATCGCCCAGGGGTGGGTGCGCAGCGCGACCATCACCGGCATCCTGACGCTGCGCTCGCCGTGCAGGCCGACCTTCTGCACGAACTCGGGGCTTTCGTTCATGTTCAGCCGGATCCACAGCGCGATGCCGACCAGCACGATGCTGAGCACGAAGGGCAGCCGCCAGCCCCAGGAGAGGAAGGCGGCGTTGTCGAGGCTCTTGTTCAGCACCAGCATGATGCCGGTGACCAGCACCAGCGCCACGCCGTAGCCCATCTGCACGCCGCTGCCGTAGAAGGCCTTCTTGCCTACCGGCGCGCTTTCCACCGCCAGCAGCGCCGCCCCGCCCCACTCGCCGCCGACCGCGGCTCCCTGGACGATGCGCAGGATGACCAGCATCAGCGGTGCGTACCAGCCGATCGAGGCATAGGTCGGCAACAGGCCGATGAGGGCGGAGGCCACGCCCATCACGCTGACGGTAATCACCAGCATGGCCTTGCGGCCGTACTTGTCGCCGTAGTGGCCGAAGATGACGCCGCCGAGCGGGCGGAACAGGAAGCCGACGCCGAAGGTGGCGAAGGCCGCCAGCATGCCCACCGTCGGATCCTGGGAGGGGAAGAACTGGCTGTTGAACACGATCGCGGCCATGAAGCCGTAGAGCAGGAAATCATACCAGTCCACGATGGCGCCAACGAAGCTGCCGATCGCCGCCTTGCGGGCGAGCGCCGCCGTTCTTGCCGGAGTGCCAGGTATTGGTGCAGTGCCAGACATTTCAGCACGCCTCACAGTCGTTTCTTTGTCAAAGAGTTAGGGTCATCTCGATCGCGTTTTAGCCTACTCCCGTTCAGTCGGTGGCGACGTGCGAAACCTTCTTGCCCGGCGAGTAGATGTCCAGGATATTCCAGTGGCCGGCGGTCGGGGTCGGATTGTTGCGCATCGCGACGTCGATCACGCATGACTTGCCGGATTTGATCGCCTTTTCGAGCGCCGGTTTGAATTCCGACGCGTGGTGGAGACGGATACCGTCGATGCCGTAAGCCCTTGCAATCGCAGCATAGTCCGGCATGAACTCGGGTCCGATATTCGGGAAGGTGGTGCCGTAAGTCATGCCAAAATTTGCTTTCTGCAAGCCCGCAATGGTGCCGAAGGCATTGTTGTTCATCACGACCCAGATCACCGCCACATTCTCATCCGCGGCGGTGGCGAGTACCGCTGGATTCTGACCGAAACCACCGTCGCCAACGAGCGAGAGCACGACGCGATCAGGGAATGCTATTTTGGCCCCAAGAGCCGCCGGCGGACCGAAACCCATCGTGGCGTGTCCCCCCGGCGTGAGAATGCTGCCTGGAGTGTAAATCGGGAACTGCTGTCCGACGCCATTCTTGTTCCAGCCGACATCGGTCGTAAGGATTGCATCGCGCGGAAGAACCGCGCGCGCTTCCGCCAGGATCCGCTCGGGCATCATCGGAAAATCGTCGCTCTCCACCATCGCCTGGTTGCTCTTCGTGAACTCGGCACGTACGTCGGCGATTTCGCGCTCCAATTTCTCATTCCGGCGCGGCCGCGGATAGATCTCCCTGGCGATCCGGTTGAGTGTCTTGAGGGCCTGTCTGAGGTCGGCAACCGCGCCGATCTCGGTCGGGAAGTTGCGACCGATCTCGCTGGGCTCGATGTCGATATGGATCAGCTTCGACGGCGGAAAGGCGAATGTGTATTCC
>CAYWOW010000174.1:0-6162 GCA_964459005.1 uncultured Acetobacteraceae bacterium
ATCATCGGCCACGAGATGGCCGGCGTGGTGGAATTCGTCGGCGCGGCGGCGAGCGGGCTCGCGGTGGGCGACCATGTCGTCGTCGATCCGGTGGTGTCCTGCGGCCACTGCTACCCGTGCCGCATCGGGCGGACCAACGTCTGCGCCAACATGCAGGTCATCGGCGTGCACCTCGACGGCGGCTTCCGCGACCGCATGGCGGTGCCGTTCCGCAACGCCGTGAAAGTGTCGCCGGACCTGCCGTTCGCCATCGCGGCGCTGGCCGAGCCGCTGTCGGTCGCCGCCAACGTGCTCGCCCGCACCGGCTGCACCGCCGAGGACGTCGTGCTGATCTACGGCGCCGGCACGGTCGGCGTCACGGTGTTGCAGGTCGCCAAAATGTTCGGCGCCCGCTGCATCGTCGCCGATCCCGACGGTGCGCGGCTGGACCGCGCCCGGCGGTTCGGCGCCGACGTGACCATCGACCCCAGGCGCGTGCCGGTTGCCGAGGTGGTGGCGCCGGAGCTCGACGGGATCGGCCCGTCCCTGGTGATCGACGGGGCGGGCGATCCGGCGCTGCTGCTCGAGGCCTGCCAGCTCGCCGCGCCGGCCGGTCGGATCGGGCTGCTCGGCTTCTCGGCGGAATTGAGCCCGGTCATCCAGCAGGAAATCGTCCGCAAGGAGCTGACGATCATCGGCTCCCGCCTCAACCGCCGGCTGCTCGGGCAGGTCGTCGAATGGCTGGAGACCGGACGGCTGCAACCGGCCGCGATGATCACCCAGACCTTCGCGGCGCGCGACGCGGTGGCGGCGTTCGATCTGATCGAGAACCACCCCGAGCAGACCGTGAAAGTGCAACTCGTCTTCGGGACATGAAAACGGCCCGTCGCACTATTTAGGGAGAACAAACGTGCAGCAAACCAAAGGGCTATGGATGAAGGCGGCGCTCGCCGGCGCCGCGCTGATGCTGTCGGTCGGCGGCGCCGCGGCGCAGCAGAACGGGAGCATCCTCCAGCAGGTGCTTACCCGCGGCACGGTGCGGATCGCCGTGCTCGGCTCGTTGCCGCCGTTCGCGCAGATGACGCCGTCGGGCACGCCGGAAGGCTATGACATCGACATCGCCAACATGCTGGCCGCCGCGCTGAAGGTGAAGGCCGAGTTGATCGTCACCGACATCCCGACCCGCGTCACCGGATTGCAGACCCACAAGTTCGACCTGACGATCGCCGACTTCACCCGCAACGTCGAGCGTTCCACCACCATCGCCTTCACCGATCCCTACCTCGTCACCTCGATGAAGGCGCTGGTGCCGATCGACAGCCCGGCCAAGACGATCACCGACCTCAACGATCCCAAGATCCGCGTCGCCATCGACCGTGGCGGCACCGACGAGATCGCGGTGCCCCCGATGCTGCCGCTGGCGCAACTGGTCCGCTTCAACGCCGAGGCCGACGAGCTGGCCTCCCTGCTCAACGGCCAGACCGACATCATGGCGGAGGACACGCTCTACAACCACCGCCAGATCCATGACCATCCGGGCAAGCTGCGCGAGCTCGACGGCGCGTTCGCCCAGGCCGAGATCGCCATCGGCCTGCCTGCCGGCGACTTCGACTGGTACCGCGTCATCAACCTGTGGGTCCACCAGTTCAACGCCACCGGCAAGAACGCAGTCCTGTTCAAGAAGTGGTTCGGCTTCGACCTGCCGCCGATCCAGGCGCATTATTGAGCAACGGCCCGGCGGGGCGGCCCGTCCGCCCCGCCATGCCGCCGCCCGGCGCTGAGGCATGAACTACACTTTCACGCTGCGTACGGTCTTTCCCTATCTCGGCGGCCTCGTTCCCGCGGCCGAGCTGACCTTGACGATTTCGGTGCTGGCGATCCTGATCAGCATGGTGATCGGCGCGGTGGTGGCGGTGATGCGGCGCAGTCGGCTGCGCGCGGTCCGCTTCGTCGGCGCGGCCTATGTCGAGGTGATGCGCAACACGCCGCTGCTGGTGACCCTCTACATCGTCTATTTCGCCTCACCCGCCATCGGCATCCGGCTTTCCTCGTTCACCGCGGCCCTGCTCGGGATTTCGCTCAATGCCGCGGGCTACATGGCCGAGATCATCCGCGCCGGGCTGATCGCGGTGCCGCGCGGCCAGTTCGAGGCGGCGACGGCGCAGGGCATGTCGGTGTGGCAGATGTTCCGCCACATCATCTTCCCGCAGGTCTTCCGCACCATCTACGCCCCGCTCGGCAACCAGTTCATCGCCGTCATCCTCGCCTCCTCACTGGCCTCCGCCGTCGCGGTCGAGGAGGTCACCTCGTGGATGGAGACGGTCGGCGCCAATTCGTTCCGTTTCTTCGAGACCTTCGTGGTGGCGGCGATCGTCTACGTGGTGCTGTGCCAGACCATCAACCTGGCGCGCCTGCAGATCGGGCGGATGCTGTTCCGCCAGCCGGACGCGCGGCGATGAGCGGATCCCTCGTCTTTCTGCCGCTGTTCCTGAAAGCCACGGGTACGACGATCTGGCTGAGCTGGCTGGCGCTGCTGATCGGCGCCGTCGGCGGCACCCTGATCGCTCTGCTGCGCACCTCCCGGCTGTGGCCGCTGCGCGTCATCGCGCTGTTGTACACCGAAGCGTTCCGTTCGGTGCCGATCCTGATCGTCCTGTTCTTCGCCTATTTCGGCGCCCCGGTGATGCTCGGCTTCGACGTCAGCCCGTTCGTCGCCGCCACCTTCGCGCTTGCGCTGCATGCCAGCGCGAACATGTCCGAGGTGGTGCGCGCCGGCATCGAGAGCGTCGGCGCCGGCCAGTGGGAGGCGGCGCTGGCCTCGGGCATGCGCATGCGCGAGGTGATGCGCCACATCGTCGCCCCGCAGGCGCTGCGCGTCATCCTGCCGCCATCGGTTGGCGTCTACATCACGGTGCTCAAGGAATCCTCGCTCGCCTCGATCATCGGCTACTTCGAGCTGACCCGCACCGGCCTGCTGGTGCGCGAGACCCAGGGCGGCGGCTTCGGCCCGCTGCTGGCGCTCGCCGCGATCTATTTCATCCTGAGCTACGGCATTTCGCTGTGCGGCGCCGCGCTGGAGCGGCACTACGCGGTCGGCGGGGCCACCAGCACCGACGCGGTTGTGGGAGGCATGGCATGAACGGCGCCCCGATCCTCGAAATCAAGGATGTGGTCAAGCGGTTCGGCTCGCGCACCATCCTGGACGGGATCAGCCTGAACGTGGTGCCCCAGGAGATCGTCTGCATCGTCGGCTCCAGCGGCACCGGCAAGTCCACCCTGCTGCGCTGCGTCAACGGCCTGGAAGACATCCAGGGCGGCGAGATCCGTTTCGAGCAAACCCGGGTCGAGGCCCGTTCGAAAAGCATCAAGGCGGTGCGCATGCGCATCGGCATGATCTTTCAGCAGTTCAACCTCTATCCGCACCTCACCGCGTTGGAGAACGTGATGCTGGCGCCGATGGTGGTGCATGGCGAGGACCGCAAGACCGTCGAGGAGCGGGCGCGCGCGCTGTTCGAAAAAGTCCGCCTGTCCCAGCGCATCAACGCCTATCCGGCGCAGCTTTCCGGCGGCGAGCAGCAGCGCGTGGCGATCGCCCGCGCGCTGGCGGCGAACCCGCATCTGCTGATGTTCGACGAGGCCACTTCGGCGCTCGACCCGGAGACGGTGGGCGACGTGCTGGCGGTCATGCGCGACCTCGCCGTCGAGGGGCGCACGATGCTGGTCGTGACGCACGAGATCCGTTTCGCCGCCGATGTCGGCACCCGCATGGTGTTCATGGACCAGGGCAAGATCGTCGAGGACGCCAACCCGCGCGAGATGCTGGCCCACCCGAAAACTGAACGCGCCCGCCAGTTCTTCAGTTCGATCCGCGGCTGAGGCGGCAAACTCCCGCTACTCGATCAACTCCCACTTCCCGTCGTGCAGCCGCACCAGCACGCGCGAGCGTTCGTCCACGCCGAACCGTTCGCCCGGCCGGAAATTGTAGATGCCCTGCACGCCGACGACGTTCGTCGTCGTGGTCAGCGCGTCGCGCAGGGCCAGACGGAACGCCTCCGTGCCGGGCTGCGCTCCGCCCGCCAGCGTCCGGCCGATGGCGTCGTAGGTCACCCGCAGCGCGTCGTAGGCATAGCCGGCGAACGGGTTCAGCACGGTGTCGTTGTTGGCCTGCTCAAAAAGTTTGCGGAACACCGCGACCTGCGCCTTGATCGGGTTGGCATCCGGCAACTGGTCGGCCACCGTGATCGGACCCGCCGGCGCGATCACGCCCTCGGCCTGGGTCGCGGCGAGGCGGAGAAACTCGTTGTTGATGATGGCGTGCGAACTGTAGACCGGCCCGTGCCAGCCGCGTTCGGCCAGCACGATATGCGGCAGCGCCCCCGGCGCTCCCGACCCGCCGGTGAACATCGCGTCGGGATGCGCCGCGATCATCTTCAGAATCTGCGGCGTCACGCTGGTGTCGTTGCGCGCGTAGCGCTCGTCGGCGACGATGCTGATGCCGAGCTTGTCGGTGTTCTGCCTCAGCCCGGCGAGCACGCTGTCGCTAAAAGCGTCGTTGAAGCCGATGAACGCCACGGTATGGACGCCGGCCCTCTGCATGTGTTGCGCCACCGCGCTCAGCACCAGCGCCATCGGCTGCGGGATGGTGATCTCCCAGGCGCCGCGCTCGCCCGCGATGGCGCCGTTGCCGGTGTAGACCATCGGCACCTTCGCCTCGTAGGCCACGCTGTAGACGGCGTCCGACACCGGTGTGCCGGCCGAGCCGACGATGACGTCGACGCGCTCCTCCTCGATCAGCTTGCGCGCGGCGCGGGCGCCGATGGAGGGATCGGACTGGTCGTCGATCGGCACGATCCGGATTTTTTGCCCGCCGATCGACGCCACGGCGGCCTCGGCGGCGGCAAATCCCTTCATGTAGGGCAGGCCGATGGAGGAAACCGGTCCGGTCATCGACATCACGATGCCGACCGTCACGTCGGCCCGCGCCGGCCCGCTCAGAGCCATCCCCGCGAGGCCGGCCAGCAATGCCCCGAACACCTTCCTCATTGACGCCATCCCTCGAATGCTTTCTGACGGGCGCGCCACCGGGATGGTCCGGCCGGCCGAGGCCCGTTCAAACGATGCGCAGCGTAATATTGTTCCGGATTGAAGGATAGCCGGCCGCGATGTCGGGCGGGTCCGCATGACCACGGAGCTGGCGCTGCTGCTGGCGCAGGACGGGATCGCCAACGGCGCGATCTACGTGCTGGTGGCGCTCGGCATCGTGCTCATTTTCCTCGTCACCCGGGTCATTTTCATCCCCTTCGGCGATCTGGTCGCCTATGCCGCGCTGACCCTCGCCTCGCTGGAGGAGGGAAGGCGCCCCGGCACGCTGTGGCTGGTGCTGGTGCTCGCGCTGGCCGCCTTCGCCTTCGAGGCGGCGGCGTTGCTGCGCGCGCGCGCCTTTCACCGCCTGCCCCGCGCCGCGCTGCTGTGGCTGGTGCTGCCGGCCGTCCCGGTGCTGGCGGCGTGGCTGGTGCAGGGGTGCGCGCTGCCCGACGCGGTGCTGGTGGTGGTCTCGATCGGGCTGGTGCTGCCGATGGGTCCGCTGCTCTACCGCATCGCCTTCCGCCCGATCGCCGACGCGCCGGTGCTGGTGCTGCTGATCGTGGCGGTGGTGCTGCATTTCGCCGTCTCCGGCGTGGCGCTGATGTTCTTCGGACCGGAGGGCATGCGGCCGCGCATGCTGGTCAACGGCACCGTCACGCTGGGCGGCATGGTCTTCACCGGCCAGACCCTGCTGATGCTCGGCACCTCGGCGGTGACCGCCCTGCTGCTGTGGCTGTTTTTCGGCCGCACCCTGGCGGGCAAGGCGCTACGTGCCACCGCGGTCAACCGCGTGGGCGCGCGGCTGATGGGCATCCGGCCCGCCGTTTCGGGGTCCATCGCCTTCCTGCTGGCGTCCCTGCTGGCCGGGGTGGCCGGCATTCTGATCGGCCCGATCAACACGCTGGCCTACGACTCCGGCTTCATCCTCGGGCTGAAGGCGTTCGTCGGCGCCATCATCGGCGGCATGGTCAGCTACCCCGGCGCGGTGCTCGGCGCGCTGTTCGTCGGCCTGCTGGAGAGTTTTACGGCGTTCTGGTACAGCCCGTTCAAGGAAGTCGTGGTGTTCGCCCTGCTGGTGCCGGTGCTGGTGCTGCGCTC
>CAYWOW010000175.1:0-6129 GCA_964459005.1 uncultured Acetobacteraceae bacterium
GCCCCGTGGCGCGTCGAGCGCATCCCCGCCGGCTGGGTCGTGCTGGACGCCACCGGGAGGAACCTGGCCTACGTGTATGGCTCCGATGAGCGCTCCGGCGTCGGGGATGACCGGCTCACGCTGGACGAAGCGCGCCGGGTCGCGGTGAACATCGCGCGGATGCCGGACTTGCTCGCGCCCAAGCCGGCATAGCGTACCGCTGCTGCGCCGGCAGCCTCCGCATCGTAACCGGCCGACCGGGCTGTCGGCGGGAGACGTGCGTCCCGACGCGGGCTGGCGGATCCCGGATCTCGGTCAGACCGTGACCTCCCACCAGACCGCTATGCCATCGATTGGTATCAATGGCGATGTAATACCATGTCTGGAGCGAAATTCATTGACGGCCTGAGCGCACGGGGCGAGGAGATAATCGTCGATTATCACAAACCCCCCACGCGAAACCTTGTTGTAAAGCGCGTCAAGAGCTTGAATTGTTGATTCATACATGTCTCCGTCAAGTCTGAGAATCGCCAATTTTTGTATTGGGGCAGCTGGGAGGGTATCCTTGAACCAACCTTCAAGGAACACGACCTGTTCGTCCAGCAAGTCATATCTGCGGAAATTCTCTTCAACTTCCTTTCGGGACACCGTCAGTTGCGTATACGCGTAGTGCGTGTCTCCGGCGTCCGCTGCGTAGAGCTCGGGGTTTGGCGGAGGCAGGCCGGAGAAACTGTCCGCGACGAAGACCCGCCGCCGAGTGTCGGCGTAGGCCGCCAGCACGCCCCTCATATAAATGCATGCCCCGCCGCGCCAGGCGCCGGTCTCAATGAAGTCGCCTGGGACATCGTTCAGGATCGCCGTCTCACAGAGATGGCGCAGATTGCGCATCCGCACCGAGCCGATCATGGTTGGCGCCAGACTTGGCCAGTCCCGTCCGAGAGTGCGCGTGTTGGGGTCGTATTTCCCACCCGACCACGGATCCATCGGCGCGTCGCCCTGTAACGTTCCAGTCAGCGACGCTTCGAGAAGATTGAGGTACCGGTTCCGCATTTTCGCTGCGGCCAGGAAATCACCACGGTCATCCAACGTTTGTCTCCTCTTGACGGCCCGACACCAGCCGGCACTCCAGGGATGCTCAAGTTGCTGGGGTTTACTATCCGCCAATCCGGCTGCTTTGCCAAAGCGCCGGATTGTTGCAAATGTGGTCAGGGCGACCGGCTGGCGGATGCGCCCGCGACACCAGCGCGATCAGGATGATCTCATCGGCCAGAAAGGCGCGAGTGTCGTTGTCCTCAGCCCGCCCGCTGGAGGCGGTCGCCGTTCGCCAGGATGGCCTGGGCCAGCGCCGCGGCGGGGCCGCGCAGACCGGTTCTGGCACTCATCACGACGAACTCCACATCCGCAAGCTCCGGCAAGCGACATGACGCCTTCACCTCCACCAGGCCCTCCGGGATCAGGCCGCGGGCGTGCACGGTGACGCCCAGCCCCGCCAGGGCGGCGGCGCGCAAGCCGCTGAGGCTGCTGCTGGTGCAGGCGATGCGCCAGGTCAGGCCGTGCCGTTCCAGCGTCTGCAGCGCCACCGACCGGGTGATGCTCGGCGCGTTGTAGAGGATCAGCGGCACCGGCGCGGTGACATCGACACGGGTGGCGGGCGCGCCGATCCAGGCCAGCCGGTCGCGCCAGACCAACTGGCCGCGATCATCCCCCGCTGGCCGCTTGGCCAGCACCAGGTCGAGCTCCCCGGCATCCATGTATTCGTACAGCCTTGCGCTGACCCCGACGCTCAGCTCCAGGTCGACCAGCTCGTGCTCCTGGACGAACGCGCGCAGCAGTTCGGGCAGACGCGTGCTGACGAAATCCTCCGAGGTGCCGAAGCGCAGCCGGCCGCGCAGGCGGGACCCCGCGAAATAGCGGCGGGCGCGGTTGGCGGTGTCGAGGATGGACTGGGCAAACCCGGTCATCGCCTCGCCATCGGCGGTCAGCCGCACCGAGTGGGTGTCGCGCACGAACAGACGCCGGCCGGCGGCGGCCTCCAGCTTGCGGATGTGCTGGCTGATGGTGGACTGCTGCAGGCCGAGACGGCGGCCGGCCTCGGTGAAGTTATGGGTCTGCGCGACGGCGAGGAAGCTTTCCAATTGGGTCGGCTCGAACATGGCGGCTCCGGTTATCGCAATTTGCGATGACAATAATATTCTTCAGATCCGTTCACAATGACGATGCGCCCGCTCATCTTGTGGCAGCGAACCAGAGGCACCGCCCGTGCACGTCGATTCACTCTCGGGGAAAAGGATCGAGACAATGAACCCGAAGACGCTGTTGTCCCGGCTACCAATGGACCCCTTTATCGCGGGGATCGTCGGCATGGTCGGTCTGGCGTCGGTGCTGCCGGCGCACGGCGGCGGCGCGGTGGTCGCCGGCTACGCCACCGATGCCGCCATCGCCCTGCTGTTTTTCCTCCATGGGGCACGGCTATCGCCGCAGGCCGCGTTCGCGGGCGCGCGGCACTGGCGGCTGCACGTCGTGGTGATGGCCTCGACGTTCCTGCTGTTTCCGGCGTTGGGTCTGGGCGCGCGGGCGCTGTTTCCGGGACTGCTGACGCCGACGCTGTGGACGGGCGTGATCCTGCTTTGCGCCCTGCCTTCGACCGTCCAGTCGTCGATCGCGTTCACCTCGATCGCGCGCGGCAACGTGCCGGCCGCGCTCTGCGCCGCCACCGCGTCCAACCTGCTGGGCATGGCATTGACGCCGTTGCTGATCGGGCTGCTGCTCCGTGCGCAGGGCGGTTTCTCGCTCCATGGCGCCAGTGACATCGTGCTGCAGCTTCTGTTCCCCTTCGCCGCCGGCCAGCTTGCCCGGCCGTGGATCGGCGACTGGACGCTGCGGCACAAGGCCCTGCTCGGTCTGGTGGATCGCGGATCGATCCTGCTGGTGGTCTATGCCGCCTTCAGCGAGGGCGTCACGCAGGGCATCTGGCACCAGCTCGGCCTGGCCGATCTGGGCTGGCTGCTGGCCGTGGATGCCGCGTTGCTGGCGACGGTGCTGGCGATCACCACCTATGGCAGCCGGCTGCTCGGCTTCTCCCGCGCCGATGAGGTGACGATCGTCTTCTGCGGCTCCAAGAAGAGCCTGGCGAGCGGTCTGCCGATGGCGACCGTGCTGCTGGCCGGCCAGCCCGTCGGCCTGATCGTCCTGCCGCTGATGCTGTTCCACCAGATCCAGTTGATGGTGTGTGCCACGCTGGCCAGGCGCTACGCCAGCGCGGACCAGAGCGGCCGCGGGGAGCTTCCGGTCCGCCCAGCCGCCCGCCCGCAGACCGCGCGCGCGGATGTCACGCCGATGGCGCGCATGCAGCTGGAATGCCAGAAGAGCCGATGACGTATTGCGGTCGCGACACACCGCCAATCCCCGGGATGGATACCAACCCATGATCGTCTGGACCGTCGCCGTTCCCACCTTCCTCGCCGCCACCGTCGAATGGGTGGAGGCATTCACCATCGTCCTCGCGGTCAGTCTGACCATCGGCTGGCGCGGGGCCGTCGGCGCCGCCGTCACGGCCCTGGCGGTGCTGGCGGCCATGACGGCCGCGACCGGCGGCGCGCTCAGTCTCGGATTGAGCCTGGCCTGGCTGCAACTCGTGATCGGCGTCTTACTGCTGCTGTTCGGGGTGCGCTGGCTGGCGAAAGCCATGGCGCGGCAGAGCGGTCTGAAGGCGCTGCACGATGAAGGAGAAAAATTCGATCAGACGCGCGCCCGGCTCTCCGGCGGGGACTGGTATGCGGGCTGGGTGATCGCCTTCAAGGGCGTGCTGCTGGAGGGGCTGGAGGTCTGGCTGATCGTTGTCGCGCTCGGTATCCGTGGGGCCTGGGCGAGCAGCGCCGGGGCGGCGATGGCCGCGCTTCTCGTCGTCGCGGCGGCGGGCCTGCTGGTGCGCGCGCCGCTCGCGCGCGTGCCCGAGAACGCGATCAAGTTCGCGGTCGGCGTCATGATCGTCTCGTTCGGCACCTTCTGGACCCTGGAAGCCCTCGCCAGCCCGAACGTATGGCCGGGCGGCGACTGGAGCCTGATTGGCCTGGTGATCTTCTATGGGGTCGGCGGCCTGATTCTCGCCGCCCTGCTGCGCCGGTCGGCGCAATGGGGAGAAGTGCGATGAGAGTGTTCATCGAGACCCTGGTGGGCGATGCGCGGAACGTGTCCGTGATCGCCGTTCTCATGCTGGTTGAAGTCGCGCTGGTCTTCACCGGCCATGCGGGCGCCGCCGTTTTCGTCATCCCGCCATTGACGCTCGCCGGCGCGGGCTGGCTCGCGAAGAGCTAACCGCTTCGGCAGGAAGCGCATCCGGCGTGAAGCAGCCCCCGCGATCAAAGGGCTGATTCACAAAAAAAAGGGGTTCTCCCGAAGATTTCCCGGCCTGCGCCGCCTTGACAGCACCGCCTGAAATGTCCGGATTATCCGGATGCGCATGACGCTCTTCGGCGGGCTCTGCCCCCTCACCCGCGGCGGCACCATCCGCGACGCCTTCGCCGGCATCACGCTGGCCTCGATGAACATCCCGCAGGTCCTCGGTTACACCCGCATTGCCGGCACACCCGCCGTCACCGGCCTCTACACCGTGCTCCTGCCGCTGGTCGGCTTCGCCGTCTTCGGCTCCTCCCGCCATCTCGTCGTCGCCGCCGACAGTGCAACCGCCGCCATCTTCTCGAGCTCGCTTTCGCACATGGCGACACCGGGCAGCGCGAAATACATGGCGCTCGTCAGCATGGTCGCGCTGCTGACCGCAGCCTTCCTGTTCCTCGCCCGCATTTTCAAACTCGGCTTCCTCGCCGATTTCCTCTCACGCACCGTCCTGGTCGGCTTTCTCGCCGGAGTGGGCCTGCAGGTCGGCATCTCCATGCTTGGCGACATGCTCGGCATCACCGCCAATGCGGATAACTCCCTCGTCCAGGCCTGGCGGCTCGCTGGCGCGCTGCCGCACGCCGACCTGCCAAGCGTCGCGCTCTCCACCCTCGTCGCTGCCGCGATCCTGCTCGGCAACCGCTTCGCCCCCCGTATCCCGCTCCCGCTCGTGGCCGTCCTCGGCAGCATTGCCGCGAGCTCCGCTTTCCACTTCGCGGCACACGGCATCGCCCTCATTGGCCCGGTCCCCGGCGGCCTGCCCGCGCTGGGCTTGCCCGCCGTCACCTGGAGCGAAAGCCTCGCCCTTCTGCCGGTCGCCGCGTCATGCTTTGTCATGATCAGCGCGCAGAGCGCCGCCACATCGCGCGTCTTCGCGACCCGCTACCGCGAAACGGTCGACGATGACGCCGACATCCTCGGTCTGGCCGCGGCCAACGCCGCCGCCGCGGTCAGCGGCACCTTCGTCGTCAACGGCAGCCCAACCCAGACCGCCATGGCGGACCGCGCGGGCGCGCGCAGTCAGCTCGCCCAGCTCGTCTTCGCCGCCGTCGTCCTGGCGGTGCTGCTCTTCCTCACCGGACCGCTTCAATATCTCCCGCGCTGCGTGCTCGGCGCCATCGTCTTTACCGTCGCGATCGGCATGATCGACATCGCCGCCCTGCGCGACATCCGGCGCGAAAGCCCCGGCGAGTTCACTCTCGCCGTCATCACCGCCGTCGCCGTCGTGGGCATCGGCGTCGAACAAGGCATCCTGCTTGCGATCGTCCTCTCGCTCTTCCGCCACGTCCGCCACAGCTACCGCCCGCATGCGATGATGCTTATCCCAGGCGTCGGGGGCGGTTGGGAGCCGGTCCCCATCGCACCAGGCAAGCAGACCGAACCGGGCTTCATCGTCTACCGCTTCGGTGCCGACCTCTTCTACGCCAACTACACCCGCTTCATCGGCGACGTGCGTGCCCTCGTCGAGCGTGCCCCAACGCCGATCCGTTGGTTCATCGTTGACGCCAGCGCCATCACCGACCTCGACTTCTCCGCCGCCCGTGCCATCCGGGACCTGCTCGTCGATCTCACGGCCCAGAACGTCACGGTCGTCTTTGCCCGTGTCTCCCCGTACCTTCGCGCCGACATGGACCGCCATGGCATTACCGCCGCCGCCGGTGCCGCGCACGTCTTCGCCACCCTCCACGAAGGCATCGCCGCCGTCCGCGCCGCCCAGGGCAGCCGGCCATGACCGCCCCCGCGCGATCAAGGGGCTGA
>CAYWOW010000176.1:0-6068 GCA_964459005.1 uncultured Acetobacteraceae bacterium
GATGGTCGGTGCCGATCAGCCCGTTCGGCCCGTGCTGCTCCACCGAGCCGATCGGGATGATGATGCCGGTCTGGGCGCGCAGGTAGTCTTCCACCTCGTGCCAGGTGCACAGCGCGAGTTGCATGTTCCGTTCCCCCTATGGTGCGATCGACACGCCGCCGAACGGCTGGCCGCCGAAGAAATGAAGCTTGAATCCCTTCACGTTGCTGCGCACTGGCACGAAGGCTTGGCTGTCGGCGAACAGCATCAGCGGCACCTCGTCGAAGACGATCTGCTGGGCCTGTTGATACAGCTTCGCGCGGGCGGCGGTATCGGTGATGGCACTGGCCTGGGCGACCAGGTCGCTATAGGCGCGGTTGCACCATTTCGGGATGTTGCGGCCGGTGTTCATCGCCTCGCAGGTGAACGAGATCAACTGCTGGCTCGGGTCGGGGTAATCCCAGGTGCTGCCGAGCATGGCGATGTCCGCGTCGCCGCTGCGGGCACGGCGCAGATATTCGCCCCATTCGTACGTGACGATTGTTGCCTTCACACCGATCTTTGCCCAGTCCGCCTGGATCATCTCGGCGGCGCGCCGGCCGTTCGGATTGTAGGCGCGCGCCACCGGCAGCGCCCACAACTCGGTGGAGAACCCGTTGGCGAGGCCGGCCTCCGCCAGCAGTGCCTTGGCTCGCGCGATATCCTGATGGCGCGGCTGCAACGCGTCCGTATGGCCGAACATCCCTGGCGAGACCGCCGATGCCGTCGGCATGCCGGTGCCTTGCCAGACCGCCTTGACCAGGTTGTCGAGGTCGATCGCGGTCGCCAGCGCCTCGCGCACGCGCCGGTCGTCGAATGGTTTTTTGGGGGTCATGAAGGCGAGATAGCCCAGCGAGGCGATCGTCGCTCCCTGCACCACCACGCCGGGGGTCGCGCGCATGGCATCGAGGTCGGCCGGGTTCGGATAGCGCGCCACCTGGCACTCATTGGCGCGCAGCTTGGCGAAGCGCACCGAGGCGTCGGGGGTGATCGCGAACACCAATTGGTCCACCTTGGCCGCCCGTTCGGGCATGCCGCCCTTGGCGCCCCAGAAGTCCGGGAAAGCGCGGAACCGGATCAGGCTGTCCTTCTGGTATTGCACCAACTGGAACGGGCCGGTGCCGATCGGGTTGAGGTCGTAGGCATCCCGGGTGCCGCCGGCCTTGTCGATGGCGCCGGCGTATTCGGCCGAGGAGATCGAGAACGCCTGCACCGTGAGGGTGGCGAGCAGCGGCGCATGGGGCTGCTTCATCTCGAAGACCACGATGTAGTCATCGACCTTGGTGACCGCTTTCAACGGCCCCTCGAGCAGGCCCGCGAACATCGGATAACTGCCGCCGCCGACCTTGTTCCAGGGATGCGACCGGTCGAACATCCGTTGGAAGGTGAACACCACGTCGTCGGCGTCGAAGTCGCGGCTGGGCGTGAACGCGGCGTTGGACTGCCACTTCACCCCGTGGCGGAGATGAAAGGTGTAGCGCAGCCCGTCCGGCGAGATGTCCCACGACTCGGCCAGCCCCGGCTTCAGCATGGAGCCGCCGATCTCCATTTCCACCAGCCGGTCGGCCACCTGCTCGGAGACGTCGAAGCTGGTGTTGGCGGTCGACAGGTTGGCGTTCAGTGCGTCCGGGCTGGCTTCGGTGCAAACCACCAGCGTGTCGGCGCTGGCGCCCCCGGCGCCCAGCAGGAGAAACGCGGGCGCCAGCAGGGCCGCGGCGGCGATGGCGAGGCGTTTCATGGTTTCCCTCCGGGTTGATCGGAACGATTGTTCTGCCGCTGCCCCGCGCGGTCAACGGGGGCGATGCGGCGGGTGGGCCGATTGTCGGCGGATCGGTGGATCGGGCGGGCGTCCCGGTCCCAGCAGATGAGATTGCGCCGCAAGTGCTGGTCTAATTTGCCCGATTTCGCGCCATCCCCCTTCTGCCGTGACCGTCCATGGGGCATCCGCTCATGAAATGCACGCATCTCTGGCCCGTATCCGTGCGTCCCGGTCTGGCACGCCCATTGCGTAGGCACCCTAGGCGAGGGACGGTCAGCCCGACCGCAACCCAGGCGTCGCCCAAGGAAACACATGAGGGATGATCTGATGGCTTCTGTCCGAACCTGGCTCCGCGGCGCGTGCCTCGGCACCGCCGCCATGGCCGCCACGCTGGGGCTCCTCCCCGCTACCGCACCGTCCGCCCACGCTCAGCCCGTCGCACCCGCCAGTGCACCGATCAAGGTCGGGATCCTGCACTCGTTGTCCGGCACCATGGCCATCAGCGAGACGACGTTGAAAGACGTCATGCTGATGCTCATCGATGAGCAGAACAAGAAAGGCGGCCTGCTCGGCCACAAGCTGGAGGCGGTGGTCGTCGACCCGGCCTCCAACTGGCCGCTGTTCGCCGAGAAGGCCCGTCAGCTCATCACGGTGGACAAGGTCGCGGTCGTGTTCGGCTGCTGGACTTCCGTCAGCCGCAAATCGGTGCTGCCAGTGTTCGAGGAGCTGAACTCCATTCTCTTCTACCCCGTCCAGTATGAAGGAGAAGAAAGCAGCAAGAACGTCTTCTATACCGGCGCCGCGCCGAACCAGCAGGCGATCCCGGCGGTCGACTACCTGATGGCCAACGAGAAGGTGCAGCGCTGGGTGCTGGCCGGCACCGACTACGTCTATCCGCGCACCACCAACAAGATCCTCGAGGCCTACCTGAAGTCGAAGGGGGTGGCCGACGCGGATATCATGATCAACTACACGCCGTTCGGCCACAGCGACTGGCAGAACATCGTGGCCCAGATCAAGCAGTTCGGCTCCGCCGGCAAGAAGACCGCCGTCGTCTCCACCATCAACGGCGACGCCAACGTGCCGTTCTACAAGGAGCTTGGCAACCAGGGCATCAAGGCCACCGACATTCCGGTGGTGGCGTTCTCGGTCGGCGAGGAGGAGCTGGCCGGCGTCGACACCAAGCCCCTGCTCGGCCACCTGGCCGCGTGGAACTACTTCGAGAGCGTGAACGCGCCCGCCAACCGGACGTTCATCAACGACTGGCACGCCTTCACCAAGAACCCGAAGCGCACCACCAACGACCCGATGGAGGCGCACTACATCGGCTTCAACATGTGGATCAAGGCGGTGCAGAAGGCCGGCACCACCGATCCGGCCAAGGTGATCGACGCCATGATCGGCGTCACCGTGCCGAACCTGACCGGCGGCTACGCGGCGATGATGCCGAACCACCACATCACCAAGCCGGTGCTGATCGGCGAGGTGAAGGGCGACGGCCAGTTCAACGTGGTCTGGCAGACCCCCGGCACGGTGGTGGCCAACGAGTGGTCGCCGTACCTGGAAGGCTCGAAGGACCTGATCGCCGACTGGCGCGCGCCGTTGTCCTGCGGCAACTTCAACGTCGTCACCGGCAAGTGCGGCGGGGCATCGAAGTAGCATTCTGCCCGAAGCGAGGCGGGCGGCTCCGCGGGGCCGCCCGCCGCCACTTACGCTGGTGTTCCCGATGAAATTCGTCCTAGGTCTACTCGTGTTTCTCGCCGTGTTCGCCGCCACGCCGGCGCCGGCGCAGGACGATCCGTTCGTCGGCCTGGCCTCGGAAAACTTCGACGACGTGTCGGCCGCGATCGCCGCCCTCGCGCTGTCCGGCAACCCGCAGGCCGCACCCACCATCAACGCGCTGCAGAACGACGCGCTGTTTGCCGCACCCGACGGCGCGATCCTGATTCAGACCGATGACGGCTTCCTCGACGCCCGCACCAGCCAGAAGGTGGCGGATGTCGACCAGGACGACCTCAATCCGGTGCGCGTGAACAACTCGGTCCGCCGCGCCATCGATGCCGCCCTGGGCAGCCTGAACCTGTTCTCCGCCTCCGCCACGGCCCGCGCCAAGGCCGCCGGGGAAGTGTTCATCTCGCACGATCCCGCCGCCCTGCCCGCGCTCGCCCGCGCGCTCGCGGTCGAGAAGGACGCCGCAGTGCGCAGCGTGATGGAGCAGGCGCGCGCCGCCGCGCGTCTCGCCGACCCCACCACCTCCGAGCCCGATATGCTGGCGGCGATCGCCGTCGTCCGCGCCCGTGGCGATCTCGACGCGCGCAACCTGCTGGCCTCGCTCGCCAACCAGCCGCCGGCGGTCACCGCGGCGGCGGCGGCGGCGCTGGCCGCGATCGACCGCTCCGAGCAATTGTGGAGCCTGGCGCAAAGCGTGTTCTACGGCCTGTCGCTCGGTTCGGTGCTGCTGCTGGCGGCCGCCGGGCTCGCCATCACCTTCGGCGTGATGGGCGTGATCAACATGGCGCACGGCGAGATGGTCATGCTGGGCGCCTACACCACTTTCGTGGTGCAGCAGGCGATCCCCCCCGCCATGTCCGGCTGGAGCCTGCCGCTCGCCGTGCCGCTGGCCTTCCTGGTATCCGGTGCCGTCGGCATCGCGATCGAGCGCTGCATGATCCGGTTCCTCTACGGCCGGCCGCTGGAAACCCTGCTGGCCACCTGGGGATTGAGCCTGGTGCTGCAACAGGCCGTGCGCAGCGGCTTCGGCGCCTCCAACCGCCAGGTCGGCACGCCGGACTGGATGAGCGGCGCGGCCCAATGGGGCGGCCTGACCATCACCTGGAACCGGCTCACCATCATCATCTTCGCCGTTGTCGTGGTGGCGGCCCTGATGGCGGCGTTGCGCTACACGTCGCTCGGCCTGCGCATGCGGGCGGTGACGCAGAACCGCCGCATGGCCGCCGCCATGGGCATCCGAACCCCGTGGATCGACGCGCTGACCTTCGGCCTCGGCTCGGGCGTGGCCGGCATCGCCGGCGTCGCCCTGAGCCAGATCGACAACGTCAGCCCCAACCTGGGCCAGGGCTACATTATCGACAGTTTCATGGTGGTGGTGTTCGGCGGCGTCGGCAATCTCTGGGGCACCGTCGTCAGCGCCTTCACGCTCGGCATCGTCAACAAGTTCCTGGAACCCTTCGCCGGCGCGGTGCTGGGCAAGATCTTTGTCCTCGTGCTGCTCATTCTGTTCATCCAGCGCAAGCCGCGCGGCTTGTTCCCGCTCAAGGGGCGGGCGGTCGAATCATGAACCGCGTTTCCGTCGCGCTCTGCGTGCTGATCGTCGTCGGCGGCGCGTTCCTGCTGGCCGCGCTGAATCTGGGCACCGCGCCGGGCTCGCCGTTCCACGTGCCGCCCTACGTGGTGTCGCTGGTCGGCAAATATCTGTGCTACGCCATCCTGGCGCTGGCGGTCGATCTGGTCTGGGGTTTCGCCGGCATCCTCAGCCTGGGCCACGCCGCCTTCTTCGCCCTTGGCGGCTACGCCATGGGCATGTACCTGATGCGCCAGATCGGCGCGCGCGGGGTCTATGCCAACCCCGTGCTGCCCGACTTCATGGTGTTCCTCAACTGGAAGGCGCTGCCCTGGTACTGGTCTGGTTTCGACAATCCGATGTTCGCCTCGCTGATGGTGGTGCTGGTGCCCGGCGTGTTGGCGTTGCTGTTCGGCTGGCTCGCTTTCCGCAGCCGCGTCTCCGGTGTCTATCTCTCCATCATCACCCAGGCGCTGACCTACGCGTTGCTGCTGGCGTTCTTCCGCAACGACATGGGTTTCGGCGGCAACAACGGCCTGACCGATTTCAAGGAAATCTTCTCCTTCCCGTTGCAGGCCGACGCCACCCGGGACGGTCTGCTGGTGGCCACCGCCATCGCGCTCGCGGCCTCGCTGGTGGTGGCCTACGGCATCGTCACCAGCCGTTTCGGCAAGGTCCTGATCGCCGTGCGCGACACCGAGAGCCGCACCCGCTTCATCGGCTACCGGCCCGAGCAGTACAAGCTGTTCGTCTGGGTGCTCTCCGCCGTCATGGCCGGCATCGGCGGGGCGCTGTACGTGCCGCAGGTCGGCATCATCAATCCCTCCGAGTTCTCGCCTGCCAACTCGATCGAGGCGGTGATCTGGGTCGCCGTCGGCGGGCGTGGCACGCTGGTCGGCGCGGTGCTCGGCGCGGTGCTGGTGAGCGCCGGCAAGACCTGGCTGACCGGGGCCTTGCCCGAGGTATGGCTGTTCGCCCTCGGCGCGCTCT
>CAYWOW010000177.1:0-6021 GCA_964459005.1 uncultured Acetobacteraceae bacterium
GTCCGCCGGAGCGGCTGATCGAGGCCTTGCGCGGCATCCTGACGGCGCAACGCGCGGGAGCGTCTTAAGTTTGGCAACACACCCGAACTTCAGCACGCCGATTTGTTTGCGACGAACATTGGCTTTCTGAATCTTCTTGGCGAACCAGGCAAGGGTCTGCTTGAATCCGATCGGGCGGTTCTGGCCCCTCGATCCGTCAAAAATCCACACTTTGGATTCCAAAGGCGAATTTCTGCGATCCGCGATCTGCTCGGATTCAGCGACTATCGGCATCGACCGGTCGATTTTTGTGTCTCCTCAGGCGACGATACTGCCGGCTTGATCAAGAAAAGACCGTCAGGGGACCTCATCCGCGTGGCGAGCACGTTTGGCGCGAGACGTATCAGAACCGCCAAGTCAGGTTGCCCTTGACCGAGTTGTTCTGGACACGGTCGCCGAACCGGGTGGAATAGGACAGTCCGACCTGGAGTTGCGGATTGAGACGCAGATCGATCCCGCTTTCGAGGAGGGCCGTGTCCAGTGCGCGCGGCAGGCCCGCAATGGTAAAGCGCTCAGCCGTGCTTTGGAAGACCAGCGCTTCGGCAGGCGTGAGAGAGCCGAGGGCATGTTGCCAGGTGGCCGAGACGCTAGGCGTCAACACCATGCCGTTGGATTGGACATAGCTGGTGGCGATCCTGCCGCCTAGCGTGGAATAGCCGACGTCGTTGTCGTGGCCCGATCCGCTGAGCGCGGCAATGCCGCCGCCGGTCTCGGCAAAGGGGTCGGTGTGCAGATGCACGAAAGCAAGCCCGCCGAACGGCTCGGCGGCGATCTGACCGACCCGCACGTCGTAGCCCACCTCGCCGAAGATCTGCGCCATGGCCGCGCCATAACGAGCGGTCGCGGTGTCGGCAAAGCCGGGAAAAACGATCGAGCGACTGGTGCCGAGCGTACTGAAGCTGCCTGCCGCCGCGGCGCGCACGTTCCACGGACCGGAGTTCACCGCCGCATAGCCGGCCAGATGCGCCGTATCGATATTGGCCAAGCTCTCCCGGCCACTGACGCTGATGGATGAGTTGGTATAGCCGCCGGCGACACCGGCCAGCCAGTTGGAGCCGAAGCGGCGGTCGACGCCGGTCAAGAAGCCGGCGAGCGTGTCGTTCGCATTGGCGGCATTGCCGTCGCCGCTGAACCTGCCCCAGTTACCGACCCCCTGGGTCCAGAAGGTGGTCGCCGGGTCGCCGGCCGATGCCGTCTTCAGCGGAGACACCGGCGTGGGGCCAGCGGTCACAAGCGCCGCCGTTGGGCCGCTGCCGCCGGCGAAGAACGCCTGACGCATTCGCCCCAGCAGCGCCTCACGTACATACACGCTGTCGTCGAGCATTATAGTCTGCGCGCTGGCATGCACCTCGCCCGACAGCGCGTCGAAGGCGCGCTCGGCGCCGGCCGCGGATTGAACCGCCAGCGCCAGGCCGAGGCCGCTGCCAACCGGCGCGGCGTCGATCGCGCTGGCCACCGCGACCTGATTGGGACTGGTTGCCACACTGGCATAGGGGACGCCGTTGCGCGCCAGCGTGAGGAACACATCGTTCGGGTCGGCAATGGTGGGGCCGCTCAGCGACGCCTGGATGAAGGGTAGATTGTCGGTGGTCGCGTTCGCAAAGGTGCCAGTGATACCGCCGGCTGCGGTGAGGATCGGGTAGGCTTGGCCCAGCACCGTGCTGTAGCCGATGAGGCTGGCCACGACCGTGCCGCCGGACAGCGCCGCCGTCCCGCCGACCCGAATCAGGTCGGCGCTGTTGCCGGCGACCTGCGCCTGATAGGTGGTTCCGGTCGCCGTCAGATTGCCGACGACCCAGATCGTGCCGGTCGAATTGCCCGGATTGCCCGGTGCGATGGTGGACCCAGGAAGCGAGTCGAGCGAACCGACGCTGCCAACGCCGGAGAGCAGACCGGAATTGGTGAAGGCCCCGGCTGGACTGGTGAAGGTCCCGGTCATGACGCCGCCGTTGTAGATGCTGCCGCTGCTGGTCACGTTGCCGGTAAACGTGCCGGTATTGCCGAGAACGAAACTAGCGCCGGGCGAGACCGACAGAGGGCCGAGCAGACTGCCGGTGACGCCCAGCGTGCCGCCTTGCACGTTGGTGCCGCCGGTGTAGGTGTTGTTGCCCGCCAGGACCAGAGTTCCGGAACCCTGCAGGGTCAGGCCGCCGGGACCACTTATGTTGTTGCTCCAGACGTCGAAGGCGTTGAAGCCGCCGAGCGCGGCGTTCATGTTGACCGTGACGTTGCTGGGAAAGGCGCCATATCCGCCGGCGGCGGCGTAGAGATTGAGGCGGGCCCAGCCGGAGCCGTTGTCGAGCGCCCCGCCCGACGGCAATTCGGTGGTGGCGAGAATCTCGTCGAGCTGGCCGACGCTGAGATACGGAAACCGCGTCTCGATCAACACGTACGCGTCGGCCGGCACGACCGGCGCCAGATTCGTGGGGCCGACCGCGGGAAGATCGTAGGTCAAGTAATAGGCGTAGTTCTGCGCCGCCTGCGTGTAAGCCGCCGCTGTGGGGATCGTTCCATTGCCGAGGCACGCGGCGAGGTTGGCGCACGCCGCCGCGTAGGGCGACGCGCCGCCGCCGCCGAGACCGGCCTGCGTGAGATAGTTCTGCATCTGCGCGCTGAGCGATGGGAGATTGGCCTGAGTGAAGCCCGGGCTGGAGCCCGTGGTCTGGTACAGCGGATTGTCGCCGGCCAGCGTTTCCGCGGTCACATAGGTGGCGAGGATCCGTCCGCCGATTACGTCCAGCGGGTAATGCGCGCCGAAGACGTTGCGGCTGTAGCCGAAGTCCACCCCGGACTGCAGCAGTTGTTGAAAATATCCGGGAGCCAGGATGGCGAATACGATCGCGTTGGCGTTGCCGATCGTCGAATGCCCGCTCGGAAAGGAGGGGGACTGCTCATAGATCTGCCAGTTCTGCGCGTCGTTGCTCGTCTGCTGGTTGCCGCTCGTCTGCTGAATCTGATAGGCGATGAGGGACGAGTTGGCCGGCGTGAAGGGATTGTTGGCGATCGCGCTTGACGTCTGAAAAGGCCGCGGATCGCCGACGCTGTCGGTCCCGTAGGGGCCGACCGGCGTGTTCCCGTAGGCGATGCCGTAGATGTTGATTTGGCCGAAATAGGTCTTCAAGTCGCCGGTGGAGGCGCCGGTAGCCATGTTGTTGGTTACCGAAGTCACCGCGGTCGTGACCGACGCCGGGAGAGTCGGCGCGGTCGGAACCCCGAACGCGTTGAACGTGAAATTGGGATTGTTGGGGAACGCGCCGATCAGAATGCTTTGGGGAGCATTGTCAATGAGCGCATTTTCCGCGGCGAGCGTCCTGCGGGCCGCGCTCGCGCCGGCGTAGATCTCTTCTTCCGTTTGCATGTTCGCCTGGAGCACGGCGAGGCCCGCGGGCGAGTTCAAGAGAGAGGCGAACGGCGACAGCAGATTCGTCTGGTCGGAGCATAGCGTTGGCGGCTGCGTCGTCGGCGCGCACGCCGAGACCTGGGCGAGCGCCGCGCCCGGCGCCGCCAGCGCGGCGAGCAGGATCGCCCATGACAGGCGGCGCGGTGGCGGCGCAAGGTCCCGGCGGATGAGCCCAACGGCTGCCCGCGCGAAGGCGAGCGACTTTGCGCGAGTTGACATTGAAACACCCCCGTGTTGGCAACGCGACGAGGCTAGAACGAATACTCAAGTCCGACCGTGGCGCCCTGGAAGAGCACGCTTGAGCCGCTCTTGACGCCGCGCGCGCTCGCGCTCACCGGAGTCGGCGCAGTTGTATACGTTTCCCGGATCTGTTCGGGCGCCAAAGCGACGCCGTCGAGCCATAACGCTTCATAACCCACCTTGAACGTCAGCCCTCTTGTGAGTTGATATTTCAACCGCAGGCTGGCTTCGCTGACGAAGGCGGCGTGGTTGGTCATGGCGTGCGCCGTGTATAGTATCTTCTGCATGCTGACCACGGTCGTCTGTTCGGCGTTGTTTTCGAAAACGCCGGCCTTGATCAGGCCGTCCAGTGAAAGGCGACCAAGCTCCCATAGTTTTCCCGCGACGCCGATTTGGACTCCGTAGAGGTTGTTCGTTGTACGTGTAGTCCAGAATGGAGGGTTAATTACTACTGGCGTGCTCAGAGGTGGGTTTTGAACCTGCAAGAGAGTGGGACTGGGATAAGAGTTCTTCCAGGTGGGCTCACCGCGATCTGCTGGGGACAACGTACCCTGAAGTTCGTCATTTACTTGAAGCCAGCGGAGTCCCCCCAGCAAGGTCACGCGGGGGGAAAGCTCCAACCGCCCGTTGACCTCGGCGCTGTAAAGGCTCGTGGCGTCGCTCCAGGCCATCGCTTGGTATTGGAAATCCTGAGTCTGCCAGAACGAGCCGGGGGCTTTCATCACCAGCCAGTCCGCCGGATTGTCGGGACCGATGGCCTTGGTGGCGCGCAGGCCTAAGACGTCAAAATACGAAAGCTCCACGCCGTAGCCGGAATCGTCGCGGTAGGTCAGACTGAGTTTCGGTCCGGCGGAAAAACCCTGTCGCAACTGGTTGCTGTTGAGCGCTTCGACGCCGGGGTAGGTCGCCGAATTGTAACCAGTCGCGGGCGGAATAGTGACGAAAGGCACGCCGCCCGGCACGCGCGCGACGAGCGTTTGATTGCCGCCGCCCCAGCGACCCAAGAAGAGCGTCTCGGCCGAGAACGTCCATCGCGACGTGCTCTCCAACTGGTCGGCCGGCGTTTGTGGAGATAATGGGGGCAACCCATTACTGTCCATCAATTTGCCGGTTGAATTCTCTTGATCTCCGGCTGAGGCAGTTACCGGCAAGCATAGCATAGCGAGCAGAGCACAGAGGAAACAGGCGGCCACAAAATCTTGTCGATTTCGCAACGCTCCAAAACAAAGAGCGCTCATGTGACCTGCACCCTGGATTTGACCACAATCTATATCTTTTAAACCCTTTCTTCTCAGGAGTCTCCAGGATTTCCCGCTACCCTCACTCCCACTCGATCGTCCCCGGCGGCTTGCTGGTGATGTCGTAGGTGACCCGGTTGATGCCGCGCACCTCGTTGACGATGCGGTTCGCCACGCGGGTGAGAAAACCCATGTCGAAGGCATAGACGTCCGCCGTCATTCCGTCCGTGCTGGTCACCGCGCGCAGCGCGCAGGCCATGTCGTAGGTGCGGCCGTCGCCCATCACGCCGACCGTGCGGACGGGCAGCAGCACGGCGAAGGCCTGCCAGATCGCGTCGTAGAGCCCGGCCAGGCGGATTTCCTCGAGGAAAATCGCATCGGCGCGGCGCAGCAGGTCCAGCTTGTCGCGGTCGATCGCGCCGGGGATGCGAATCGCCAGGCCCGGACCGGGGAACGGATGACGGCCGACAAGGTCCGCCGGCAGGCCCAGCTCGCGGCCGAGCACGCGCACCTCGTCCTTGAACAACTCGCGCAGCGGCTCGACCAGGCCCATGCGCATGCGCTCGGGCAGGCCGCCGACGTTGTGGTGGCTCTTGATGGTGACGCTCGGCCCGCCGGTGAAGCTGACGCTCTCGATGACGTCCGGATACAGCGTGCCCTGCGCCAGCCAGTCGGCGCCGCCCAGCTTGTGCGCCTCCTCCTCGAACACCTCGATGAACAGGCGGCCGATCGTCTTGCGCTTGGTCTCGGGGTCGGCGACGCCGGCCAGCGCGCCGATGAAGAGATCGGCGGCGTCGCGGTGCACCAGGCGGATGTTGAAGCGGTCGCGAAAAGTGTGCACCACCTGCTCGGCCTCGCCCAGGCGCAGCAGGCCGTGATCGACAAAGATGCAGGTGAGCTGGTCGCCGATGGCGGCGTGGATGAGCACCGCGGCGACCGAGGAATCGACGCCGCCCGAGAGCCCACAGATGACGCGTCCGCCGCCGACCTGCTCGCGGATGCGGGCGATCTGGGCGTCGCGGAATCCGGCCATGGTCCAGTCGCCCGAGCAGCCCGCCACCTCGTGGGTGAAGTTGCGCAGCAACTGCGCGCCGTGCGGGGTGT
>CAYWOW010000178.1:0-5952 GCA_964459005.1 uncultured Acetobacteraceae bacterium
GCAGCGCCTCCAGCCCGGTGCGCTCGCCGGTGGCCAGCGACAGCCGCGGCTGATAGTGCAGGACGAAGCTGTGCTGCTCGACCGCCGCCGTCAGGTCGCGGCGCAGGCGGCGATGATGGGCCGCCTCGGCGGGGCTGCCCGGCGCCCGGCGGAACGGTGTGGGCACCGGCGCGTCGATCGAAAGATCCGGTATTGAAAACATCGTCATGTCTCGGCGTTCTGCGGCGGGTCTCAGACTGCGCGACACGGATGACCAACCGGTTAACCGGCGGGCCGGCGAATGCCCCTGCCCGCCCCCCTGCCGGAACACGTTAGCCGAAACTTCACCGCGACCCCCGACTCTGCACCCCGCGTAACTGTCAGGAGGCAGCGGTGGCCGAACTGCCTGAACCCGAGACGACGCCGGCACCGGACCTCCCGGATGTCTGCGTGTTGGAGCACAGCGCCTTTCACTATTTCGCCGACGTGCTGTTTCGCCGCGACGAGACCAACGAGACGCCGGTGATGGTGATACCGCTGGGCGAGCGCATCGCGGCGGTGCCGCTGCGCGCGCTGCAACGCGAGCTCGGCATCGCCGACGACAGTCCGGATGGGCGCATGCTGGGCCTGATCGCGCAGTCGCTCGACTTCGTCGCCGGCGTGCAGATCGGCGATCCGCTGCCGACCGAGGTGCTGGACGGGCGGGCGAGCTGGACGCCGGGGGCGATCCATCGCGGGGTGGCGGCCGCCCGGCTGCGTCTGCAACTGGCGGCCTGGCTGCGGCCGGAGGCGGCGGGGGGAACCACGGCGGATATCGACACCGTGCGCCGGCTGGACGAAGACCCGGCGATGCGCCAGCACATCAACGACGCGATGGAACAGGCGGCGCGCGACCTCGGCCTGACCGAACGCGGCGACGTGGTCGGCCTGCTGGAAACGCTGGCCGATGAGCTGTCCTATATCGAGGCGTTGCGCGAGGGCCTGCTGAACCGGGTGCGCGAACTGGTGGCCGAGGTCGAACGCATCGCGCGGGCCGGCCGGATCGTCCACAAGCGGCTGGAAATCATCACCCAGGTCCGCCGGCTGAGCAACACCGCGCTCCGGCAAATCGCCAAACGCTTCGACGAACTCGACGCCCAGAGCCGGGAGGTGCTGACCGCGCTGCGCAACATCGACAGCCAGCGCAGCCTGATCCGCTCCAGCCGCGACGGGCTCTATCGGCTCAGCCGGGCCTGGGAACCGATCCTGCGGGGCTGGGAGGCGTCCGGCGAGCTGTCCGGCCCCGCGCTCTGGCAGTTGATCGACCGCACGTACCACTTCCTGGCGCCACGCTACATGCCGGTGCAGGAGTGGCAGGCCTTCGTCGCCGGCCATCGGCGCGCCCGGCCGCAGCCGCTTGGCAGCGTCATGACCTGGTGAGGCGGCGGGGCCGCGCTACCCCGGCATCTTGGCGAAGCGCTTGCGCTCGCCAGCCAGGTTCACCCAGGGCTGGGCGCTGCCGCAATAGATTTCCATGGTGGGTTCCATCAGCGAGGGGTCGTCGAGCGTGCCGGCCAGGATCATCAGCACGCCGGGCATGAGGGCGACCTCGTCGCACACGCTCGAGCCGCAATTCGGGCAGAACGAGCGCCAGATCGGCTTGCCGCTGTCGCCGGTACCCTGGAACGTCGTTAGCATGCCCTCGATGCGCACCTCCGCCTTGGGAAAGGCGAGCACCGGCGCGAACGCCGAACCGGTGGCGCGCTGGCAATCGCGGCAATGGCAGACGCCGCTGAAGACGGGCGCCGCCTCGGTGCTGTAGTGCACGCGCCCGCACAGGCAGCCGCCCGTGAATGTCGCCATGCCCGATCTCCTCGTTGGTGCAGTTGCGCCCGGCAGTGCAGCGGAAGCGCGGGGCCGGACGCAAGCAAAAATACGGTGAAGCTAGCCGGCAGGCTGGCGCGCCTCCCATTCGGCGGCGATTTCCTCGCAGGTGTCGGCCAGTTCGCGCAACTCGCGGGCCCGTTCGGCGTCGAGGTTGGTGGCGGCGAGTTCGCGGAATTTCTCGGCCTGGTCGCGCAGATAGGCGATGTACTGCATGGGGGGCCCTCCGGTCGGGTCAGCATAACCGGCCGCCCGATGGCCGCAAAGAGGCCATCCGCCGCCGTGGCCCGCGACGGGGCCTGGCGCCGGGCGACCCGATCAACCCCGGCCCGGCCAACGCGTTGCAGGAACGCGGCAAACCGGCCAAACTCGGCCACAGAAAATCAGGTAAGTGGAATATCCGGGGAAAAATGATCCTGTCAGCGGACCCCGCGGGGCGGGAGCACAAGCATCGGCCTCACCTGCCGAAGCCGCATTTGCCGCATGGGCTCGTCGCTTTCCCGCGCCGGGTGTCGCCATGGATCGAGCCATGGTTTCTCGCCTATGCGTGCCTCGGCGTCGTGCAGGGCGGGATGTTGCCGATGCTGCTGCCGTTTTCCGCCGGCGGGTCAACCCATGCGGGCATCATTGTCGGCGTGATGAACCTGACCGGTTTGACCGCGCCGTTCTGGGGCCATCTCGCCGACCGGCGGCGGCTGCACCGTCAGGTTCTGCTGGCCGGCATGGCGGTCGCCGTGGTGCCGCTGGTGCTGATGCCGTTGCAACTCGGTCTGCCGCTCAAGGCGACGCTGGCCGCCATCCTCGGCCTCGGCTTCACCGCCGCGAACACCGTGTCGAACATGTTCATCGTCGAGGTGCGGCCGCGGGAGGAATGGGATGCCCGTATTGGCGCGCTACAGGCGCTCAGCGGGCTCGGTCAGGTCGTCGGCCTGCTGCTCGCTGGATTCATTGGCGGCCGCTACGCACTTGCCTTCGGGGTCGCGGCCGCATTGGTCGCGACAGGGGTGTCCGTCGCGTGGCGCACGCTGCGGGGCGTTCAGGTTCCGGTTCCGCGCGCCGCGGTCACCGCGCACCCGCCGATCGGCGGGGAGGGGTGGGCCGGCTCGCCGCAGCGGCATTTCCATCTTCCCACCTGGCCGGGGCTGCGGGCGTTGCTGCGCGAGCTCAATATGCCGTTCGTCCGCCTTCAGATTGTCTGGTTCGTGGCGTTCGTCGCCATCGGCGCCGTGATGACGATGTTTCCGCTGGCGCTGGTGCGGCAGTTTGGCGTGCCGGGCGGGTTTCCGGCCACCACCTACGCCTTCGCCGCGGCCGGCAGCCTGGCGATGTTTCCGTTGGCGGTGCGCCTCGCGCAACGGCACGGCGCGCGGATCGTGCTGCAGGCCGGTTTCGCGGTGCGCACGGTCGCCATCACGATCCTGGCCGTCGCCTTCCTGGCGGGGACGAACGGCGTGCCGTTGGCGGTGGCCGGTTTTGTCGTCCTGGTGCTGGCCTGGCCCCTGCTGGGCGTGAGCGGCACGGCGCTCACCGCGGTGCACGCCCCCGGCGAGAAGGGGGATGCGCTCGGCGTGTTCAATGCGTCCTCCTCGCTGGCGGCTGCCGTCGGCGCGTTCCTCGGCGGTTGGGCAATGGAGACCGCCGGTTACGGCAGGATCTGCGTGGTGGCCGCCGCCGCCGTGGCACTGGCGACGCTGTGCTGTTATGGCAGGACGACAAGACATGGTTGATCCGCCATAGCTGGTTGCCGCGATCCGGACTACGCCGGGGAGGGGCCTTTCCAGTCCGGACGCAGCAACGCGTGCATCCAGACGGACCGGTGCTCGCCGGCCACGAACAGCCGGTCGTGCAGCAGCGCCTCGCGCCGAAAGCCGAGCCGGTCGGCGAGCCGGGCCGAGCGGATATTGTCCGGTTCGATCTCCGCCTCGATGCGGTGGGTGGCCAACGCCCCGAAGCAATGCGGCAGGACCGCCCGCACCGCTTCCGCCATGAAGCCGTGCCCGCGGGCCGATGGCACCAGGATCCAGCCGATCGCCAGCCGGCGGTTCCAGGGCTGGCGCGCGTGGTAGTTCACCATGCCCAGAAAGCGGCCGTCCTCGCGTGCCAGCACCGCCCACGCGGCGTGCCAGGTGGGATCGACCGCCAGCGACCGCTCGATGCGTTGGGCGGTCTCGGCCAGATCGCGGCTCGGCGGCGCGTCCCAGAATCGCATGGTCTCGGGGTCGCCATAGGCTTCGTGCAGGCCGGGTGCGTCCCCGGCCCGCAGCTTTCGCAGCCGCAGGCGGCTGGTCTCGAAGTCCGGAACTTGCGGTGCTGGCTCGGTCATGCTGGTCCGCGCCGGGATGGCCCCTTGGTTGTCGCGTGGCAAGGATAGGGGCCGGTCGATGCGGTCGGCAATCGCCGAACCGCCTCGCTGGCCTGCCTTGCCCGCAGTTGACGCGCCCCAGGCTTGGCGGGACGCTGCCGCGACGCACATGCGAGGACAACCCATGCAGAACGCCCACCCGGCCTGGAGCCCCGTCGAGGCACGGAAAGACGCCTTCGAGGCGCCCAGCGACCGTGTCTGGGACGTGCCGGATTTCGGCTTTCAGCAGCACCGCGCGGCCGACGTGCCGCCGGCGCTCGATATGGCGATGGGGAGGTAGGCGCACCATGGAACCGCCAGGCGACAACGCCGCCCAGCGTACCTCGGCCACCTACCGGCTGGCCGTGGAGGACATCGACTTCCTGCAACGCGCCGAAATGCGGCCGATCCGGCTGGCGCTGGAATACGCCAAGGTGGCGCTTTGCCTGCAGGACTGGGGCATCCGCTCCACCATCATCGTGTTCGGCAGCGCCCGCGCCCTTTCGCCCGAACGGCTGGCGGAGCTGCCGGCGGACGAAGTGACCGGGCAAGTGCGCCGCCAGGCCGCCTGGTATGAGGAGGCGCGCCAATTCGGGCGCATCGCTTCCGAGCGTGGCGGGGCGTTCGCGCCGCATCACCGCTGGCGCGACAACGTGATCGCCACCGGCGGGGGGCCGGGGATCATGGAAGCGGCGAACCGCGGCGCCTGGGAAGCCGGGGCGCCGAGCGTCGGCCTGAACGTCACCCTGCCGCACGAGCAGGCGCCGAACCCCTATGCCACGCCCGAGCTTTGCTTCCGCTTCCACTATTTCGCCATGCGCAAGATGCACCTGGCGACGCACGCGAGCGCCCTGGTGGTGTTCCCGGGCGGCTTCGGCACGCTCGACGAATTGTTCGAAATCCTGACGCTGGTGCAGACCGACAAGACGCCGGCGCTGCCGATCGTGCTGTTCGGCGAGGCGTACTGGCGGCGGATCATCAATTTCGAGGCGCTGGTGGAGGAAGGGATGGTGCTTCCGGAGCACCTGTCGCTGTTCGATTTCGCCGACAGCGCCGAGGCGGCCTGGGCGGCGCTGACGCGGCGCGGCCTGCTTAGCCACGCGCGGGAGGGCTGAAGCCGCGCATGCCGGGCGTGGCGATCGTGCCGGTGGTGCTGCGCCGGTTCGGGCTGTAGCCTGCGGCGAGAGACGGAGGCGCGAGACGCATGAGCATCGAACTGTGGACCTGGAACACCCCCAACGGCCGCAAGATCAGCGTGGCCCTGGAGGAGATGGGGCTGCCGTACACGGTCAAGCCGGTGAACATTTCCAAGGGCGAGCAGTTCGCCCCCGAGTTCCTGGCGTTCAGCCCGAACAACCGCATTCCCGCCATCAAGGACCCCGCGGGTCCGGACGGCGCGCCGATCACGGTGTTCGAATCGGGGGCCATCCTGATCTATCTGGGGGTCAAGACCGGACTGTTCTGGCCCGCCGACCTGCGCCGGCAGGTGCCGGTGCTGGAGTGGTTGATGTGGCAGATGGGCGGGTTCGGGCCGATGCCGGGCCAGGTACACCACTTCCTGCAGGTGGAGAACGAGCAGGACCGGCGCTATGGGCTGGAGCGCTACAGCGAGGAGACCCGGCGGTTGTACGGAGTGGCGGACCGGCGGCTGGCGCAGGTGGAATTTTTCGCCGGCGCCATTTCGATCGCTGACTTCGCCATTCTGGGCTGGGCATGGCGGCACGAGCGCCATCAGGTCGACCTGGCCGAGTTCCCCAACGTGAAGCGCT
>CAYWOW010000179.1:0-5916 GCA_964459005.1 uncultured Acetobacteraceae bacterium
GCGCCGTCCCAGGCCGCGGTCGAAATACGACCGGCAGCGCCCGCCGGCGGCAGGTCCGGCCTCGTAGAGCGTCGCCGCGACGCCATGGCGCGCCAGCGCGACCGCGGTGGCCAGCCCGGCCAGCCCGGCGCCGACAATATGAACGCGGGTTAGCCCACTCCGTGCCGCAGGGCGATCCACAGCTTTTCCCATTTCGGCACCTTGACCCCGGTTTCCGGCCGATCCCAGCCGCGCCGCTCCAGGCGGGCCAGGATCGCACCATACATGGCGGCCATCAGCCGTGCCGGTTTCATGGCGCGGCGGTCGCAGCGCGCCATCGCCTCGCTGGCGTCGCGAAAGTGCCCGTGGGCCAGCGCGGCGAGGCCCTGGCACACCTGGGCCAGGCCGGGATGACGCAGCGCCGCGCCGGGGTCGGCCGGCACCCCGGCGGCCCCAAGCAACTCGCGCGGCAGATAAAGCCGCCCGCGCGCGGCGTCCTCGGCGAGGTCGCGCAGGATGTTGGTCAGTTGCAGCGCCCGGCCGAGGTGGAACGCCACCTGGTCGGCCGCCGGGCTGGCATCGCCGAAGGCCCGCACCGACAGCCGCCCGACCGCGGCGGCCACCCGGTCGCAATAGAGATCGAGCTCGGCCAGCGAGGGGGCCACGATGGCGGCGGCGTCCATTTCCATGCCGTCGATCACCGCCTCGAAATCGGCCTGGCGCAGGCCGAATTCCGCGATCGCGCGAAGCAGCACGCGGGTCACCGCGTCGTTCGCCTCGCCGCGATACAGGCCGGCGATGCGCTGGCGCCATTCTTCCAGGCGCGGGCGACGCGTCTCCAGCGGTGCCGGGTCGTCGGCGATGTCGTCCACCACCCGGCAGAACGCGTAGATGGCATACATGGCGTGCCGCCGGGCCGGCGGCAGCACCGCCATGCCGCGGCGGAAACTGGTGCCGGCGGCGCTCACCACGGCCTCGACCGCGGCAAGGTCGGCCGGTTCGGCGCCGAGCGCGGTGCTCACGCCACGAACCGCAGCGCGGCGAACAGACTGACGAACACGTCCGGCTTCGTCAGCTTCACCCGCCTGGCCACCGGGTCGCCGCGGCGCAGCCTGGCGGCCAGGCGGTGCGACAGGCCCACGATCACCGCCGTCTCCAGGCGCAGTCGCCGGTCGCGCGCACGCCGCGGCAGGTCGCGGGCCGCGCGGTTCAACGCATCGCAGTTGTCCAGCAGGGCGTCGAAGACGCGCCGCAGCCCCGGGGAGGCGGCCGGCGCGCGCAGATCCGCGACCCCGGCGCCGTGCCGGGCCAGCAGGTCGGCCGGCAGGTAGCAGCGGTCGAGCTGGGACAAATCCTTCGCTGCGTCCTGCAGATGGTTCAGCACCTGCAACGCGGCGCACAGGGCATCCGAGGGGGCCCAGGTCGCGCGATCCTCGCCGTGCAGGTCCAGCACGTGCCGGCCGACCGGCATGGCGGAATAGCGGCAATAGTCCATCAGTTCGTCCCAGTCCGCATAGCGCGGCTTGCTGGCGTCGCGACGGAAGGCAACCAGCAGTTCGCTCGCGTGGTCGGCGGCGACGCCGGTTTCCGCCAGGCTGGCGCGCAGGCGGAGCGCGCTTGGGCTGCCGGTGGCGCGGCGGCCGAGCAACACGTCCTCCATCGCGTCCAGCCGCGCGATCTTGTCGGCGGGAGTCAGTGCCGGACTGTCGGCGATGTCGTCGGCGTTGCGGGCAAAGGCGTAGAAAGCATGGATGTGCGGGCGCAGCCGCGGGTTGATCAGGGCCGAGCCGACCGGGAAATTCTCGTCGCCGCGGTCCTTGCCGGACCAGGTCTCGACATTCACCGCCGCGCCGCTCATCGCGCCTTCTCCGCATAGGCACGGCGCTTCCACACCACGCCGCGGCCGCGATGGTGGTCGATCGCCGAGCCCACGGTCGCCGCCGCGTAAAAACAGGCGATCGCCGGCAGGGCGGGCGTCCACAGCAGCGACAGGCGAAAACGCCGAAGGGTGGGCAGGAACGTCGCCGCCATCACCGCCCAGGCCGCCAGCCCGCAGGCGCGCGCCGCGCCATCGCCGATCACCGCCGCCAGCGGCGGGACCAGGAACACCAGGGCGAGCCCCAGCGTGGTCAGGACCAGAAGAGGCGGCGAATAGCGCAACTGCACATAGGCCGAGCGCGCCACCATGCGCCAGATATCGGCAAACCCCGGATAGCGCCGGATCGAGCGCGCCAGACCCGAGTGACCGAGCCAGATCGGTCCGCCCGGCTTGACCGCGGCCGCCAGCGCCACGTCGTCGATCAGCGCACCCCGGATGGCGGCGATGCCGCCGATCCGCTCGAGGGCGCGGCGGCGGATCAGCACGGTGCCGCCAGCCGCCGCCGCGGTGGCGCGGCGGGGGTCGTTGACCCAGGAAAACGGGTAGAGCATGGCGAACAGATAGACGAAGGCCGGCACCAGCGCCCGCTCGGCCAGGCTTTCGCAGTTCAGCGCCACCATTTCGCTGACCATGTCGGCGCCGCTTCGCTCGGCCTGGGCGACCAGCGTCGCCAGATGCGCCGCGTCGTGCGCGATGTCGGCATCGGTGAGGAGAAGGTATTCCGCGTCGATGGCGGCGAGCCCCTGGTGCAGCGCCCAGAGTTTCCCCGCCCAGCCCGGCGGACGGGGAGCACCGTCCAGCACGGTGAGGCGCCCGGCGCCGGGCAGGGCGCGCGCGATGGCGGCGGTGGCGTCGGTGCTGCCGTCATCGACCAGGACCACGCGGAAGGCGCCGGCATAGTCCTGACCCAGCAGGCTGCCGATGCTGGCCGCGATCCCCTCGGCTTCGTCGCGCGCCGGCACCACCGCCGCCACCGTCGGGGCAGCGGCGGGTCGGGCGGGCGCCAGCCGTTCGCCGTCGCGCCAGAAACCGCCGTGAAAAGCGGCCAGATACAGCCAGATCACCAGGGAGGCCGCCGCCAGCAGGGTCATGGCGGCGGCAACCGGCCGTTATCGCGGAACCATGCGACCGCATCGGCGATCGCCCGGCGGGCGGGGCGGGCGCGGTAGCCGAGTTCGGCTTCGGCCTTGGCGGAGGAGAAGAACATGATCTTCCGCGCCATCCGCAGATGGTCGCGGGTGACGCGCGGCTCGCCGCCGGTGAGGCGGCCAACCGCCTCGGCCACCAGGGCGACCGGCCAGAGCAGGCCCACGGGCAGCCGCATCCGGCGTTGCCGGCGTCCGCTGACGTCGTCCACCAGGGCGAGCAGCTGCGCCATCGTCAGGTTCTCGCCGCCGAGGATGTAGCGTTCGCCGACCGTGCCGCGCTCCAGCGCCAGCGCATGGCCCTCGGCCACGTCCTCCACATGCACGATGTTCAGCCCGGTATCGACATAGGCCGGCATGCGCCCGGCGGCGGCGTCGGCGATCATGCGGCCGGTCGGGGTCGGCTTGATGTCGCGCGGACCGACCGGGGCGGCGGGGTTGACGATGACCGCCGGCAGCCCCTCGCCGGCGACGAGGTCCAGCACCATTCGTTCGGCGTCGAATTTCGATGTCTTGTACGCGCCGACCATGGCGGCGCGGGTCACTTCGGTCCGCTCGTCGGCCGGGGTGGCGCCGCCGGTCAGGCCGAGGGTGGCGACGCTGCTGCAATAGACCACCCGCTCCACCCCGGCGGCCAGCGCGGCGCGCATCAGCGCCGCCGTGCCATCCACATTGGCGGCCCGCATGGCGGCCGGCCTGGGCACCCAGATCCGGTAGTCGGCGGCCACATGCGCCACGAACCGGCAACCCGCGACGGCGCGGGCAAGCGATTCGGCGTCGGTGAGGTCGCCTTCCGCCAACTCGGCGTCCAGCCCCGCGATGTTGGCGCGGTCGCCGCCGCGGCGCACCAGCAGCCGCAGCGCGTGGCCGCGCGCGGCGAAGGCACGGGCGACGGCGGAGCCGACGAAGCCGGTAGCGCCGGTGACGAGGGTGGGGCCGGTCAAAGGACAACACTCGAACAGTTGCGCGTGCGCGTTATAGCCCCGCGCCATGGGGTGCGACCATCGCCGAGCACGAATGCCGCGACGTCCTCGACGGCCGACGAGCGGAAACCGAACAGCGGCGCGAAGCCCAGCACGATGCCGATATGTCCGACGCCGGGCGCGATGCGCGCCTCCGCCGCCCCACCGGCCGCTCGCACCCGGGCGGCCAGCGCCAGCGAATTGCGCGGGTAGCAGGTGCGGTCGGCGCCGCCGTGCAGCAGCAGCATCGGCGGGTTGCGCCCGTCCACATGCGCCACCGGCTGGGTCTCGCGCGGGTCGGCGGCGCCGGCGAAGACGGCACGGATGTCCTCGTCCTGGATCGGCAGGAAATCGTAGGGACCGGCGAGTCCCACCATGCCGGCGAGGTGGGCCCGGTCCTCGCCCGCCGCGGCCAGGAAGCGCGGGGCGAGCGCCAGCATGGCGGCGATGTGGGCGCCGGCCGAGTGACCCGCCAGGAACACGCGGTCGGCATCGCCGCCCCAGCCCGGCGCCGCGCGCCGCACCGCCGCGACCGCCAGCGCCGCGTCCTCGATGAAGGCGGGAAACCGCGCCTGCGGGAACAGCCGGTAGTCCGGCACCACCACCACCATGCCGCGCCGCGCCAGGGTGGCGGCGACGAACCGGTAATCCTGGCGCCGTCCGTTCTGCCAGGCGCCGCCATAGAAGAACACCACCACCGGCAGTCCCGCCGCCGCGCCCTCGGGACGCCAGACATCCATGGCCTGGCGGGCGGCCGGGCCGTAGGCGATGCCGTGCCGCACCGACAGGCCATCGGTGGCGATGGTGGCGTTCAACGCCTCCGCCGGTGGGCGGCGGGCCAGGGTCGCGGCGGCGAATGTCAGGGCGGCACGCAGCAGGGTCATGGTCCTCACGTCAGGGCATGCAGCAGCACCGCGGCGGCCTGGGCGAGGTTCAGGCTGTGCACCCGGCCGGCGGGCGGGATGCGGACGGCGCGGCGGCAGGCCGCTTCGACCGCGGCGGAGACGCCGCGCTCCTCGGCGCCGAGCACCAGCGCCATCGGGCGGTCGCGCGGCAGCGCGGCGGGTGGTACCGCCTCGTCGGCCAGCGAGGCGGCGACGGTGCGATAGTGCGGGGTCAGCGCGGCCAGGGCGCGCGGCAGGTCGCGCGTGCGCCAGAGCGAGAGGTATTCCAGCCCGCCCTCGGCCAGGCGGTAGGCCGCGTCGGAAAGCAGGGCGGCGCCCGGCACCTCGTGGATGAGCAGGCCGCGCACGCCGAAGAAGGCGGCGGCGCGCGCGATCGCGCCGAGGTTGTGCGGGTTGCCCACACCATCCAGCACCAGCAGGAAGGGCAGGCGCGGCGGCGCCTGGACATCGAACAGGTCGATGGCGCGGGGTTTTGCGACTGCCGCGATGCCGCCATGGTGCGGGGTTGCCGCCGCTTTGGCCAATTCGTCGGGCGGCACCAGGCGATAGGGCCGGTGGGCGGCGGCCAGGGTCGCGCACCAGGGTCCCACCACATCGCGCCGCTCGGCGAGGTAGAACAGGCGGAGCACGTCGTCGGGACGGCGGGCAAACAGCGCCGCCACCGCATTGGCGCCGCAGATCGTGTCGGCTTTCATGGCAATGGCATAGCATTACCCGATGGACATCCCGATCCTGTTTCGCGATTCGCGGTTCGTCGTGCTGGACAAGCCGGCCGGGCTGGCCGTGCATGCCGGGCCGCGCGGCGGGGCGAGCGTGGAGGATTGCTTCCCCGCCCTGTCGCGCCGGCGCGACGGGCCGTGGCTGGCGCACCGGCTGGACGCCGACACGTCGGGCTGCCTGGTGGTGGCGCTGCGCCACGCGGCGCTGCTGGCGGCACAGGCGGAATTCGCCGCGGGGCGGGTGGAGAAGACCTATTGGGCGGTGGTGCGCGGCGCGCCCGCCGGCGAGGCCGGCGTGGTGACGGCGCCGCTGCGCCGTTTCAGCGA
>CAYWOW010000180.1:0-5913 GCA_964459005.1 uncultured Acetobacteraceae bacterium
CTCGCCACGGCCGCCATCGGGCTGTTGCCGAGCTACAACCAGATCGGCATCTGGGCGCCCATTCTGCTGCTCGTCATCCGGGTCTTGCAGGGCTTCGGCGCCGGCGCCGAATATGGCGGCGCGGTGCTGGTTTCCGGCGAATCCTCCGCCACGCGGCGCGGGCTGTTCGCCGCCTTCCCGGCCGCCGCCGTCGACTTCGCCTTCGTGGTCGCCACCGGCGTGCTGCTGCTGTTCACCCTGATGCCCAACGACCAGTTCCTGTCCTGGGGCTGGCGTATCCCCTTCCTGCTCAGCCTTGTCGTGCTGATCCCCGGCATGTTTATCCGCGCGAAAGTCTCCGAGACGCCGGACTTCGTGAAGGCACAGGCCACCAGGCGGGTAACCCGCACCCCGATCCGCGACCTGCTCCGCAACCACCCGGGCAGGCTGCTGGCCGGCATGGGCGTCAATTTCGTGCCCAACCTGTCCTATGTGTTCCAGATCTTCGCCTTCGCCTACGTGACGCAGAAACTGCACCTGCCCACCTCGACGGCGCTGATCGGCGGCGTTCTGTCCGGCGTCTTCGGGTCGGTGGCCGCGCTGGTTTTCGGCGCCCTGTCCGACCGTATCGGCGCCAAGGCGGTGATGATGGGCGGCGCCTTGTTCTGTGTGCTGTTCGCCTTTCCGTTCTTCATGCTGCTCGACACCGGCGCTCCCTTGATCATCTGGACGGCCGTGGTCATCGGCCACCTCGGCGAGCGCGCCGTGTTCGGGTCTCAGCCCGGCTTCTACATCCAACTGTTCCCGGTGCAGATCCGCTACACCGGTATCGCGCTTTCACGTGAGATCACCGGCGCCGTCATCGCCGGCCCCCTGCCGCTGGTTGCCACCGCACTGCTGGCCTGGGCGCACGCGCCATGGCCGGTGGCCTTGCTGGTGGTCGTCTATGGCCTGGTGACGACGCTCGCGGTCTACCTCGCCCCGATCGGCGATCCCGAAGGCTCCGTCTAGAATATTCCTGGAAAAGAGAACCATGCCTGTCGCCACGAAGAAGATCCTCGCCGGATATCGCGTGCTCGACTGCTCGATCGCGATGTCCGGCCCCTTCGCCGCCCAGCGTCTGGGCGACCTCGGCGCCGACGTCATCAAGGTCGAGCCGGTCACCGGGGAATGGCAGCGCCACGTCTCGGCCGGCGGCGCCCAGGGCAACCGGATCAACGTTTCCTTCCTCTCGCTCAACCGCAACAAACGCTCGCTCGCGGTCGACCTGAAGTCGGCTGAAGGCAAGGCGATCCTGCTGGAGCTGACCCGCTCGGCCGACGTCTTCCTGCAGAACTACCGCCCCGGCGTCGCCAAACGTCTCGGCGTGGACTACGAAAGTCTGGCGAAGGTCAATCCGGGCCTGGTCTATCTGTCGATCTCCGGCTATGGCGAGGATGGCCCCTACGTCAACCGGCCCGGCCAGGACCTGATTCTGCAAGGCCTGTCCGGCGCCATGCTGTCCAACGGTCGCGCCGATGAGCCGCCGACCGCGGCGGGCCAGTTCGTGGTCGACGCCATCGCCGCCTCGACGGCTTTCGAGGGCATCCTCGCCGCCCTGCTGCATCGCGAGCGGACCGGCGAAGGGCAGATGGTGACGGTCAACATGCTCGACGCCATCGTCGCCTTGCAGATGCAGGAGCTGTCGGTCTTCACGGTGGCCGGCAAGCCGCAGACCCGTTCCGCCGAACCGCATGCCCATGTCTACATCCGTTCGCCCTACGGCGCCTTTGCCACCAGCGACGGCTTCATCATCGTCACCTTCCCGCCGTTGCGGAAATTCGGCGAGCTGATCGGCGAGCCGTCGTTTGCCGGCATGGAAGACGAAGTGGACTCGTGGACGCAGCGCGACGCCATCTTCGCCCGCACGCGCGAGCGCCTGCTGGCCAAAACCAGCGCCGAATGGCTCGCCCTGTTCGAAGCGAACGGCATCTGGGCAGGTCCCGTCTACGGCTACAAGGAACTGCTGGCCGACCCGCAGATCCGCCACAACGGCACCTTCGTCGAGTACGACCATCCGACCGAAGGCCACGTCAAGACGCCAGGCTTCCCCTACGGGTTCTCCAGGACGCCGCCGTCGGTGGAGCGCGGCGCGCCACTCGCCGGCGAGAACACGCGCGAGGTCCTGGCCGGGCTCGGCTACGACGACGCGCGCATCGACGACCTGCTCGCGCGCGGCGTCGTGGGCGAGACCAAGGTCTGAGCCCGTGCCGCCGTTCCGTGGCCTGACCTGGGACCATCCGCGCGGCTACGATGCGCTCGCGGCGGCGGGGGGCGCGCTGCTCCAGTGGGACCGCCAACCGCTCGAGGGGTTCGAGTCCCATCCGATCGAAGACCTTTGCGCGCGCTACGACATCGTCGTGCTCGACCACCCGCACATCGGCGAGGCGGTGACGGCGGGCTGCCTGCGGCCCCTCGAGGAGCTGTTCACGACCGGGGAGATCGCGGCATGGCAGGCGGCGACGGTCGGTTCCTGCCTGGCCTCCTACCGCTACGCCGGCCGGCATTGGGCCTTGCCGCTGGATGCCGCCGCGCAGGTGATGGCAACGCGCCCCGACCGGCTCGCGGGTCCGCCGCCAGCGACCTGGGACGCGGTGATCGCCCTATCCGCCGGCGGGGCGGTCGCGCTGTCGGTCGCCGGACCCCATGCCGCGGTCAGCCTGTTCTCGATCGCGGCCGCGCTCGGGGAGGCGCCGGGCTCGCGCGATCCCGAGCGTCTGCTGTCGGTGGCGACCGCGACGGACGCGCTGGAAATCCTGTCGGTTCTCTACCGGCGCATGCCCGCGGCGGCCAAGCCGCTCAACCCGATCGGGCTGCTCGACCTGATGGCGTCGGACGATGCGGTCGCGCTCTGTCCGCTCGTCTTCGGCTACGTCCCCTATGCCGTGCCGAAGGCGCCGGTGTCCCATCCCATCGTCTTCCGGGACGCCCCCGCCGCGACGCCGGCCGGCGCGCCCGGCACCACGCTCGGGGGCACCGGGCTGGCGGTCAGCCGGCGGTGCACGCCGACCCCCGCGCTGCTCAGCCATCTTCGCTGGCTGCTGTCCGCCGACACCCAACGCGGCTTCATCGTCGCGCACAACGGCCAGCCCAGCCGCCGGGAAGCCTGGACGGACACCAGCGTGAACCGGCGCTGGGGCAACTTCTATCGCAACACGGCGCGCAGCATCGAGGCCGCCTGGGTCCGGCCGCGCTACCCGGGCTACATCGCGTTTCAGAGCCGGGCCTCGGCGGCGCTGCGCGAGGCGCTTGAAAGCCGGGCGCCGCCGGCCGCCACCATCGCCGCTCTGCAGGACCTCTACGCCCACAGCCGGACCCCGGCCGCAGAACTCTGAGGACACACCATGACCCAGACCACCACCGACGACGTGAGCTTCACCGTCGAGGGCGCCGTCGCCATCCTGACGCTGAACCGCCCGCAGAAACTGAACGCCGTCACCCCGGAAATGTCCGCGGCCATCATCGCGCACGTGAAGCGGTGCAATGACGACGACGCCATCCGCGTAGTCATCGTCACCGGAGCCGGGCAGCGCGCGTTCTGCGCCGGATCGGACATCCGCGAGCTGGACACCTACGATACGGCATGGAATTTCCGCAACCGGCCCGACTATTGCGACGCCATCCGCCGGCTGCTGAAACCCTCCATCGCGGCGGTGAACGGCTACGCCCTCGGCGGCGGCCTGGAGACGGCCATGAGCTGTGACATCCGCATCGCCGCCAGCAACGCGATGTTCGCCGCGCCGGAGATCAAGCTCGGCTGGATCGGCGGCGGCGGCATGGCGACCTACCTGGCCCATTCCATCGGCACCTCCAACGCCGCCCTGATGATCATGACCGGCGATCCGATCGACGCGGCGAAAGCCCTGGCCTGGGGCCTGGTCAGCGAGGTCGTCGAACCCAATGGCCTGCTCGACCGCGCCCGCGCGCTGGCCGGCGTCATCGCGTCGCGCGCGCCGATCGCGGCCGAGACGGCCAAGCTCAACCTCAGCGCCGCCTTCACCATGCCGGTCGAGCAGGCCATCCAGTACGAGCGCGACCTGCAGACCATCTGCTTCGCGACCGAAGACGCGGCCGAGGGACGCGCCGCGTTCAAGGAAAAACGGCCCCCGGTATTCCGCCGCCGCTAGGCTGCGGCCCTCCTTGAGGCTTGAAGCGCCGCCGCTCCCCTGCGACAAACGGGCACCGGAGGGTTGTCATGACGAAGCAGTTGACCGAGGGCCAGCGTTCCTACGAGCAGAAACGCGCCGCCAAGGCAGGCGTCAGCCTGGACAAATGGCTGGACATGAGGGAGCGCGAGAAGCGCGAGGAAACCCGTGCCCGCGAACAGGCGGCCAAGGCCCCCGCCCCGCCGAAGAAGCCCGGCTTCATCAGCCGGCTGATCGACATCGGGCACAAGCCTCTCTGAATCAGATCATCCGCCGCAGCAGCCCGTCGCGGCGGATCACCGTGTGGTAGGCCACGCCCCCCAGGTGCATCGCCACCAGAACGGCCAGCGCCTCCGCGCCCCACAGATGCAGGCTCGAGAACCAGGGTGCCAGCGCCTGGTTCTGGGCGATCGGCGAGGGGATGTCGAAGAAGCCGTAGAAGGACCACGCATAGCCGTTGGCGCCGTTGTTCAGCCAGCCCAGCAAGGGCTGCACGATCAGCACCAGGTAGAGCGCCCGGTGGTTCAGGTGGGCCGCCGTCGCCACCCAGTGCGGCGTGCCGCGCGGCAGCCTGGGCACGTGGCAGACCAGCCGCATCGCCAGGCGCAGCAGCATCAGCACCAGCAGCACCGCCCCGGTGCCGTCGTGCGCGTTGAAGAGCCTTCCCGCCAGCGCATCGTCGGCCGGGGGGGCGAAGGTCACCCACAGCCCGAGCCCGGCCTGCACCAGCACCACCACGACCACCACCCAGTGCAGCGCCTTCTGTACCGGCATATAGTCGTCTGTCATCACTTCCCGCCCCTCCGTCCAAGCGCATGACCGTAACCACCACGGCGTTATTCGCAAGCGTCACTATGGTGGCGCACGCCGATTGGAGCGTGGATGCCCGCAAACGATGGATGGCGGTGGCGCGGCGCGCCGGCGACGCCTGGCGCCTCGCCGCTCCGGCGCCGGTGGGCGACCCGGCCACTGTGCTCGCGGGGCTGCACGATCCTCGGGGTGCCGTGTTGTTCGGCATCGATGCCCCGCTCGGCCTGCCGCGCGCCTATGCCGAGGCGCATGGCATCGCCGCCGCTTTCCCGGAGTTTCTGCGCGGCCTCGCCGGGCGGCCGTCGTTCTTCCGGGTCTGCGCCACGCTGGCGGAGGTCGGTCCATGCCGGCCGTTCTATCCGCTGCGCGGGCGCGCCGGCATGACCCGCGCGGCCCACGCCGCGGCGCTCGGCCTGAAGGATGCGGCGGCGCTGCACCGCGCGGTCGATCGCGCCACCGCCGAGCGCCCGGCCGGCGCGCCGCCGTTCTGGACCCTGGGCGCCAACCAATCGGGCAAGGCGGCCCTGGCGGCCTGGCACGACATGCTGCTGCCCGCCCTGCTGGAAGGCGACAGGATCCGGCTGTGGCCGTTCGAGGGCGCGCTGTCCGAATTGTTGTTATGCGGCAAAATAGTTATTGCCGAGACCTATCCGGCCGAGGCGCTGCGCCACCTCGGCCTGAAGCTCGCCGGCAGCAAGCGGCGGCGGGCGGACCGGCTGGCGCTGGCCGGCGGGCTGCGCGCCGCCATGGCGCGGCTCGGCGCGCTGCCCGATGCCGCCATGGCGGCGGCGGTGGCGGACGGGTTCGGCGCGGACGCGGCCGGCGAGGACCGCTTCGACTGCACCCTCGGCGTGCTGTGCGCGCTCAACGTGCTGGCGGGTCATCGCCCCGCCTTCGTGCCCGACGACCCCTGGGTGCGGCGCTGGGAGGGCTGGGTGCT
>CAYWOW010000181.1:0-5829 GCA_964459005.1 uncultured Acetobacteraceae bacterium
GGTCAACCCGGTGTCGCTGGCCGTACCCTGCCACCGCGCGGTGGCGGCGGACGGCCAGCTTACCGGCTATCGCTGGGGCATTCCGCGCAAGCAGGCGCTGCTCGCGCGCGAGCGCGCGGCGGCCGAGGCGCAATAAGTCGGCGCACCCGGGCGACGAATTCCTGTATCGTGCCGGTGGACAGCGGGGCGCAGGCGTGGGAACACCCTGTTCCGGCCGTGTCTCGCATCGCGGCGCCGGATATCGCATTGCACAACCGGGACAGATAGCGCCTGCCCGGCGGGAAGGATTCCATGGCATTCAAGCCGAACTACAATCAGCAGCGTGCCGAGCGCACCCGGGCCAAGCAGGCCAAGCAGGACGCCAAGCGGCGCGAGAAGGAGGAGGCGGTCGCCCGCCGCAAGACGGCGCTGGACGCCGGCGAGCCGGAGCCGTCCGACGCCGCCGCCGTCCCCGCGGACGAACAGGCCCCTCCGGAGGGCTAGCTACTTAACGCGCGCGACCTGCAGGGCGTTGGTGGTGCCGGGCTCGCCGAACGGGATGCCGGCGATCACCACCACGTCGCTGCCGCTCGGCGCGAAGCCTTCGTGCTGCGCCAGCCTGGTCGCCCGCACGATCGTCTCGCCCATCGAATGGGTGTCCGGCGAAACCACCGCGTGCACGCCCCACACCACCGCGAGGCGGCGGGCCGTGGTGGCGGTCGGCGTCAGGCACAGCACCGGCGCCTCCGGGCGTTCGCGCGCCGCCCGCAGCGCCGTGCTGCCGGAGGCTGTGAAGGCGCAGATGGTCGCCGCGCCGATCGTGTGCGCCACCTGCTGCGCCGCCGCGGCGATGGCATCCGCGACCGAGTGCTCCGGATCCGGCCGCGATGCGTCGATCATTTCCCGCCAGCCCGAGTCCTGCTCCACCCGCGCCACGATGCGGTCCATCATGTTCACCGCCTCGTAGGGGAACTGCCCGACCGCGGTCTCGCCGGACAGCATCACCGCGTCCGCCCCGTCGAATACCGCGGTGGCCACGTCCGACGCCTCGGCACGGGTCGGCGCGGGTGCGGAGATCATGCTTTCCAGCATCTGGGTGGCCACCACCACCGGCTTGCCGGCCTGGCGCGCCGCCCGCACGATGCGCTTCTGCGCCAGCGGCACCTCCTCGGGCGGCAGTTCCACGCCGAGGTCGCCGCGCGCCACCATCACCGCGTCCGCCAGCCCGATGATCTCGTCGAGGTTATCGAGCGCCTGCGGCTTCTCCATTTTGACCATGACCCAGGCCCGGCCGTCGACGATCGCCTTGGCCTCGGCCACGTCCTCCGGCCGCTGCACGAAGGACAGGCCGATGAAATCGACCCCGTGCTCGAGCGCGAAGGCAAGGTCCAGGCGGTCCTTGTCGGTCAGCGCCGGAATCGGCAGCACCACGTCGGGCACGTTGACGCCCTTGTGGTCGGATAGCGGGCCGCCCACCATGATCTGGGTTTCCAGCGCGTCGCCGCGCTTGCGCAGCACGCGCAGGCGCAGCTTGCCGTCGTCCAGCAGCAGCGTGGCGCCGACCGCCGCGGCCTCGATGATTTCGGGGTGCGGCAGGTTGACGCGTGTCGTATCGCCGGGGGTGGCGTTGAGGTCGAGCTGGAAGGGCTGACCGGTCTGCAACACCACCCGGCCGGCGCTGAACCGGCCCACCCGCAGCTTCGGCCCCTGGACGTCCGCCAGGATGCCGATCGGCCGGTCGAAGCGGTGCTCGAGGGCGCGGATCATGGCGATGCGGGCGGCGTGGTCCTCGTGGGTGCCATGCGAGAAGTTCAGCCGGAACACGTCCGCCCCGGTCAGGAACAGGCGTGCCAGCACGTCGGCCGACGACGTGGCCGGGCCAAGCGTCGCGATGATCTTGGTGCGGCGGCGCCGGCGGACCTTGGTGCGAGGAGGCATCGGATTTCCTTGGCGGGTGGGGATCAGGCGACCAGCACGGCGCGGACGTCGTTCACGTTGGTCAGCGTCGGGCCGGTGCGGATGAGGTCGCCGATGGCGTCGAACAGGCTGTAGCTGTCGTGACCGTCGAGCACGGCGCGCGGGTCCAGCCCGGCGGCACGGGCACGCGCCAGTGTATCCGGCGTGACAATGGCGCCGGCGGCGTCATCGGTGCCGTCGATGCCGTCGGTGTCGCCGGCCGCCGCCCAGACGCCGGGGGTGCCGGCCAGGGCAACCGCCAGGGCGAGCAGGAACTCGGTGTTGCGCCCGCCGCGCCCGGCCGGACCCTGGCCGATCGTCACCGTGGTCTCGCCGCCCGACAGCAGTATGGCCGGGGCGGCCAGCGGCAGCCCGTGGGTGGCGATCGAGCGGGCGATGCCGGCCATCACGGTGCCCATCTCGCGGCTCTCGCCCTCCAGCGCGTCGCCCAGGATGAGCGGCGCCAGGCCGAGGTCCCGCGCCGTCTTGGCCGCCGCCGCGAGCGCCATCGCCGGGGTGGCGATCAGGTGCAGTTCGGTGTTCGGCAGGCTGCCCGGCTTGGGCGTCTCGTCGGCGTCCTGCGCCAGCCGCGCGGCGACCGCCGGCGAGGGCGTGATGCGGTAGCGGGCCAACAGCGCCCGCGCCATGGCGAAGGTGGTCGGGTCGGGCACGGTGGGGCCGCTGCCGATCACGGCCGGGTCGTCGCCCGGCACGTCGCTGATGGCCAGCGTGACCACCCGCGCCGGCGCCGCCGCCGCGGCCAGCCGCCCGCCCTTGATGGCGGACAGGTGCTTGCGCACGCAGTTCATTTCGGAAATCGTCGCCCCGCTGGCGAGCAGGGCGCGGTTCACCGCCTGCTTGTCGGCCAGCGTCAGGCCCGGCGCCGGCAGCGCCATCAGGGCGGACGCGCCGCCCGACATCAGCGCCAGCACCAGGTCGTCGGGGCCGAGCCCGCGCACGGCTTCCAGCACGCGCCGCGCCCCGGCCTCGCCGTTGGCGTCGGGCACCGGATGGGACGACTCGACCACCGCGATATGGCGGGTCGGCACGGCGTGGCCGTAGCGGGTGACCACCACCCCGCTCAGCTCGGCGTCGGGCCAGGCGTCTTCCACCGCGGCGGCCATGACGGCGGCGGACTTGCCGCCGCCCACCACGACGATGCGCCCGCGCGGGCGCGCCGGCAGATAGGGAGCGAGCACGCGGCGCGGATCGGCCGCGGCGATCGATGCCTCGAACACCTGTCTCAGGGCTGCCCGGGCCTGCCCATCATTCCATGCCATGTGCTGTTTCCTTCGGCTACGGCGTTGCGGCGGAGTATGGCGAACCTGCGCCGCCGACGCCATGTGGGGCCTGTGCATAACGGAGGATCGGACATGCCGACACCCGAATTCGACCCGCAGACCCGCACCGAACTGGAGGCGGCCACCTTCCGCCGGCTCGTGCAGCACCTGCGTGAGCGCACCGACGTGCAGAACATCGACATGATGAACCTGGCCGGTTTCTGCCGCAATTGCCTCAGCCGGTGGTACCGCGAGGCCGCCGCGGAGCGCGGGCTGGCGCTGCCCGATCCCGACGCGCGGGAGATCGTCTATGGCATGCCCTACAAGGAATGGCAGGCGCGCTACCAGAAGGAGGCGAGCGCCGAACAGAAGGCCGCCTTCGCCCGCATCGACCCGGGGCATTGACCGGGATCGGCCGGATCGTTAAGCCCGCCGCCCGTCTGAGGAGTCGCATCGCCCATGGCCCGTCCCGCCGCCGACGTGAAGGATGCCACCGGTAAGGAAGCCGGGGCCGACAATGCCCAGTCGGGCAATATCGCCGCCGACCGGCTGCGCAGCATCGTCGAGCGCATCGAGCGCCTGGAGGAGGAGCGCCGCGCGCTCTCCGGCGACATCAAGGATATCTATGCCGAGGCCAAGAGCGCCGGCTTCGATACCAAGGTGATTCGGCAGTTGATCAGCATCCGCCGCAAGGAGCCCGCGGAAGTCGAGGAACAGGAAACGCTGCTGGATGTCTACCGGCGCGCCCTTGGCATGTAGAATCGCCTGAACACGCCTTCATTTGTCTGACAGGCCGCCCGCTCGGCGGGACGCGCCCAGAGGTTGGCTGCATTGCACATGTCGCGCGATCCAGCCGGCGGGGCTGGCCGAGTCGCGCGCGCCCGCGAAGACCGGCCGGCCCGGAGCGGGTTCCGTGCGGCCGCCCGGTGACGCGTTGCCGGCAATATTGCGCGAAAGTCCAGAAGACATGGGTTCCTTCGCAGTAATAATCCGGCAACAAAGTATCCACGCTCCGGGCGGAGCGGCTGCTGTTGCGATCAGCGCGGCGAGACGGCGGATGGGCGTTGCGTCATCAACGTAAACGTGCGAACAAGCGACGGAGCGGAGGAAACAACTGTCTTGAAACCGTCCGTTCCCGGGAGTATATGTCAGTTGACGTTCCGCAAAGGGTTCAGAATGAATCGCGATGCACGATTCTGCACCTTCGGCGCGTCACACCTGTTTCATTTTTGACCGAGCGCGCCATGGTACCTCTGACGCGCTCCAGGGGCTCCGATGCCATCTTCTTTCGACCCGCCAAATTCCAACATGTTACCTGATATGCGCCAGGAAGAAGCGCAGATGCGACGCACCCTTGGTCTCGATCACCGGCCCACGGCGTCGGCGCCGCAGTATTCGTCCCGGCTTGCCGACCGGCACCAGCAAACCCGCCGCTTCGTTCGCGATGGCGAAGTGCCGGTGGTGCTGGTTGGGCGGCGGGACCAGGGCAGCGACGGCGTGACACCATCCGGCTCGCCGCCGGTGAACCGACTCGCCATCGCGGAAAATGCGCTCGATGCCGAACATGCGGCGCGTCTGCGCACCGAGCGGAGCCTGGCCGAGGCGCAGGCAACGGTTCATGAGCTGCAGACCAAGATCGGTCACGCCGACCTCGCCCGTGACGAAGCCGTCGAAACCGCCAGTCATCTTCGCGCCGAGAACGAGCGGCTGAAGGCGGAACTGATCGCGGAGCGACAGGCTCGCGCCGAGGCCGAGCAGGCCTTCCGGAAGGCGGTGGACGGCCGGGGATACGGTGTTCGCCATCGGGTGGCCCGAACCGCCGAGACCCTTGCCGAGCCCGCGCAGATTCGTCCGCGCAAGCTCGGCCGGCCGCTGGGTTCGAAGAACGGCGTGCGGAAAGTGCCTGTGAAGGAGCCGAAGCCCGTCAGGTGGTGGTAGCTTACACGAGCCGGGCTTCGGCCGTTGGAGCGTGACCGCCCGCGGCGCGGCTCACGCTACCCAGCAAAAGCCTAGAGCACGGCTGTCATTCCGCCATCGACGTAGATGATCTGACCGTTCACGTAATCCGACGCCGGGGAGGCCAGGAACACGGCGGTGCCGACCAGCTCCTTCGGTGCCCCCCAACGACGCGCGGGCGTCCGCCCGATCACCCAGGCATTGAACGCCGGGTCGTTCACCAGCGCCTCGTTCATGTCCGTCAACATGTAGCCCGGGCCGATGGCGTTGGCCTGGATGCCGTGACTCGCCCATTCGGCGGTCATCGATCGGGTGAGCATCTTGATGCCGCCCTTGGCCACCGTGTAGGGCGCGATGGTCGCCCGCGCGAGGCTGCTCATCAGCGAGCCGATGTTGATGATCTTGCCGTGCCCGCGCGGGATCATCCGTTTCGCCGCTTCGCGCCCGACGACGAAGGCGCTGGTCAGGTTGGTCTCGATCACGCGGCGCCAATCCGCCGTGTCCAACTGGACCATCGGACGGCGGAACTGGATGCCGGCATTGTTCAGCAGGATATCGATGGCGATTCCCTGCTGATCGAGCCGCTCGAAAGCGGCGACGACGGCGGCTTCGTCGGTGACATCGAACAGTGCCTCCTGCACCTGGTGGCCAGCCGCGC
>CAYWOW010000182.1:0-5829 GCA_964459005.1 uncultured Acetobacteraceae bacterium
TGACCGCCCGGCTGGAGATGATCGCCGACCACTACGACGCCCGCCGCGCGGTGCCTCGCGAGGGCGAGGTGCCATATCGCGCGCTGCCGCCGGAGCGGCTGTATCTCGACCAGGCCCGGTGGGACGCGATGCTGGGGGGCGGTCCGCTGTTCGGCTTCGGGCCGTTCGCCCGACCCGACGGGGCGATCGGCGTGGATGGCGGCGGCCGGCCGGGGCCGGTGTTCGCGCAGTCGGGGGCGGGGCCGGGTGCGGGCGTGTTCGACCAGTTGCGGGTGCAGGCCGAGCGCTGGACCGGTGAAGGCCGGCGCCTGGCGGTGGCCGCCTGGACCCGCGGCTCGCGCGACCGCATCGGCCACCTGCTGCACGAGCACGGCTTTCGCATCCAGGCCGTCGATGACTGGCAGGCCGCCCGACAGATGCCGGCCGGCATGGCCGCCGTGGTCACGCTCGGGCTGGAGCGCGGCTTCGTGGCCGACGATCCCGGCTTCGGCAGGTGGGCCTTCGTCTCCGAACAGGACCTGCTGGGCGAGCGCATCTCCCGCCCGCCACGCCGGCGCAAGCGGGCCGACCAGTTCATCGCCGAAGCCACCGAGATCGCGGAAGGCGACCTGGTGGTGCACCAGGACCACGGCATCGGCCGCTACGACGGGCTGGTGACGCTGACCGTCAGCGGCGCCGCACACGACTGCCTGTGCCTGCTCTACGACGGCGACGACAAGTTGTTCCTGCCGGTCGAGAACATCGAAATGCTGTCCCGCTTCGGCAGCGACGCCGGCGGGGTGGCACTCGACAAGCTGGGCGGCGCGAGCTGGCAGAACCGCAAGGCGCGGGCCAAGCAGCGCATCCGCGACATGGCCGGCGCGCTGATCCGCGTCGCCGCCGAACGCAAGCTGCGCGACGCCGAGATTATGGCGCCGGCCGAGGGCAGTTGGGACGAGTTCTGCGCCCGCTTCCCGCACGCCGAGACCGAGGACCAGGCGCGGTCCATCGCCGATGTGCTGGAAGACCTGGCGTCGGGCCGGCCGATGGACCGGCTGATCTGCGGCGACGTCGGCTTCGGCAAGACCGAGGTGGCGTTGCGCGCCGCCTTCGTGGCCGCCATGTCGGGCAGCCAGGTCGCTGTCATCGTGCCGACGACCCTGTTGTCCCGTCAGCATTTCCGGACCTTCTCGGAGCGCTTCCAGGGCTTGCCGGTGACGGTCGCGCAACTGTCGCGCATGGTGACCCCGAAGGAAGCCGCCGAGGTCCGCCGGGGGCTCGCCGACGGCAGCATCAACATCGTCATCGGCACCCATGCCCTGCTGGCGAAAGGGACGGTTTTCGCCGCCCTCGGCCTGCTGGTGGTCGACGAGGAGCAGCACTTCGGCGTCGCTCATAAGGAAAAACTCAAGGCCTTGAAGGCCGATGTTCATGTCCTGACTCTGACCGCGACGCCGATTCCGCGCACCCTGCAACTGGCGCTGACCGGGGTGCGGGAGATGAGCCTGATCGCCACCCCGCCGGTCGACCGGCTGGCCGTGCGCACCTTCATCATGCCGTTCGACGCGGTGGTGATCCGCGAGGCGATCCAGCGCGAACGCTTCCGCGGGGGTCAGGTGTTCTGCGTCATCCCGCGCATCGAGGACCTCGGCCGCATGGCCGAGCGCCTGGCCGAGATCGTGCCGGAGGCGCGGGTGGCGCAGGCCCACGGCAGGCTCGCGCCGACCGAGCTGGAACGGGTCATGACCGAGTTCAGCGACGGCAAATACGACATTCTTCTTTCAACAAATATCGTCGAGAGTGGGCTCGACATGCCGGCCGTGAACACGCTGCTGATCTACCGCGCCGACATGTTCGGGCTGGGGCAGCTCTATCAGCTTCGCGGCCGGGTCGGCCGGGGCAAGCAGCGCGGCTACGCCTATCTGACCTGGCCGCAGACCCACCGGCTCAGCGCCGCGGCCGAGAAGCGGCTGACCGTAATGCATTCGCTCGACGCGCTTGGCGCCGGTTTCACCCTGGCCAGCCACGACCTCGACATCCGCGGCGCCGGCAACCTGCTGGGCGACGAGCAGAGCGGGCATATCCGCGAGGTCGGCATCGAGCTCTACCAGCAGATGCTGGAGGACGCGGTGGCCGAGATCCGCGCCGAAAAGGGCCGCCGCCGGGCCGATGACCGGGACTGGACGCCCAATATCGGCCTCGGCCTGCCCGTGCTGATCCCCGAGGTCTATGTGCGCGACCTGCCGGTCCGGCTGGGCCTGTACCGGCGCATCGGCGGCCTGGCCTCCGACGCCGAGACCGAGGCGATGGCGGCGGAACTGGTCGACCGCTTCGGCAAGCTGCCCGAGGAGGTGGAGAACCTGCTCGACGTGGTCGCGCTCAAGCGTGCCTGCCGCGAGGCGGGGGTGGACAAGCTGGAGGCCGGGCCGAAGGGGATGGTGATCGGCTTCCGCGGCAACGTGTTCGGCAACCCGGCGGGGCTGGTGCGCTGGCTGTCCAGCAACGGTGGCGCGATCCGGCTGCGTCCGGACCACAAGCTGGCCATCGTGCGCGAAATGTCACTGGCCGAGCGCGTGCGGGTGGCGCGCGACGTGGTGACCAACCTGAACCGCCTGGCGGCCCAGGGCAGGGCGGCGTAAGTCGGTTAGGCTTCGGAGGCCTCCACCACCGCTACGTCCAGCAGGCGCTCGATGACCTCAGGCTCCTGCGCGCCGGCGATGGCATGGCGGCCGTCGATGACGAAGCACGGCACGCCGTTGATGCCCAGCCGGTGGGCGCGCAGGTTGTCGGCGTGCACCGCGTCGGTCTCCGCGTCGCTCGCCAGGAAGTCGCGCGTCGCCGGCCCGTCCAGCCCGCAGGCCACCGCTACGTCGATCAGCACGTGGCTGTCGCCGATGTCGCGCCCGTCGGTGAAGTGCGCCGCGAACAACGCCTCCACCACCTCGGTGGCGCGCCCATAGGCGGCGGCCCGGCCGACCAGCCGGTGCGCATCCACCGACGAAGGGGTGCGGCGGATGCGGTCGAAATGGAATTGCAGCCCCTCCATCCGGCCGATCGCCGTGATCGAGGTGTAAAGGCGCCGCGCCCGCTCCTCGCCGCCGAACTTGCGCACCACGTAGTCGGCGCGCGGCATGCCGGCGCGCGGCATGTCCGGGTTCAGCAGGAACGGCCGCCAGGCGACGTCGGTCAGCAGGTCCGGCCGCCGGCGCAGCGTGCGCAGCAACCGGCGCAGACCCAGGTAGCACCAGGGACACACCAGATCGTGCACCACCTCGATACCGAGGCGCGCGGGCGAGGGCACGAAGACGTTCATCGACAGCCACCGGACCGGGGCATGTGACAAGTATTCGACGTCCCGCGGCCCAGCGCAAGCGCGTCTGCCGGGCGTAAGGCCCCGCGCCTTGCTTCCGGCGGATGGGCGTTCATCGCATCGGATAGCCGAGCAACGCGGCAATACGGCCCGGCGGGGGGCAATGCGTTGCGGTCACCACACCGTCGCCACCGGGGCGCACGCACCATACCAGCGGTTCGGCCGGGCCGCCCGGAGCGGGAGCGTCGGCGAGGCCGGGCAGGCGCGGCACATCCGGCGGCCGTGGCGAGAGGACATTGTCGGCGCGCGCGGCGGGGCCGGTGACGGTATCCAACGTGTCAAAGCCGGTGAGGCGATTGTCGCGGATGGCGACCTGCGATACCGCGGTACCGGGGTTCTGCCCGATCGCCCGGCCAGCCCCATCAAGCAGGATATTGTGGTCGATGGTCAGCCCGAACACGCCGGCCGGAAGCGGGGCCTGGTCGGCGAGCTCGATGGCAGGGACGGTCTGCTGCGGCGGGTTGCAATTGCCGCAGGCGCCATTGGCCACGATATTGCCGGTGAGGCGGATGTCATGCCCATCCGCCACCAATACCTGGCCTCCCGAACTGATGCCGCCCGCGATCCCCGGTGCCGGCCATAGTCCGTGCCAGTGGTTGGTGCTGAAGATGTTGTCCATCACCAGCACCGGATCGCCGGCGCCGGCGGCGTCGGCACCCTGCAACGCCAGCCCGTTGGTCCGGCTGCGCGCGATGACCGAATCCGCCACCACGATGTTGCGCGATGAGCCATACCGGTAGTGGCCGACATACAGGCCGATGATGCCGGCATCGGACAGCACCGAATGGATGAAGGCGAAGCCGTCGGTGGCCCAGACATACACGACATAGCCCTTGCCGGCCTGCACCCTGACCCCGGTCAGGCGAACGTCGTGCGCCGACTGCACGCGCAGGGTGGGCGCGCACGGCTTGGTGGCGAGTTCGCAGGCCGGTTCATCGATGTCCTCGTCGAAGGTGATCCCGTCCACCACGATGTTCTGGGATTGCTGCACAAGCAGGGCAGGACAGGCGAACTGGCCGCCCTGGCGGCGGCGCAGCGCATGGCCATTGCCTTCGATCAGCTTGTCGTGGAGGCCGATCAGTTCCATCGGCGGACGGTCCGGCTGCTTGCAGCAGGCCTCCCCGGCGCAGCTGACGTCGGCGGCGAAGACGAACTGGTCGAACGCATCCGCGCGCGCGAAACAGGAACGCAACGAGTCCATGTCGCGGATGCTGCAACGGCGCGGCGTCGCGCCGATGACCCGCCAGGCCGGCAGGCCGACGGCACCGGCGAGCGCAGTTCCGGCGACGGTGGCCGACACCGGCAGGCCGCCATAGCGGAACAGCGTGGCGCGCGACAAGGCAGCGGTGAAGCCCTGTGCCGCGCCGGACGGGCAGGGCCCGGCGCCGTCCGGGGGCGGGCGGTCGGCGGCGACATCGGCGACGGGCTGGCCGGGCGAGAGCGGGCCGCCGACGGAAAGCCTCACCGTCGGAGCGGGAGCGCCTGCCGAACGGCAGGCCCATCCGGCCACGATCGCTCCTCCGTCCGGCGCCTCGGCGCTGCCGGTGACGGTACCGGGGGAGGCGGCGGCGGCGGGCCCGGCCAGAACCGCGACCAACACGACCGCCAGGGCGCGGATCGTGCGGCGCGTGCGGCGGGGCGGCGTGCTCATGGCGTCATGGATGAAGCGATCCGTCATCGAAGCCTCCCGCTGCACGCCGCGCTCGCCGAGAGCGGGCGATCGTTTCCTGGCGGCCTGAGAACGTTGGTTTTCGCGATCACGCGCTCCGGGGCGGGCCTGGAGTTGCCGGCGACCATATCACCGTTGCGGGGAACTCCGATCCGGCGTTAACCTTTGCGGAACGACAGTTTTACCGCCGTCTTCCGGGCCTTTCCGGTCGCTGCGGCGGCAGCGCAGGAGGTTCCTGTCAGCAGCAACCACCGCCGCCTGAATGGCCCCGCGGATGCGCGGCAAGCCTGTCCGCAAAGGGGCCGGCGCCAGTGCCAGCCAACAAGGCTCGACTGAAAAGCGAGCCATTCGTCAATATGGGAAACGTGAAATGAATGCTGCTGCAACGACGGAACGCACGGCCGGCAACGCGGCGGAAATCTCCGCCCGGCTGGATCGGCTGCCGCCGTCCCGCCACGTCTGGACCATGGTCCTGCTGCTGTCGCTCGGCGGGATGTTCGAATTCTACGATCTCTTCTTCACGGCCTACGTGATTCCCGGGATGGGGGGGTCCGGGCTGTTCACGCCGCAGTCCCTCGGCATCTTCGGCGGGCTGGCGCGGTTCGGCGTGGCCGGCGCCGGCACGTTCGTGTTCGCCACCTTCGCCGGCCTCTATGTCGGCGCCATCGTCTTCGGCTCCGCCGCGGACCGGTTCGGCAGACGGATCATCTTCATCTGGTCGCTGGTCGGATATTCCGCCGCGACCCTGGTCCTGTGCGTCCAGGCCAGCGGCTTCGGCGCCGACCTGTGGCGCTTCATCGCCGGCATCGCG
>CAYWOW010000183.1:0-5817 GCA_964459005.1 uncultured Acetobacteraceae bacterium
CCCCCTCAACCGATTTTGGCGCCGCTGGCGGTACACCCCGGCGGCCCAGGGATCTCGCACCCGACGATGACCCCAAAGCCGCCCCAACCCGGCGGCTTTCGTTTTGCGTCATCCCTGTCAACGACTGTCCGCCTGGCCTGGTGCGGCCCCTGCTGAAGGAGCCCCGACGTGCCACGGCTGAATTTCCACTTCACGCCCCTCGACGCCGCCGATTTCGACGTCTGCGCCGGGCCGCCGCGACCCGAGACGCCGCCGGCCGAACCCGCCGAGCCCGCCGACCGCCACGAAACGGACGAGGAGCCGCCTCCCGCCGAGGGGTGACGCATGGCGCCGTGGGGTGCTATCGCCTTGCCATGAACGCCCACGCCGCCAAGGTCGCCGCCATCGTCGGAATCGCCGGCACCGCGCTGACCGATGACGAGGCGGCGCTGTTCCGAGCATACCCGCCGGCCGGCATCATCCTGTTCGCCCGCAATATCGCCGAACCCGACGGCTTGCGCCGGCTGATGGCCGCGCTGCGCCAGACGCTTGCCGCCGACGCGGTGCTGATGGTGGACCAGGAGGGCGGCAGGGTGGCGCGGCTGGCCCCGCCGCACTGGCGGGCGCATCCGCCGGCCGCCGCCCATGGCGCGCTGTTCGTCCACAACCCCGCCGCCGGCCTGCGCGCGGCTTGGCTGACCGGGGCGCTGATCGGACTGGACTGCGCCGGCGCGGGCTTCGACGTGGTGACGGCCCCGGTGCTCGATCTCCGCCTACCCGGCGCGCACGGCGTCATCGGCGACCGCGCCTTCACCGCCGAGCCGCATGCCGTGGCGGCGCTGGGCCGAGCCATGGCCGGCGGGTTGCTCGCCGCCGGCGTGCAGCCCGTCGGCAAGCACGTGCCGGGCCATGGCCGCGCCCGCGTGGACAGCCACCTGGAACTGCCCGTGGTAACCGACAGGGACCTGCGCGCGGACTGGGCGCCGTTTGGCGCCAACGCCGATCTGCCCTGGATGATGACCGCGCACGTCAGCTACCCGGCGCTGGACCCCGGGGCGCCGGCCACCCTGTCGGCCCGCATCCTGGGCGGCGTGGTGCGTCGCCGCATCGGCTTTGGCGGCGTGCTGGTGAGCGACGACCTGGCCATGCAGGCGCTGGCCGGCACGCCGGCGGAGCGCGCCCTGGGGGCACTGGCGGCGGGCTGCGATGTGGCGCTGTATTGCAGCGGCGTGCTTGCCGCCACCGCCGGCCTGCTGGCGCGTTGCCCGCCGCTCGCCGAAGCGGCGGTGGCGCGGCTGGCGGCGGCGCGGGCGCTGGCGGCCTCCCGCCGCGAGGCACTGGACGAGGACGCGTTGGCGGACGAACGGAATGGGTTGCTGACGTGAGCGATTGGCCCCAGTGGATTCTCTCTTTCGCCGCCATCGTGATGGCGATCATCCTGCATGAGATCGCGCACGGCTATGCCGCGCTGGCGCTCGGCGACGACACGGCCAAGCGGCTGGGCCGGCTGTCGCTCAATCCGATCGTGCATGTCGACCGCGTCGGCACGATCATCGTGCCCGGCGTTTTCCTGCTGGCCCAGGCGGTGTCGCACATCGGCGGCGGGGTGTTCTTCGGCTGGGCCAAGCCGGTGCCGATCGCGCCCTGGCGCTTCGGCAACCCGCGGCGGGGCATGATGCTGGTGGCGCTGGCCGGTCCGCTGGCCAATTACGGTCTCGCCTTGCTCTCCCTGCTCGCGCTCCACCTCACCCCGGCCCTGCCCAACCTGGAGCGGGCCTATGCGCTGATCTTCATCGGCTACTTCCTGATGGCGAACCTGGCGCTGGGCACCTTCAACCTGCTGCCGATCCCGCCGCTGGACGGCGGCCGGGTGGCGGTGGGGCTGCTGCCCGAGAAGCTGGCCATGGCCTGGGCGCGGATGGAGCGGGCCGGCATCGTCATCGTGCTGCTGGCGATGTTCGTGCTGCCCTCCGTGCTGGACACGTTCGGCATCCACGTGAACCCGTTGGTGTTCTGGCTGCACGCCGTCGGCGATCCGGTTTTCGATGCTCTGGACACCGTCGCCGGGCATCCGCACGACCTGTTTCTGGTGATGCGCTTATTGGGCGCGGCCGGCGGTGTCTGACCCGCCCGCCCTGCCGTCCGCCCCCGAGCCGGCGGCCACCGATGCCATGGTGGTGCGCCTGGAGGGGTTCGAGGGACCGCTCGACCTGCTGCTGGACCTGGCGCGCGGGCAGAAGGTGGACCTCGCCCGCATGTCCATCCTCTCGCTGGTCGACCAGTACCTCGCCATGATCGAGGGCGCGACCCGGGTCCGGCTGGAGCTGGCGGCGGACTGGCTGGTGATGGCGGCCTGGCTGACCTGGCTGAAGTCGCGCCTGCTGCTGCCCGCCGGCAGCGCCGCGGCGGAGGAGGGCGAGCTGGCCGCCGAGGTGCTGGCGGCCCGGCTGCGCGACCTGCAGGCGATCCGGCTGGCCGCCGCGTGGCTCGCGGCGCGGCCGGTGCTGGGCCAGGATGTGTTCGCCCGCGGCACGCCGGAGGACCTGACCGAGACCGACCGGTCGCGGCTGGCGCTCGACCTGCCGGGTCTGATGCGCGCCTACCTGCTGGCGATGCGGCGCGGCATCGGCAACCGCCAGTACCGGCCTCCCCCGGTCACGGTGTGGACCGTCAAGGACGCGCTGGCCCGCCTGCTTGCCCTGGTCGGCTCGCTGCCGGACTGGACAGACCTCGAACGGTTCCTGCCGGATGGCGCCGGCACCGCGCTGCAACGGCGGGCGGCGCTGGCCAGCACGCTGATGGCGGGGCTGGAGATGGCGCGCGACGGCCAGGTGCGGCTGCGCCAGGCCCGGCAATTCGGCCCGATTCTGCTGCGACGCAGCGAGCCGGTGGCGATGGACGAGGAAAGTGATGAGCGACCCTAACCCCGACCCTGATCAACAACCGCCGGAGGCAGCGCCGCTCTCCCCCGAAACCCTGGAGGATGCGCTGCGCCTGGCCGAGGCCATGGTGTTCGCCGCCGCCGCCCCGGTGACCCCGCGCGCGCTGGCGAACCTGCTGCCGGTGGGGGTGGACCCCGAGCCCGTGGTGGCGGCGCTGCGCCAGCGCTATGCCGGCAGCGGGGTGGAACTGGTCGAGGTGGCGGGCGGGCTGCAATTCCGCACCGCCGCCGACCTCGCGCCCCGGCTGCGCCGGGTGGTGCAGGTGCCCCGGCGGCTGCCGCGCGCGGCCATGGAGACGCTGGCCATCATCGCCTACCACCAGCCCGTGACGCGCGCCGAAATCGAGGAAATTCGCGGCGCCGCGCTGTCGCAGCAGACGCTGGACGCGTTGCTCGAGCTGGGGCTGGTGGCGCCCAGGGGCCGCAAGGAGGTGCCGGGCCGGCCGACGCTGTGGGCGACCACGGCGGCCTTCCTGGCCCAGTTCGGGCTGAACGACCTGCGCGATCTGCCGCGCCGCGAGGACCTGCTCGTCGAGCCCCTGTCCGCCCGGCCCGTTGCGGCCGCGGCCGAGCCGCCGGAGGTGGTTGAACCGCCCGACGTCGCCGGGTCCGAGGACGTGTGACCATTTGGTAAGGCCGCCGCCAGCGCCCCGCGGTTTCACTTCTGCATGGTTTCCTGCTAACCAGCCGCCCCCAGAGGGTATGGCGCGCGCATGTTCGACTTAGCCTGGTCCGAGATCGTTCTGATCGGCGTGGTGGCCTTGATCGCCATCGGGCCGAAGGACCTGCCGGTCGCCATGAAGGCGGTGACCCAGATCATCAAGAAGGCCCGCCGCATGGCGGGCGAGTTCCAGACCCACGTCGACGACATGATGCGCGACGCCAACCTCGACGAGGTGCGCCAGTCGATCAACGAGATCCGCAACTTCGACATCAAGGGGACGGTCGAGCGCGCGGTCGATCCCGACGGCACGCTGCGCGACACCTTCGCCTCCAACCCGTTGGAGCCCGCCAAGGACGCGACCGGGGACCCGCCGGCGGCGCCGCAGCCGGTGATCGAGGCCGCCGAACCGGTGCCGGCCGAGCCGCTGCCGGAGGCTCCGGCCTGCATCCCGCCCGAGTTCGCCGCCAAGTGCACGCCGCCGCCGGCCTTCGTTCCGCCGGGCACCATGGCGCCCAGCTCGTACTATTCCATCGGCTCGCGCGCCTGACCGCCGCCGCAACCCGGAGACGCATGTGCGCATCCCCTTCCTGAAACGCTCCCGCGCGGCCAAGCCGGTGATACCCGCGGAAGAGGCCGACCCGATCGACGACAAGCCGATGCCGCTGCTCGATCACCTGATCGAGTTGCGCACCCGGCTGATGTGGTCGTTCGGCGCGTTCATGTTCTTCTTCTTCATCTGCTACTACTTCTCCGGGGCGATCTACGGGTTCCTCGCCGCGCCGCTGGCGCGTGTCGAGGAACGCATGGGCGGCAGCCAGCGGATGATCTACACCGGCCTCACCGAGGGGTTCTTCACCTACCTCAAGGTGGCGATGTTCGGCGCCCTGTTCACCGCTTTCCCGATCATGGCGACCCAACTCTGGCTGTTCGTCGCGCCCGGGCTGTACCGCAGCGAGAAGAAGGCGCTGCTGCCCTTCCTGGTCGCCTCGCCGGTGCTGTTCCTGATGGGGGCGGCGCTCGCCTATTACTTCATCTTCCCGGTGGCCTGGACCTTCTTTCTGCGCTTCCAGAACCCGGTGGGCGCCGGCGGCCTGCCGATCGTGCTGGAGGCGCGGGTCTCGGAATACCTCGACCTGGTGATGAAGCTGGTGTTCGCCTTCGGGGTGGCCTTCCAGTTGCCGGTGGCGCTGAGCCTGCTGGCCAAGGTCGGCATCGTCAGCTCGAAGGGACTGAAGCGCTACCGGCGCTACGCCATCGTGGGGATGTTCATCATCGCCGCCGTGCTGGCGCCGCCCGACATCATCACCCAGTGCGGCCTCGCGCTGCCGTTGATCGCGCTCTACGAGCTGTCCATCCTGGCCGCGAAATGGGTCGAGCCGAAGCCGCCCGAGGATTGAGCCATGCATGACATCCGCACCATCCGCGCCGAACCGGCGGACTTCGATGCGGCGATGGCCCGGCGGGGCCTGCCGCCCCGGGCCGACGAAATTCTCCAACTCGACAAATCCCGGCGCGACCGGCTGACCCGGCTGCAGGAGGCGCAGGCCAGGCGCAACGCGCTCAGCAAGCAGATCGGCCAGCTCCGCCGCCAGGGCGGCGACAGCGCCGCGCTTGAGGCAGAATCGGCCGCACTCGCGCTGACGATGGAACAGGATGAGCGCGACGCCGCGGCGGCGGATGCCGAGATCAAGGCGATCCTCGAGGGCCTGCCCAACGTTCTCGACCCCGACGTGCCGGACGGCGCGGACGAGAGCGCCAACGTCGTGTTGAAACAGTGGGGCACGCCGCGCGACCTCGGTTTCGAGCCGAAGCAGCATTTCGAGCTCGGCGAAGCGCTCGGCATGATGGATTTCGCCACCGCCGCGAAAATGGCCGGGGCGCGCTTCACCATCCTGCGCGGCAAGCTGGCCCGGATGGAGCGGGCGATCGGCCAGTTCATGATCGACCTGCACACGCGCGAGCACGGCTACGAGGAGACCATTATTCCTCTCCTGGTGAACGCCGCCACCTGCTACGGCACCAACCAGTTGCCCAAGTTTGAAGAAGACCTCTTCAAGACCACGGATGGCCGCTACCTGATTCCGACCGCGGAAGTGCCGCTGACCAACACGGTGGCCGGCGAGATCGTGCCGGAAAAGCGGCTGCCCATCCGATTGACCGCGCTCTCCGAATGTTTCCGTTCCGAGGCCGGCGCGGCGGGTCGCGACACCCGCGGCTATCTGCGCCAGCACGA
>CAYWOW010000184.1:0-3789 GCA_964459005.1 uncultured Acetobacteraceae bacterium
AGCGCCAGATTGGCGTCGATGCGGCTCTGCACCGCCGGGTCGGCCATGTCCTTCTGCAGCCGGTCCCAGTTGAGCCCGGCCTTGGCCACCGCCGCGCGCAGCGTGTCCGGGTTGATCTCGGCCGGCCCCGTCATCACCGCGTTCTTCAGCTTCAGGTAGCCGTCCTGCTTCTGCGCCGCCAGCAGGGCCCTCGCCCCCAGCACGCTGCCCGGGCCGAGGATGGGGAAGTCCTTGTAAACCACCCGCAGGTTATGGTCGCGGGCGAGCAGATCGCCGATCACCGGCAGCATGCGCCGGCAGTACGGGCAGCGCACGTCGAAGAACTCCACCACCGTCACGTCGCCCTGCGGGTTGCCCTCGGCCGGATCGCCCGGCGTGCGGGTCAGCGCATCGGTGAGCCCCGGGATGGCGGTACGCGCCGCCGCCTGCTCTTCCGTGGCATCCTCTTGCTGCAGCGCGGCGATGGCGTCGCGCAGGATGGACGGGTCGGCCTTCAGCGCCACCCGCATCACCTCGATAATTTCCGCCCGCTGCTGCGCGGTGAAGCCCTCGGCTTGCGCCGGCACCCCCGCCATGCCCAGCAGGACCGCCGCCAGCAGGCCCAAAGCCCCGCCCGAAATCAATCTACGCATCACAATCCCTTCCGCTTCTCATCGGTCGTCGTCTCCCCGCCGGGCCGCCGGCGCGTCGCTATCCATTAACATCGTATTGCCGGTATCCATGAACGAGTTTAAGGCAGCATCCCTCAGATGGATGCTGCGGACCAGGGCCGTCTCCAGGCCGGCCGCGCTGAACAAGGGATCGATATAGGTGCGCAGCAGGGTCTCGGTTTCCGTGTCCCCGATCACGGCCGGTTTGTCCGGGTCACTCCGGGGGCGTGGCGCGGCCGCCGCCCAGGGCGCTCGCCGCGCGGCGCGCGGCCCGGCCGGAAGCGGGATGGTCAGTCGGATCGGCGGCATGCGTGGCAGACTAGCCAATGGCGCACTCGGTGTCCTGCTCGTGCTCGGCATGGCCGTCACCGGCTGCTCGACGCTGAACTCGGCGGGCGACAAGATCAGCAACGTGTTCACCGGCGGCAGCAGTCCGGCGGCGGGCTCCCCGGGCTATGTCAGCGGTTTCCTGGGCGGGGTGGTGGTCGACGAGCCGCGCGCGGCGCTGGTGGCGCGCCAGGTGCTGTCGTCCGGGGGCACCGCGGCGGACGCGGCGGTGGCGGCGGCGTTCATGCTGTCGGTGACGTTGCCGTCGCGCGCCGGCCTCGGCGGCGGCGGCGCCTGCATGACCTATGACCCGGACCGGCACAGCGCCAATGGCGGCGTGCCAGAGGCGTTGCTGTTCGTGCCGCCCCCGGGCGGGGGCAGCGGCGAGCGCCCGGCCGCGGTGCCGGCAATGGCGCGCGCCATGTACGCCCTGAACGCCCGCTACGGCCGCATGCAGTTCGACGCCCTGACCATCTTCGCCGAGCAGGGCGCCCGCCTGGGCGTTCAGGTCAGCCGCGCCTTCGCCAGCGACCTTGCCGTGGTGGCCGGGCCGTTGTCCGCCGACCCGGTGGCGCGGGCGGTCTTCCTGCAACCCAATGGCCAGCCGCTCGGCGAGGGGATGGCGCTGATGCAGCCCGATCTCGGCGCCACGCTGGCGCAGATGCGGGTGGCCGGGGTGGGCGATCTCTATAACGGCGTGCTCGCCAACCGGCTGGTCGCCGCGGCGGCGCAGGCCGGCGGCGGGCTGACGATGGCGGCGCTGCGCGACACCCGGCCGAGCTTTGCCCCGGCGATCATCGTCGATGCCCCCGGCCACGACCGGGCCGCGTTCCTGCCGCCGCCGGCCGACGGCGGGCTGGCCGCCGCGGCGGCGTTCGCCAGCCTGACGGCCACCCCCAACGACCTGCGGGCGGCGCAGAACCGTGCCCTGGCGGTGGCCGCCACCTGGCGCGGCCAGGGTGGGCAGGGCAATCCGGCCGCCCTGCTGGCGATGGCCGGGCCGGTGCAGGCTGCTCCGCTGCCCGCGCTGCCCGCCTCGACGAATCTGGTCACGCTCGACCGCGACGGCCGGGCGGTGGCCTGCTCGTTCACCATGAACAACCTGTTCGGCACCGGCCGCATCGCCCCCGGCACCGGGGTGCTGCTGGCCGCCTCGCCGTCCTGGATGGCGCCGCCGCTGCTGGTCGCCGGGATCGGCTGGAACCCCAATACCTTCGCCTTCCACGCCGCCGTCGCCGCCGCCGGGCAGGAGGGCGCGCCGCTGGCCGGTGCCGACGTGCTGATGCAGTCGCTGCGGGCGCCGCGGCCGCTCGTGTTCGACAGCCAGGCGCGCGGGGGGAATACCGCGATTGACCTGACGCCGCCGACGACGGTGAACCTGCCGGTGAACCTGCGCCCGGCGCCCGAGCCTGGCCGCGCCGACGTGATCGGCTGCGCCGGCTATCTGCCCGGCGACAAAGGCAGCTGCTCCTGGTCCATCGACCCGCGCAACGCCGGGCTGGCGGTGGGCAGCAACTGATGACGCTGAAAACCGGCCGTGGCGCGTCCGCGCCGCCCTTCCTCGTGATGGACGTGATCACCGCGGCCAACGCGCGCCAGGCCGCGTTGCCACCGGCAGCCCCGCACGTCATCCGCATGGAGGTCGGCCAGCCCGGCACCGGCGCCCCCGCCGGCGCGGTCGCCGCCGTCATCGCGGCGCTGCGGGCCGGCGCCCCGATGGGCTACACCGAGGCGTTCGGCCTGCGCTCGCTGCGGGCGCGCATCGCGCGGCATTACGCGGACTGGTACGGCGTCGAGGTGGCGCCCCGGCGGATCGCGGTGACGGTGGGCGCGTCGGGCGCTTTCCCGCTGGCCTTCCTCGCCGCCTTCGATCCGGGCGACCGGGTGGCGATGGCGACGCCGTTCTATCCCCCCTACGTCAATATCCTCACCGCCCTGGGCATCGAGCCGGTGATGCTGGAAGCCGGGCCGGAGACGCGGTTCCAGCCGACCGTGGCGATGCTGGAGCGGCTCATGCCGCGGCCGGACGGGCTGATCGTCGCCAGCCCCTGCAACCCCGCCGGCACCATGCTGCAACCCGCGGAGATGACCGCGATCGCCGCCTGGTGCCACGCGGCCGGCGTGCGGCTGATCTCCGACGAGATCTACCACGGGCTGCACTATGACCACCCGATCGTCACCGCCGCCACGTTGAGCCCGAGTGCCGTGGTGGTGAACAGCTTCTCGAAATACTGGTCGATGACGGGGTGGCGGATCGGCTGGATGGTGCTGCCGGAGGATCTGCTGCGACCGGTGGAATGCCTGGCGCAGAACCTGTTCATCAGCGCCCCGCACATCGCCCAGGTGGCCGCCGAGGCGGCGATGGACTGCGCCGAGGAGCTGGGCGCCAACGTGGCGCGCTACCGGCGCTCCCGCGAGGTGCTGCTGGCCGGCCTGCCGGCGGCGGGCTTCCCGCGGCTGAGCCCGGCGGACGGGGCGTTCTATCTCTATGCCGACGTCAGCGACCGGACCAACGACAGCCCCGGATTCTGCGCCCGCATGCTGGCCGAGGCCGGGATCGCGGCGACCCCCGGGGTGGACTTCGACCGCACCCGCGGCCACCGGTTTGTCCGGTTTTCCTACTGCGGCCCGACCGCCGACATGGCGGCGGCGGTGGAACGGCTGTCCGCCTGGCGGTAACGGCGCCGGTTCTTGCCGCGCCCCTCCCATCCCTCCCTCAAGGGGAGGGGGGAAGGAAGAAGGCCTAGCGGCGCCACCAGCCTCGCTTGGGCGCAACCACCGGAATCGCGTCCTGGCCGATGACCAGCGGCTT
>CAYWOW010000184.1:3889-5815 GCA_964459005.1 uncultured Acetobacteraceae bacterium
CGGTTCCGGGGCGGGCTCGGGCGCCGCTGGCGGCTCGGCGAGGGCAGGGGGCTCCGGCTCCGCTTCCACCATCGGGACGGCTGCCGGCGCTTCCGGCTCGTTCACCACCGGAACCGGCTCGCTCACCACCGGCTCCGGTACGGCAGCGGCCGCGATCGGCTGGGCCAGCTCCTGCTGCTCGATGAGATCGAAAATGTCGTAGGTGTCGCCGCCGAACGGGTTGGCCGGGGTCGGCCCGGTCCACACCGGGGGCAGGTCGACGACCACCGGCTCGGCCGGGGCCTCCGCCTCGTCGCGATGGCGGCGGCGGCCACCACGGCGGCCACGCCGGCGCCGCGCCGGGTCGCCTTCCTCGCCGCCGGCTTCCTCGGCCACGGCGGGCGCCGGCGCGGGCGGCTCCGCGGGCGCGACCGGCTCGGCCGGCTCGGGCACGATCGGGAAGGCGCCGCGCGGAATCTCGGGCTGCTCGGCGGGCGCTCCGGCGATCGCGGCACCGTCCTCGCCGTCCTCGGCCGCGCCCTCGCCGGGCGCGCCCTGGGCCGCGCCGGGGCCGGTGTCGCGGCCGCCACGGCGGCGGCGGCGACGGCGGCGGCGGCGGTTGCTTTCCTCGTGGCTCTCCGCCGTGCCGGCAGCCTCGGTGGGCTCGGCGGCGGGGAGCGTCACGGAGGTCTCGGGCGCCTCGGGTTCCTCGGCCGCCTCGAAGATGTCCTCGGCCTCGACCAGGTCGTCGTCCATCGGCACCGGCACGGCCGGCGCCACCAGGACCGGACGCTCCGCCTCGGGCAACTGGGCCCGCAGCCGCTCGATGCGCAGTTGCGGCGGCACCAGCGCGTCGTCGGCAACGAACTGCACCCGCATGGCGGTGCGTGCCTCGATCTCCGCCAGACCGTCGCGCTTGTGGTTGAGCACGTAGATGATCACCGCGTTGGCGACGCTCACCTGGATCAGGCTGGCGCGGCCCTTGGCGCCCTCCTCCTCGATGGCGCGCAGCACGTGCAGCGCGCTGCTCTCGATGCTGCGGACATAGCCCTGTCCGTCGCAATGCGGGCAGGGCACGAAGCTGGTCTCGGCCAGGCTGGGCCGCAGCCGCTGGCGGCTCATTTCCAGCAGGCCGAAATGGCTGATATGGCCGACCTGGATGCGGGCGCGGTCGACCTTCAGCGCGTCCTTCAGCCGGTGCTCGACGGCGGCATTGTTCTTCTTCGACTCCATGTCGATGAGGTCGATGACGATCAGCCCGGCGAGGTCGCGCAGGCGCAACTGGCGGGCGACCTCGTCGACCGCCTCCAGGTTGGTGCGCAACGCCGTCTCCTCGATGCCGCGCTCGCGCGTCGAGCGGCCGGAGTTGACGTCGATCGCCACCAGCGCCTCGGTCTGGTTGATCACCAGGTAGCCGCCCGACTTGAGCTGCACGTTGGGCGACAGCATGGCGTCGAGCTGCGCCTCGACCTGGTACTTGCTGAACAGCGGCTGGGTGGGGTCGCGCCACAGCACCACCTTGCGGGCGTGGCTCGGCATCAGCATGCGCATGAAGTCGTGCGCGGCGTGCCAGCCCGCCTCGCCGTCGACGGTGATCTCGTCGATGTCGCGCGAGTAGACGTCGCGGATGGTGCGCTTGATCAGGCTGGCTTCCTCGTAGATCTGCGCCGGCGCGACCGAGCGCAGGGTCTGCTCGCGGATGTCGTCCCACAGCCGCATCAGGTATTCGCAGTCCCGCCGGATCTCGGCTTTCGGCCGGTTGGCCCCGGCGGTGCGAACGATCAGCCCCATGCCTTGCGGGATTTCCAGCTCGGCGGTGATCTCCTTCAGCCGCCGGCGGTCGGCGGCCGAGGTGATCTTCCGCGAGATGCCGCCGCCGCGTGGCGAGTTGGGCATCAGCACGCAGAAACGGCCGGCCAGCGAGATGTAGCTGGTCAGCGCCGCGCC
>CAYWOW010000185.1:0-3514 GCA_964459005.1 uncultured Acetobacteraceae bacterium
CGCGGCAGGTGACGGTGGCCCGCAAGGGCTGAAACGGGAACGCGCGAAGGGCCCCGGCAGGGGTCAGGCCGCGGCTGCCCCCGCAACTGTAGGCGGCGATGCAACGCGCAAGCGTTCGCTGCCGGTTCCCACGGCCATTGCCCCGAGTCGGGGCGAGAAGGCGGGGCCGGACGCCGCGAGCCAGGAGACCGGCCGGCACCGAGACTGCGCGCGCGCGACGGGCGGGAACGACCGGCGCAGCGGGAGCGAGACCCGTAGGCGGCAATCGTCCTTGAGACCGGAGCCTCACAGGCTCCCTGCCCCGATGGAGTCGCGCATGCGCCGCATGCTGCTTTGTTTCGTTTTCACCCTGCCGGCGATCGCCGCGCGGGCCCAGGACGCCGCGTCCCCCGACATCGCCCTGCCCGAGCGCGTGGTGACCGCCACCCGCGTGCCCACCCTGGCCGAGCAGATCCCCGCCGGGGTTACCGTCATCGACCGCCAGACCATCGAGACCCGCGGCTACACCACCCTGGCCGACGCGCTGGAAACGGTGCCGGGGCTGCATATCGTGCAGTCCGGCGGACCCGGCGGCAACGCCAGCGTGTTCATCCGCGGCACCGACTCCAACCACGTGCTGGTGCTGCGCGACGGCGTGCCAGTGAACGACCCGTCCGACCCCGACGGCGCCTTTAATTTCGGCGTCGATTCGCTGGCCGACGTCGACCGCATCGAGGTGATACGCGGACCGATGTCCAGCATGTGGGGATCGGGCGCGATCGGCGGGGTGATCAACCTGATCACGCGCCAGGGCAGCGGCGGGCCGCACGTGACGGCGGAAGCGGCGGGCGGCGTACCGCTGACCGGCCAGTTCGGCGCCACGGTGTACGGGTCCGAAGGGATGTTCGACTACAGCCTGGGCGCCGAGAGCCAGAGCACCGACGGCTGGGACCCCATGCCGCGGCGCACGAGCGTCTACACCGACAAGCCCAAGGGCGACCGCACGCAGACCGTTACCGTCAACCTCGGGGTGACGCCGATCGCCGGCACGCGGTTCTACACCGATCTGCGCTTCCGGACGTCGGTGTTCGGCCTGAATGAACTCGGCGACCCCGCCTACGACACCAGCGACTACACGGGGCGGGACCGCAGCATCGTGGGCACCATCGGGGTCACGTCGAAACTGTTCGACGGGGTGTGGGAGACCGGGATCTCGGTGTCCCATCTCGACACGCTGCGCCGCTATTCCGAGCCGCTGGAGGCGGCCGACCCGAACCAGACGTCGAGCTATTCCCGCTACAACGGCCGCCGCACCGAGATCGACTGGACCAACACGGTGCACATCCCCGACTGGGGCCCGACCCGCGCCACCGCGCTGACCTTCGGCGCGCTGCACCGGGAGGACACGTCCAACTCGTATCTGGACGGGAACTACGGCGGCTATCCGTATCTGTCCAACATCAACGCCACCGACCGCTACAACGCCGGCAACGCCGGGCTGCAGAGCACGCTGTTCGGGCGGCTGACGCTGACCGGCGGGGTGCGCGAGGAGGGCGCGACCTATGGCGGGGACGCCTTCACCTGGCGCACGGGCGGCGTGCTGGCGGTGCCCGAGGCGTGGTCGCGGCTGAAGCTGTCGTACGGCACCGCGTTTCTCGCGCCATCGCTGTACGACCTGTTCGGCGTCGACAGCGACGGCTACGTCGGCAATCCCAATCTCCGCCCGGAGCGCAGCCGGGGCTGGGAGGCCGGCTGGGCGGTCGATGTTCCGCTGCTGGGCCGGCGCGACGCCGCGACCATCGACGTCACCTATTTCTCCAACCAGATTCACAACCTGATCCAGGTCGTCTATTCGCCGGACTACACCTCCTCGACGCCGGAGAACGTCACCTCGGCGCACACCTACGGGGTGGAGAGCAGCCTCACCCTGCGGCCGGTGGACTGGGCCGAGGCGGTGCTGAGCTGGACCCACACGCACGCGGTCGACAACACCGGCGCGCCGCTGCTGCGCCGGCCGCACAACCAGGCCAGCGCCAACCTGCGCCTGACCCCGCTGCCGGGGCTGAGCATCGCGCCGGAGCTGATCTATGCGTCGGGGGCGGAGGATTATCTGGTGGACGACAACGGATTTCCGGCCGGTGTCGGGATGACCAAGTCGGGGCTGATTTTCAACCTCACGGTCACCTATGAGGTGATGCCGCACGTGACGATGTTCGCCGATGCCCGCAATATCGGAAATTCGCGGTACGAGCCGGCCAGCGGCTACCAGACGCCGGGGCCGAGTTTCCTGGCGGGGGTGCGGTTGAAGTACTAGACGGGGACCGCCCCCACCCACCAGCGGGTCCGATACCAGGGGGCTGATCGCGACTCTTCCGCGATCAGTCCCCTGGTATGCGCGCGGGGCTGGTGGGCGGTCGCGCGCGAAACCAAGAATCATAACCTGGGTCGCGATCAGCGAGACACGGCATGAGTACTTTCCGGGGCTGCTGGCGCGGTGGGCCCATGCCCATGTGTGTAGTCGACCGGACCTTGATCAGGCGGTCGCCCTTCAGCCAGCCGAAACCAGCACTTTCCGGCGGGAGGTCCCGATGATTCCCGTGCCCGAACCGGTGAGCCGGCGGGCCGGGGGATCTGAAATCTTTCCCGTACCAGTGAGGGTATGATGGCCATTTCGAAATACGTGACTTTCAGGCGCCTGCTCCTCGCCGCCACCATTATGGCGAGCCCGCTGGCGCTGATGGCGCCGGCCCCGGCGCGCGCGCAAATCGCGATCGGGATCTCGGTCCAGGTCGCGCCGCCTCTGCTGCCGGTCTATGTGCAGCCGCCGATGCCCGAGGTCGGGTATATCTGGACCCCGGGCTACTGGGCCTATGCCAACGCCGATTACTACTGGGTGCCGGGCACCTGGGTGCAGCCGCCGGAGGTGGACGTGCTGTGGACCCCGCCCTGGTGGGGCTGGGTCGGCGGCGCCTACCTGTTCCATGACGGTTACTGGGGGCCGCACGTCGGCTTCTACGGCGGCGTCAATTACGGCTATGGCTATGGCGGCAGCGGCTACGACGGCGGACGGTGGTCCGGCGGGAACTTCTCCTACAACCAGTCCGTCAACAATTTCGGGTCGGTCCAGGTCCAGCATTCGTACCAACAGAATGTGAGCGGCGGCAATCGCACGAATGTCAGTTACGCGGGCGGTGCCGGCGGGACCAAGGCTGAGCCGACCGCCGCCGAGCGCTCGGCCGAGACCGAGAGGCACACGCCGGTGACCGCGGAGCAGTCCAGGCACGTCACCGCCGCCGCCGCCAATCCGGCTTTCTCGGCCAGCCACAACAACGGGCATCCGGCGGTCGCCGCCACCTCGCGGCCGGCCGCGTTCGAGGGGGCGGGCGCTACCCATGCCGAGCCCGCCGCCGCGGCACGGGCGGCGAGCCCTGCCGGCGCTGCGCGTCCGGGAGAAGCCGCCGCCAGGCCGGTCGCCGGCGCACCTGCTGTTCAACACGCGGTGGCCCGTCCGGCCACGGCGCCTGCGGTTCAACAC
>CAYWOW010000185.1:3614-5810 GCA_964459005.1 uncultured Acetobacteraceae bacterium
CGTCCGGCCGCCGCGCACGCAGCCCCGGCCCCACGTCCGGCCGCCGCGCACGCGGCTCCGGCACGCGGGGAGCAGCACGCGGAGACGAAATAACGCCGCGAAGCGCTGACCCGGCACGGTGACGCAAGCAAAACTCGGCGTTGCAACGACGGAATGCACTACGCTTTCCGCCGTTGCAACGTACGGGGGGCTTCCCTGATGGTCCGATATGATGTCGGATTTCCGCAGCGGTGGGTTCGACCAGTGGCTATTTGGTGCTTCCGCCAAGTTGGAAAGAAACATCGTCCACGGTCTTAAGATTTTCGCGGCCACCCATTATATTCACGTATGCGACAGCGGCGACCACCACGCCAAACACAGCCGCGAGCAGCGTATTGGGTAGTCCCGCCAGCAGGTAATAGATCTGCCCGGTCATGACTATGAGCGATGAGCAGACAACCGTGTACAATACGGACGGCTTCATCCTGAAAGGTGCCGCTGCGTATTGTTCGGGAAATTTTCGCGGCAGCAACGCACAGGCGAAGACCGGCAGAAGGTTGATCATAAGCAAAAGGCTAAATCCGATCCGGGCAATCTCCGCCAACGAAATTCCACTCAATATCGTCGCAACGCCAAGGCAATAGAAAAACGTCAGCAGGTAGTGAGGGGTCCCGAACCTCTTGTTTACCGCGCCCCAGGAGTTGGGCAGCCATCCATCCTGACAGCCGATGATCAATCCCTTGGTTATCCACGCGAATACGGCATTCAACGTGGTGGCGAGCCCGAACAAGGCTCCGCCGACGATAAAGAAGTAGAACACCGGCGAGGGCAGGATGGCCCGGGCTACCAGTGTCAGGGGCTTGCCGGCCACGTCGGCGACCGGCAACACTCCTGCCGCCACAATCGCAACCAAAACATAAAAGACTGTCGAGCCGATAGTCGACAGCACGATTGTCAGCGGGATATCCCGTCCCGGATTTTTCATTTCGCCACCCAGCTCGGCGACGCATATCGCACCGGCGGCGGCATAGGCGAGGATTCCGAGCGCCTGCGCCATGCCTCCGATACCATTGGGCAACAGGGCGTTAACCGAAAGATACGAAGAAAAATCAACGCGAGGAAGTCCCCATATGGCCAACGTCGCTATGGCGATAATCTTGATGGCGACCAACCATTTCTCGGCCACAGCCGCAATTTTCACGCCAACCAGGTTTATGACATAGAATACTGTCAGCATTCCCAATGCCCCGGTTTGTACCGGTACTGACGGGAACAACCCCTGCAGGTACTGGGCAAAAGAAAGTGCAAACAATGCGATGGTTACTTTCGAAATGACCAATCCGATCAACCATAGCATGCCAAATTTCGGACCCAGCAGGCGACTGGAGTACCGGTAGCTCGCCCCGGTCGTGGGTATCGCCGACGACAGTTGTGCCAATGGCAGATTGGCCAGCAGAGTAAGACAACCGGCAATAAGAAATGCCAATATCGCGCCTTTTCCGGTAAAACCGATCGCGAGGCCGGTCAGAATAAGAATGCCGGAACCGATGATCTGGCCGAAGGCGATTCCCACCGTGTCGGTGAGCGACAGCACCTTCTTCAGATTACGCTCGTGGTTGGTACTCATCGTGCGTCCGCCTTTCCCGCGTTCACTGCAACCACGAGATAATAGTGCCGGAAAACACCGTAATTGCCCTTCGGGACGCCGGCGGCCGTCCCGCCGCCGCTGGTCACAGCCGGAAGACCGCGCGCGCGTTGCCCTCCCGGATGGCCTGGCACACATCCCCCGGCAATGCGGCCGTGTTGGCCATCGAGCCCTTCATGTCGTGCACCTGGTGCGGATAGTCGGTGCCGAACAGCACCCGGTCGGCGCCGACGATCTCGATCAGGAACCGCAGCGCCGCCGGATGGTAGGTGATGCAGTCGTACCAGATCCGCTTGAGATACTCCGAAGGCCGCGCCTTGATTTTCCGGCGCGACGGGATCTCCACCTCGTCACCCTTGTCGAAGCGCCCGACCAGATAGGGCAAGGCGCCGCCGCCGTGCGAGGCGATCAGCTTCAGGTTCGGATAGAGGTCGAGGAACCCGTCGAAGATGATGCGCGTGAAGGCCAGCGTCGTGTCCGCGATGAAGCCGACGGACCAGCTCAGGTCGTATTTCTTCATGTCCATCTGCTCGATGCCGGGCAGGTCGGTGGGGTGCACCAGCACCGGCAAG
>CAYWOW010000186.1:0-5774 GCA_964459005.1 uncultured Acetobacteraceae bacterium
CGGCGTTCCAGACGCTATGGCCGGTGCGCATGCGCCGCGCCGAGGAACGGCGGCGCCGGCTGGCCGGGAAGGGCCGCAGCGACGCCGAGATCGCCAGCGAGGCCAAGCCGGTGCTGCTGAACACCTGCTACGCCTATGCCGATACGGGCGAGACGGTGAAACGCCGCTGGCCGCACCTGTACCGCGGCCCCGGGGACAGCGCCGAAACGGCGCCGGACTAGAGCGGGATGGGCGCTGAAGGGCGCGCCGATCCCGCTCTAGCTCTTTGTTTGATCGCGTGATTCAGACCTCCGGCGATTCCGCCTCCGGTCATCACGCTCTAGGCCCCGTATTGCCTCAGCAGTACGGGCCACCCTTGGCGTCGGCCAGCGAGCCGTGGCCGGCGTCGCGATGCCCCTGCTCGGTCGCGGCGGCGCGGAAATAACCCAGCACCTCGACGCGCACTGCGCTGGTCCGCCCGCCCGGCGCCGCCTTGGCCCCGATGCGGCGCACCATCTCGCGGGCCGCCAGTTTCTCGCGCTGGCACATCTCCTCCAGCGCATTCCACAGTTCCGGCTCCAACCGCATGCTGGTGCGGCGGGCCTCTCCCATCACGTTCCGGCTGACCAGGCGGCTGCCCGACACGCTGCACCTCCGTCGGTATGACTACGGGAGCATGCATTCCATGTGTTAAATACGTGTTGCAGCGCTAGACCCCGGCGCTGTTCACCGTTGCGTGTTCCTCCGGCGTGCGCAGGCTCAAGGTCAGCGCGTGCAGGCCGCCGGCAAGCTCGCGGTCGAGCGCGGCGTGAACCAGCCGGGAGCGCGCGAGGCGCGACAGCTCGTTGAACGCGGCCGAAACCAACAGCACGCGGTAGTGTGTCTCACCGCCCGGGGCGGCCCCGGCGTGGCCGGCGTGGCGCGCGGAATCGTCCTCGATTTGCAGCAGAACCGGCGTGAACTGCTGTTGCAACAGGGCGGCCATGCGATCTGCGCGTGTCGTCATAGCGGCGGATGATCGCCGGTTCGGTCCGGCGTGCCAAGGGCGGTCGCGAAACTCTCTTTGCAAACGCCCCCGGATCGCAGCACATATCCTACCATGACCCGACGTTCCTCGAGACCCCGGGCCTACGCGCCCGACCCGGACGCGCCGGGCCGACATTGCGACATGCCGGGCTGCGGTGCTCCAGGCGAGTACCGGGCGCCGAAGTCGCGCAGCCAGCTCAGCGAGTACTGGTGGTTCTGCCTCGAGCACGTGCGCGCCTACAACGCCGCCTGGGACTTCTACAAAGGCATGACTCCCGGCGAGATCGAGGCGCAGTTGCGCGCCGATACCGCCTGGCAGCGTCCTTCCTGGCCGCTCGGCCACCTCGGCGCCCGACTGGACGAGGCGGTCGCCCGCGACCCGCTGCACATCCTCAACGCCGCCGGCTTCCGCTCCGGCCGCTCCGGCCGCGCCGCCGAGGCGCCGCACGAGATGCGCGAACCGCTGGCAACCCTGGGCCTGTCCTGGCCGGTGACCATGTCGGAGGTGAAGGTCCGCTACAAGGAACTCGCCAAGCGTCACCACCCGGACGCCAACAACGGCGACCGCGCCGCCGAGGAACGATTGAAGACCATCAACCTGGCCTACGCCGCGCTGCGCAGCCGGCTCACCGAACCGCGCGCCGCCGTCGGGTGACAGGTTCCCGACCCGTCGCCTACCCTTTGCCTGCCTCAGAGTATATTCTGTCCGCACGAACCACGGGATGACTTGCTTATGACCACCAAGGTTGCCGCCCTTTCCGACGTCCGCCCTGCGCCCACCTCGGCGATCGACCTGCCGGATATCGTCGTCAACGCGCGTGAAGCCTTCAACATCGACAGCGACATGGAGGTGCCGGGTTTCTCGGTCCGCACCGAACACGTCCCCGATGTCGATCCGGCCTACCGTTTCGACAAGGATACCACGCTGGCCATCCTGGCCGGCTTCGCCTTCAACCGCCGGGTGATGATCCAGGGCTACCACGGCACCGGCAAATCGACCCATATCGAGCAGGTCGCGGCGGCGCTGAACTGGCCCTGTATCCGCGTCAACCTCGACAGCCACATCAGCCGCATTGACCTGATCGGCAAGGATGCGATCGTCCTGAAGGACGGCAAGCAGGTGACGGAATTCCGCGAGGGCATCCTGCCCTGGGCGCTGCAACACGCCTGCGCGCTGGTGTTCGACGAGTACGACGCCGGCCGGCCCGACGTGATGTTCGTCATCCAGCGCGTGCTGGAGGTGGACGGCAAGCTGACCCTGCTCGACCAGAACCGGGTGATCCGTCCGCACCGCAGTTTCCGGCTGTTCTCCACCACCAACACGGTGGGCCTGGGCGACACCACCGGCCTCTATCACGGCACCCAGCAGATCAATCAGGGCCAGATGGACCGCTGGAACATCGTCGCCACCCTCAACTACCTGCCGCACGCGCAGGAAACCGAGATCGTGATGGCGAAGCTGGCGATGGATCCGGCCAACAACGCCGAGAAGAAGCGCATCGAAAGCATGGTCGCGCTGGCCGAACTCACCCGCGCCGGCTTCATCAACGGCGACATCTCCACCGTGATGTCGCCGCGCACGGTGATCACCTGGGCCGAGAACGCGCGCATCTTCGGCGAGGTCGGCTTCGCTTTCCGGATGACCTTCCTGAACAAATGCGACGAGGCGGAGCGCGGCACGGTAGCCGAATACTACCAGCGCTGCTTCAACGAGGAGCTGCCGACCGGCAGCCTGATCCGCCGCAGCGCCTGACCGGCCGCGGGACCTGATGGCGCGCGGCAATGCCCTGGCCAGGGCGCGTTAACGAACATGGGGAGCGGGTAGAGAATGCGAACGAGAACGGAAGATACCCTGATGGCGGTTCTGTGGCCTCGGCGCGGCCTGCTTGGCAACGCCGCGCTGGTGGTGGGGGCGAGCCTGTTGCTGGCGGCCTCGGCCTGGGTGAAGGTGCCGATGTGGCCGGTGCCGATGACGATGCAGACCTTCGCGGTGCTGCTGATCGGCGCCACCTGCGGTGCCGGTCTCGGCGCCGCCGCGGTGGCGGCCTATCTCGTCGAGGCGGCGCTCGGCCTGCCCGTGCTCGCGGGCGCGGTGCCGCTGGTGGCGCTTGGGCCGACCACCGGCTACCTGTCGGGCTTCCTGCTGGCCGCCGCGGCGGTCGGTTTTGCCGCCGACCGGGGCTGGACGCGGCGTGCGCTGCCGCTGCTCGCGGTGCTGCTGGCCGGCGAGGCGCTGATCTACCTGCCCGGCCTGGTCTGGCTCAACGCTGCCTTCCTGCACGATGTGCGGGCAAGCCTGGCGGCGGGGCTGCTGCCCTTCCTGCCCGGCGAGGCGGCAAAGCTCGCGCTGGCGCTGGCGGCGGTCGCGGCATCGCAGCGGCGCGCGGCCTGACGGGCCGGCGATCGAGCGGAAGGATGGTTGGCAGATGAGCGGCAGCGGCAAGGACAATCTCCGCTCCGAGGACTTCAAGCGCGCCACCGCCGGCGTGCTGCGCGCGCTCGCCGACAGTAACGACGTGCAGGTCGCCTTCCAGCCCGGCCCCGCCGCCCTGGCCGGCAAGCGCGCCCGCCTGCCGATGCCCACCCGCGCCTTGCCGCCCGCCGAGATGGCGCGGCTGCGCGGCGCGGCCGACAGCCTGGCGCTGCACCTGCGCCACCACGACGAGGCCGTGCACGCCGCCCGCATGCCGGCCCGCCGCGAAGCCCGCGACGTCTACGACCAGTTGGAGCAGGCCCGCGTCGAGGTGGTCGGCGGACGCTTCATGGCCGGGGTCGCCGCCAATCTGCGCGCCCGCCTGGCCGACGAATGCGAGGCCGAGGGCTACGACCGCATGACCCGCAAGGACCAGATGCCGGTCGCGGCGGTGCTGTCCATGCTGGCGCGCGAGCGCATGTCGGGCGAGCGCAGCCCGGAGGCCGCCGGCCGGGTGCTGGATTTGTGGCGCGACACGCTCGGCGCCGTGGCCGACCGCGCGCTCGCCGAAATGGCGGCCGCGCAGGACAACCAGACCGCCTACACCCGCGCCGCCCGCAAGCTGCTGGCCGCCCTCGACCTCGCCGAGGCCGAGGCGGACGCCGAGCCCGAAGACGGCGAGGAAGGCGACGACAGCGGCGAGCAGTCCGGCCAACAGGACAACTCCCAGGAAGGCGACGGGCACAGCGAGTCGGATGCCGACAGCGTGCTCGGCGCCCGCCCCGAGGAGATCGAGGGCGACGCCGCCGACGACCAGTCCGGCGAGGACAGCGAGGAGGACGCCACCGCCGCGGAGGGCGATGACCGCCCCGGCGGCCCGCAGCCGCGCCGCGAAAAGCCGTCGGGCAATTCCGAGACGACCTACCGGGCCTTCATCCGCGCCTTCGACGAGGAGGTCCTGGCCGAGGACCTGTGCGACCCGGAGGAACTCACCCGGCTGCGCCAGCAACTCGACCAGCAGTTGCAGCATCTGCAGGGCGTGGTGGCCAAGCTGGCCAACCGGCTGCAACGCCGCCTGATGGCGCAGCAGACCCGCGCCTGGGACTTCGACCTCGAGGAAGGGATGCTGGATGCCGGCCGGCTCGCCCGGGTGGTGGTCAACCCCATGCAGGCGCTGTCCTACAAGCGCGAACGCGACACCGAGTTCCGCGACACCGTGGTGACCCTGCTGATCGACAATTCCGGCTCGATGCGCGGCCGGCCGATCACCGTGGCCGCGATGTGCGGCGACATCCTCGCCCGCACGCTGGAACGCTGCGCGGTCAAGGTCGAGGTGCTGGGCTTCACCACCCGGGCCTGGAAGGGCGGCCAAAGCCGCGAACGCTGGGTGGCGGACGGCAAGCCGCGCAACCCGGGCCGACTGAACGACCTGCGCCACATCATCTACAAGGCGGCCGACTCCCCCTGGCGGCGGGCGCGCAAGAACCTCGGCCTGATGCTGCGCGAGGGACTGCTGAAGGAGAACATCGACGGCGAGGCCCTGAGCTGGGCCTACCGCCGCCTGTCGGCGCGCGGCGAACGCCGGCGCATCCTCATGGTCATCAGCGACGGCGCGCCGGTGGACGATTCCACCCTGTCGGTGAACCCGGGGAACTACCTGGAAAAACACCTGCGCGAAGTGATCCGCGACATCGAAACGCGCGACGCGGTGGAACTGATCGCCGTTGGCATCGGCCACGACGTCACCCGCTACTACCGGCGCGCGGTGACCATCGTGGACGCCGAGGAACTCGGCGGCACCATGATGAAGAAACTCACCGAACTGTTCGACGAAGACGCCGCCGCCGCTTGGGTCCGCGCGGCGGGGGAACACGCGGCATTGGTGGCGTGAAAGGAAGGCCAGGGGCAGAGCCCCTGGCCTTCCTTCACTGCACCAGCGCGCGTGCCGCGTCGTGCAGGGCGGTTCGGCTGGTGTCGCGCAGGTACATCATATGTCCGCCTGGGGCGACCAGCAGGTGTATCCGGTCCGGCGCGCCGATGGTCGGCAGTTGGGCCAGTTCCAGTTTGGTGGCGAAGTAGGGCGTGATCAGGTCGTCGCGGCCGTGCGCGATCAGCACGCGCAATGCCGGGTCCAGGGCCAGCGCGACGCGCAGTTGGCGGATCGAATCGGGGCGGCCCGGGCCGGGTCCCCAGTCCCAGGCCTTCCCCACTGCCCCGTTCATCACCTGGTACTCGCCTTCGGGTTGCCAGTTCAGCGTGTGGTACAGGGCCAGCATGCCGCTGGTCAGCGGCGCGCGCAGTCCGTCCAGCAGGGTGTCGGGCTGGACGTTCCAGGCCGCGTTGGGGGCCGCATCCG
>CAYWOW010000187.1:0-5736 GCA_964459005.1 uncultured Acetobacteraceae bacterium
CAAGGATTTTTCTTTCCTGGTGGTCGATGGCGCCACCGGGTTCGGCAATGGCCGGGTCATCCCGGGTGGCCCGTTGCGCGAACCGGTCGCCGCCGCCGCCGCGCGCTGCGCCGCCGCGGTGCTGATCGGCGAGGATCGCGGCGGCGCCCTGGCCGCCCTGCCGGCCGGCCTGCCGGTGCTGCGCGCGGGGCTGGAGCAGCAGGATACCGCGGGGCTCGCCGGACGGCGCGTGCTCGCCTTTGCCGGCATCGGCATCCCGAAGAAATTTTTTCGCGGCCTGCGCGCGGCGGGCGTCGTGCTGGCGGGGACGGAAAGCTTCGCCGACCACCATCCCTACACCGCGGCCGAGATCGAGAGGTTGCTGGCACGTGCCGCGGCGGCGGACGCGCTGGCGGTGACGACGCCCAAGGATGCGGTGCGCCTGCCCCCCGACCTGCGGGCGCGGGTCCGCGTGGTGGGCGTGCGCCTGGCCTGGCAGGACCCGGCGGCGCTGGACGCGCTGCTCGCCGGCGTGCTGGCATCGGCGCCATGACGCGGCGGTGGTTTCACCCGATCCAGTACCGCGCCGAGGCGCTGGCTGCGCGCTGCGGGCTGGCGCTGCTGCGCCGGCTCGGCCCGGTGCGCGCCTCCAATCTCGGCGGCGCGGTTGCCCGCGCGATCGGCCCGCTGCTGCCGGTCTCGCGGATCGCCGACATCAACCTGCGCCACGCCATGCCGGAACTGGACGCGCCGGCGCGCCGCCGGGTGATCCGTGGCGTGTGGGAGAATCTCGGGCGCACCGTCGGGGAGCTGCCGCATGTCGGGGCGCTTGGCCATGCCGCCCAGGGACCGGGATGGGAGCTGGAAGGCAGCGACATCCTGCGGGCCTGCCGCGACGGCGGCGGGGCGATCATCCTGTTCTCCGGCCATATCGGCTGCTGGGAACTGCTGCCGCGCGCCGCTGCCGTGGAGGGCATGCCGATGGCGAGCTTCTACCGCGCCGCCACCAACCCCGAGGTCGATGCGCTGATCAACGCCATGCGCCGCGAGGTGGCCGGCACCGATATGCCGTTCTTCAACAAGAGCGTCCGGGGCGCGCGCGAGGCGATGCTGTACCTCGCGCGGGGCGGCCGGGTGGGCATGCTGATCGATCAGAAGATGAACGAAGGCATCGAGACGCGGCTGTTCGGCCAGCCCGTCATGACCACCACCTCCGCCGCCGCCTTCGCGCTGCGCTTCAAGTGCCCGATGCTGCCCGGCCATACCATTCGCACCGGTCCGGCCCGCTTCCGGATCGTGGTGGAGCCGCCGCTGAAGCTGCCGGACAGCGGCGACTACCATGCCGACGTCGCCGCCCTCACCCAGGCCATGAACGACTGCCTGGAACGCTGGATCCGCGAGTGGCCGGAAGGCTGGCTGTGGCTGCACCGGCGCTATCCGTTGGAGATCTACCGGCGATGAGTTTTCCGGTCGCCCTGCTCGACCTCGACGGCACGATGATCGATTCGCGGCCCGGCATCCTCGCCTGCATGCGCCGGGCGATGGCGGAGCTCGGCCACGCGCTCGAGCCCGACGAGGATCTGAACTGGATGATCGGGCCGCCGATGGAACAGACCATGGGGACGCTGCTGGCGCGCTGGGACGATCCCCGCGCGGCCGAGGCGGTGACGATCTACCGCCGCCACTACGCGGAGAGCGGCCTCTACGACTGTGCGGTCTATCCCGGCATCGCGGCGGCGCTGGCAGAGTTTGCCGCCGAGCGCTGGACGCTGTTCGTCGCCACCGCCAAGCGCACCCGCTACGCCCGCCCGATCCTGGAGCATTTCGGACTCGCCGGATATTTTTCCGCGATCTACGGATCGGAGGACGGGCCGCGGTTCGACACCAAGCCGGTGATGCTGGCGCACATCCTTTCCGAACAGCGGTTTTCCCCGGCGCGCGCGGTGATGATCGGCGACCGCCACTATGACATCGAGGGCGCCCGCGCCAACGCCATGCGCGCGATCGGCGTGGGCTGGGGCTACGGCGGGGCGGAGGAATTTTTGCTCGCCGACGCCGTCGCCGATAGCCCCGCGGATTTGCCCGCGCTCGCCCGGGGCCTGCTGGACTGACCCTCCGGTTCAATGCTGTCAGACAACTACTCTGTCGCGGCAGAGAGGACGATTGACGTTCGCCGAAACATCCGTAAAGTTACCGGCAGCGGAAGCGTCGATGCGGATCGGTTCGTGAATATGTCAGACAACTCTGACGAAACGATCGCGAGCCGCGTCCCGACAGAAACGTAAAGGAGGATCGACCGTGGCCACTGCATCGGGAACCAACGGAGAGTTGCCGGCCGCGAGCGCGGCGCCGCGCAGCGCCGAGGAGCACCGGATCATGTCGAAGGTGTTCCGGCGCCTGCTGCCGGTCCTGATGATCTGCTATTTCATCGCCTTCCTGGACCGGGTGAACATCGGCTTCGCGGCGGTCATGCTGAACCGCGACCTCGGGTTCTCGGCTTCGGTGTACGGCTTCGGCGCCGGCATCTTCTTCATTTCGTACTTCCTGTTCGAGGTGCCGAGCAACCTCGCCCTGCATCGCTTCGGGGCGCGCAGGTGGATCGCGCGCATCATGCTGACCTGGGGCGTCATCGCGGGGGCGACCGCTTTTGTCGTCGGAGCGAACTCGTTCTACGTCATCCGTTTCCTGCTCGGCGCCGCCGAGGCCGGATTCTTCCCAGGCGTGGTCTACTACATCACGTTGTGGCTGCCTTCGGAGTACCGGGCGCGGATGATCGGCATCTTCTACGTCGCCTCTCCGGTGGCGATCGCGCTGGGCGCGGTGATCTCGGCGCCGCTGCTGATGCTGGACGGAGTCATGGGTATTCCGGGCTGGCAATGGCTGTTCGTGGCCGAGGCGATTCCGGCGATCGTCATGAGTGTCGTCTTCTTCCTCGTCATGAAGGACACGCCCAAGGACGCGGAGTGGCTGACCGCCGACGAGAAGGCGCTGCTGCTGGCGCGCGTCGAGGAGGACCGCCGGCTGAACACGCCGCCCGCGCGGCTCACCCTGGGCCAGGTTTTCGTGCATCCCGGCATCGTCTGGCTCAGCGCCATCTATTTCGGCATGAACCTCGCCGGCGTGGGACTGGCCATGTTCCTGCCGCAGATCGTCGCCGGATTCGGCGCCGGCGTCGGCTGGACCGGCGTCGTCACCTCCATTCCGTATTTCTGCGCGGCCGTCGCACTGCCGTTCTGGGGGCGCTACTCCGACCGGCACGCGGGTTCCCGCCAGGGCCATTGCGCCACCGGCGCGGCGGCGCTGGCGATCATGCTGTCGATCTGCGTGTTCACCCACAGCCCGTGGCTGATGATGCTGTTCATCTGCGTCGCCGCAGTCGGCGTCTATGCTTTCGCGACGCCGTTCTTCACGCTGTCGTCCACCCTGCTGTCCGGTTCGGCCGCCGCCGCCGGGCTTGCCGTCATCAATTCGGTCGGCAACCTCAGCGGTTTCGCCGGCCCGTTCGTCATGGGCTGGATCCGCGACAGCACGGGCAGCTTCACCATCGGCCTGCTGGCGATCGCCATCGGCCCGGCCTTCGCCGCCATCGCCATGCTGACGCTGCGGCGCGAACAGTTGCAACGGAAGGTCTGACATGCAGCACAAGATCGCGGCGGTAAAAGTCCACCTGGTGAGCGCACCGGTGGCCGAGGGTTTCGCGGACTCCACCCGCAAGGTGGAAACGATCGGCTACACGATCGTCCGCGTCATTACCGACCAAGGCCTGGAAGGGATCGGCATCACCTATCACGAGGTCGGCGGCGAGGCGACGCGCAGCCTCATTCAATGCAATATCGCACCAAAACTGATCGGCCGCGACCCGTTCGAGACCGAGGTGCTGTGGAACGAGTTCTTCGCCTACCTGCGCGGGGTCGGCCGCAAGGGGCTGACGTTCTGCGCGCTCAGCGCGGTGGACATCGCGTTGTGGGACCTCAAGGGCAAGATCCTGGACATGCCGCTGTACCGCCTGTTGGGCGGCAACAATCCCAGGGTGGCGGTCTATGCCAGCGGCGGCTGGACGTCGTTCTCCGACGAACAGCTTGCCGCGGACAGCAAGGCCAAGGTCGAGCGGGGCTACGGCGTCGTCAAGGTCAAGGTCGGCGTGGAGGGCGGGCGCAATCCGCGGCGGGACCTGCGGCGCATCCGCATGGTGCGCGCGGCGATCGGGCCGGAGGCCGGGCTGCTGATCGACGCCAACAACTGCTGGGACGCCGCGACGGCGATTCAGTTCGCCAACAACGTTCGCGACTGCGACATCATGTTCTTCGAGGAGCCGGTGTTCGCCGACGACATTCCGGGGCTCGCGCGGTTCCGCCGCGGAACCGACATCCCGCTGGCCACCGGCGAGCACGAGTACACCAGGTTCGGGGTTCGCGACCTGGTGCTGCACGAGGCCGCGGACGTCGTTCAGGTCGATGTGACGCGGGTGGGCGGCTACACGGAGCTGTTGAAGGTGCTCGCCATCACCCAGGCCTGGAACCTGAAGTTCGCGCCGCACGCGATGGAGCACATGCACATGCACGTCGTCGCCGCCGCGCCGAATGCGATGTTCGTGGAACGGCTCGACATCTTCGAGAAGATCACGGGCGAGGTGTTCGTCAACGCGCCGGTGCCGGTTGACGGTTATATGGAGATCCCCGACCGGCCCGGGCTCGGCCTTGAGCTGAACATGGACTTCATCAGGGAGCAGGACGAGGTTCTGTAGGGTCCAAACCCAATCGGGAACCGCCGAATCGGGTGGAGAATTGTCCACCACGACATGCCAGGACCGATCAGTGAGTCGCGCTTCGCCAGTTGCGACGGCGGATTGCGCTTCGCTGATCCGCCCTACGCGGGCTGGCAGCTAACCGCCAGATGCGGCGTTAGACGGAAACGGCGGGACGGGAGACCTGCGCGCCAGGCGATAAATTCCCATTGATCCGCCGTCGGGCGCACGTTTGCTCTCGATGCGCTCAATTCTGCCCGTTCCGCGCGTATGCCTGCTGAGATCGACGAGTGCCCATGCGACGTGATTGCGCCAAGCCGGGCAGCGGCTACGCTGCATTGCTCTTCGCATGAAGATCGTTATGCCAAACCGTTCAGCAAGGGCATTCTCGATTTCACGTGAGGACCGTGGCCCACCTCGCAACAGGTCCAGGATCGGCCAGTATAGGTCCGGCCGAGGCGGAAACGAGACAATCCCCTCGTCCGTTTCGACCCGCTCCGCATCAATTGTCGCGATGTTGTCGATGTCACTGTCCGAGGGTCCATGCATGGCCAGCAGTGTTCGGTTTCCATATTTCTGATGCAGAGCCGTGGCCAACTGGTGAAGCGGTTCTTCGCCCCAGGCGTTCATGGCAAAATTCGCGATCGAGATGACAAGACGGACGTTGTCCCGCCGATAGGACTTGTGTCGGTCGATACGGTCGAGACTTGGTGCAAAGGGATGCCTGGCCTGGCCGTCACCGACGGCCCGGAAGTCGAAGGGCATCCCCGAGACAGCGCAGCTCCCACCGCAGTTTTTCCATGCCGCTTCCAGGTCGGACATCGAAAAATCCTCTTGGGACCCTCGGGCGCGGTTACGTGCGTTGGCAGCATTCACCAGCGTCCTTGCCCATTTCGGAGGCGGGCTACCGTCAGGCGGATCGATAGGCATGGAGCGCCTCCACGGTGTGGCCGGGGCGAGTGGAAAGCGGACGCCGCGCCCTCAGATTGCAGCGAAAAATTCCTGATCGAGGC
>CAYWOW010000188.1:0-5722 GCA_964459005.1 uncultured Acetobacteraceae bacterium
TGAGCGCCGTCACCGGAACACCAGGAAGTACATGAGCAGGATGTTGCCGGCCAGCATGAGCAGCGCGGTCGGCACCTGCACTTTGATGACGGCGTAGCGGTCCGGCAGTTCCAGCAACGCGGCGGGGACGATGTTGAAGTTCGCCGCCATCGGCGTCATCAGCGTGCCGCAGAAGCCGGACAGCATGCCGATCGCCGCCATGATGACCGGATCGCCGTGCAGGTGCACGATGATCAGTGGAATGCCGATGCCGGTCGTGATGACCCCGAAGGCTGCGAAGGCGTTGCCCATGATCATGGTGAACAGGGCCATCCCGATCGCGTAGGCGGCGACCACCGCGATCGGCACGTCGATGGGAATCGCCGCGCCGACCAGGGTGGCGACCACTTTGCCGACGCCCGCCGCGGTGAACACATAGCCCAGCGCCGCCAGCATCTGCGGCAGCACCGCCGCCCAGCTCACGGAGTCCATCAGCCGCCGGCCCTCACGCAGCGGCGCCAGTACGGGCGGGCGCAGCATGATGTAGGCCACGATCAGCGCCACGATCACCGCGAGGCCGAGCGAGATCAGCGTCACCTGGGCGGGATCGACCAGCGGGGCGCCGCCGATGAACACGTATTTCAGCCATAGCGTGCCGGCCATCGCGACGGCGGCGATGGTCAGCGCCGGGACGAACAGCAGGTTGCCGAAATGCTTCGCGCTGGCCTGCCGCTCGGCCGGGCTGGTGGTGCGCTCCGGACCCCGGCCGAGTCCGCCGAAGCCGGCGATCAGCACCATGACGATCACCAGGCACCCGTTGACCACGTCGGGCAGGTGCGAGCCGAACAGGAAGGTGATCGCGTAGACGCCCCAGAAGATCGCGTTGCGCCACCATTTCGGATGATCGCGTTCGAGCACCTGCATCACCGCGAAGGCGCCGAACATCAGCCCGCCGAGGATATAGAGATATTCGAGGCGGATCATGGCTGCTTCTCCTGCGTCTCGCGCGCGAGTTCCCGCTTCAGCTTGCGGTCGAGCAGCAGCAGGCGTGTGCCGTGGATGAAGAAGGCCAGGATCGCGGTGGGGATGGCCCACATGGCCAGTTGCAGCGGTTCGACCGCGTAGCCGGCCTGCTGCATGACGGCCTTGATGAGCAGGATCGAGCCGACGGCGATGAAGATGTCCTCGCCGAAGAAGGCGCCGACATTGTCGGTGGAGGCGGCGTAGGCGCGGACCATGTAGGTGAGGCGCTCCGGCAGCACCCCGAGGCGGCTCTCCGCGGCGGCCTCCGTCATCGGGGCGATCAGGGGGCGCACCATCTGGGCGTGTCCGCCGAGCGTCAGCAGGCCGAGCGCCGCGGTGATCTGGCGCAGCACGAGGTAGAGCAGCAGGATGCGCCCGGCGGTGGCGGAAGCGATGCCGCTGATCAGGGTATGCGCTCGTTCGCGCAGGCCGGCGCGCTCCAGCACGCCGATCACCGGCAAGACCAGCCAGATGATGGCGATGTAGCGGCTGTCGACGAAGGCCTTCCCCAGGGCGCCGACGATGGTGAGCAGGTGCATGCCGCCGGCCAGGCCGGTGGCGAAGGCCGCGACCGCGACGACGAACAGCGGGTTCAGCCCGACCGCGAAGCCGATGCCGATGATGAGGATGCCCGATAGCAGGAACAACTGGTCCATTGGGTCGTGTCTCCCCGGGGGCGGATTCGGCGATGCCGATTGCGCGCGCCGTGTTGCAGGGATGCGAACGTCTTTCGCTCGTTACGACATGGGCGAATTCCGCCCGGGGTGTCGTTGATGTGGATCAAAGGCCGGGGGCGGCGTGGGACATATGCACCGGCATTTCCGCCCCGGCCCGATCGCTACGCCGCCGCGGCGAGCGGGACGCGCGGGCGCAGCACGATCGGCCCGCGGATCAGCACGAAGTAGGCGACGGAGGCGAACAGCGCCATCCCGGCGCCGCAGAACAGCGCCGGCACGAACGAACCCGTGGCCTGCGCGATCAGGCCGGTCGTCACCGGCGCCAGCGAGCCGCCGAGATAGCCGCCGAAATTCTGCAACGATCCGAGCGAGCCGGTGCAATTCGCGGGTCCCACCACGGTCACCAGCGTCCAGGAATAGGTCGTCGCCGCGGTGCCGAAGAACATCGCCCCCGACAGGCAGGCGATCGCCTCGGTGTTGCCGGGCACCAGCGCGGCGGCGATGACGAATCCGGTCTCCAGCACCAGCACCGTGCACAGCGGCAGCTTGCGGCTGTTGATCGGGCCGACGCCGTGGCGGGCCAGGAAATCGACCAGCCAGCCCGCCGACAGCGAGCCGGCCACGGCGAAGATGTAGGGGATGCCGGCCGCGATGCCGGTGTGGGCCACGGTCATGTGGCGCTCGATCTCCAGATAGCCGGGCATCCACGAGTAGAACACCCATTGCATGTAGATCACGCCGAAGTAGCCCATCAGCAGGCCCCAGGTGGTGCGCGAACGGAACAGGCCGCCCCACTCGTGGGCGGTGATCTGCTTGATCTCGCCGGCCTGGTCGCCTTCCGAGCGGTAGCGGTTCTCCTCCTCGGTCAGGGCGACCTGCGACGGCTCGCGATACAGCAGGTACCAGACCACGCCCGCGACCACCCCGAGCAGGCCCATGATGATGAACATCCAGCGCCAGCCGAAGCCCAGCATGAGCGCGGTGAGCACCGGCGCGGCGAGACCCGTGCCAAGCGTCGAGGAGCCGTTGAAGATGCCGGTGGCGAGACCGCGATGGCGGACCGCGAACCAGTCGCGCACCACCCGGCCGGCCGAGGGAAACTGCGGCGCTTCGCCGATGCCGAGCAGCAGGCGCGCGACGAAGAACTGTCCCATGCCGGTCACGAAGCCGCACAGCATTTGCGCGCCCGACCAGAGCACCAGCCCCCAGGCCAGCAACTTGCGCGGACCCAGCCGGTCGATCAACGCCCCGATCGGCAGTTGCGACAGGGCGTAGGCCCACAGAAACGCCGACAGCAGCGCCCCCATCTGCGCGATCGAGAGGCCGAACTCGTTCCGTACGAGAGGATTGGCGATCGCGAGCGCGGCCCGGTCCATCGTGTTGATCGAGCCGCCGATGACCAGCAAGGTCAACGCGGCGTATTGAATCCGCCGCACGCGCGGGCTACGCGGGGTCATCTCGGTCACCGTCGTTGTCCTTCCAGATTGGGAGATTTCGCGTCACCCGGATCGCCGCGTCCGGCGGGGGCGACGATACACAACCCGCGGAATCGCACAAGATTGGGGTTGCCGTTACTCCTTGTAGTCCGCCACGAAGGCGGCCAGCCGGTCCATCGCGGTATGCAGCAGTTCGGGCGCCTTCGCGTAGCACAGCCGCACCATGCGTTCGCCACCCTTGCCGAAGGCGACGCCGGGCGCCATGCCGATCCGCGCCTCGCCCACCGCGCGCTTGCAGAACGTCAAAGTGTCCATCACGCCATCGACCTCGAACATCGCATAGAAGCTGGCGCTGTTCGGAATGTTGCGGACGCGCGGCATGCGGGCCAGGCGTTCGTTCACCACCGCGTGGCCGCGCCGGCAGCGGTCGACGAAATACTGCACGAACGCCTCGCCCTGGTTGAGCGCGGCGATCGCCCCGTGTTGCAGGAAGGCCTGGCCGGCCGAGGTGTTGAACTGGATCAGTTTTTCGTATTCCGGCGCCAGCCCGTCCGGATAGATCGTCCAGCCGATGCGCCAGCCCGTCATCGCCCAGGCCTTGGAAAAACTGTTCACCACGAACACCGGGTCATCGGGACCGGCAATCTCCAGCATCGAGAACGCCGCGTCGCCGTCGTGGACGATGCGGTGGTACACTTCGTCGGACAACAGCGCGATGTTGCGTCGGCCGGCGAATTCCAGCAGCGCCTCGCCCTGTTCGCGGCTCAGCATCCAGCCCGTGGGGTTGCCCGGCGAGGCCGTGTAGATGACCCGCGTGCGCGCGTCGCACTGCTCGAATACGCGGTCGAGATCGAGGCTCCAGCCTTCGTTGCCGTGGCTGAGCGGCACTTCGCGCACCGCCGCGCCGTTGATCTGCATGGCGCGCATGATGTTGGGCCAGGACGGCGTGACGGCCACCACGTTGTCGCCGGGCCGCACCATCAGTTGCGCCACCAGCATCACCGCGTTCATGCCGGACTGGGTGACGGCGATGCGCCGGTCGGGAATCTCGATGCCGTAGAGCCGCTGGTGGTACTCCGCCAGGGCCTGGCGCAGCGCCGGGATGCCGCGGTTGGGCGCGTAGAAGGTATCGCCGGCGGACAGCGCCTTGCTGGCGGCCTCGCAGATGAACGGCGGCGTCGGCACGTCGGACTCGCCGACCCACATGCCGATGACGTCCGCCACCGAGGCGCCGGACCGCCAGACCTCGACGATCGGGCTGTCCTCCAGGGCGGCGATGTCTTCGCGGATAAGACCCATGGCACTCGCTTCCGGCATAACGAGCGGCGAATGAAGCGGATGGCGGCGGCGCGGTCAACACGTCCGCCGCACTTGACCCGCCCGCGTGCGCCTGTTGGATTCGCGGGGTCCGCACCCCCGGGGAACCGCCATGATCAGGACGCTCGCGGTCGCGCTGACCGCCTTGCTGGCCGCCGGCGGCGCCCAGGCCAAGGACACCTTGTCTCTCGGCATGGTGCTGGAACCGCCGCATCTCGACCCGACGGCCGGCGCCGCCGCGGCTATCCGCGAGGTGACCTACGCCAATCTCTACGAGGGCCTGGTGCGCGTCGACGCGACCGGGCAGGTGCGGCCGGCGTTGGCCGCGGCCTGGACGGTCTCGCCGGACGGGCTGACCTACACATTCAAGCTGCATACCGGGGTGACCTTCCACGACGGCGCGCCGTTCGACTGCGCCAGCGTGATGTTCAGCTACGGCCGCGCCGCCGCCGCCGATTCGGTGAACGCCCAGAAAGGCCTGTTCGAACCGATCGCGCGGACCGAATGCCCCGATCCCGCCACCGCCGTGGTGACGTTGAAGCGGCCGACCGCGAGCTTCCTGTTCGGCATGGGCTGGGGCGACGCGGTCATGCTGTCGCCGAAATCGGTCGCCACCGACAGGACCAACCCGGTCGGCACCGGACCGTTCCGCTTCGCCCGCTGGGTGAGGGGCGACCGCATCGAGCTGGAGCGTTTTCCGGGCTACTGGGGTCCCGCGCCGAAGCTGGCCGCGGTGACTTTCCGCTTCATCGCCGACCCGACCGCCGCCGCCGCCGCGGTGCTGGCCGGCGACCTCGACGCGTTTCCCAATTTCCCCGCGCCCGAAACCCTGACCCGGCTGCGCGCCGACCCGCGTTTCGCCGTCGTGGTCGGCGCCACCGAGGGCAAGACCATCCTGGCGCTGAACAACGCCAGAGAGCCCTTCGACAATGTGCTGGTGCGCCGCGCGCTCGCCTACGCCATCGACCGCGACGCGCTGATCCAGGCCGTCATGTCGGGCTACGGCACGCCGATCGGCTCGCACTACGTGCCGGCCGACCCGGGCTATATCGATCTCGCCGGTGTCTACCGCTACGACCCGAGACATGCGAGGGCGCTGCTCGCCGAGGCCGGGGTGAAGCCGGGCACGGTGATCGAGATAAAGCTGCCACCGCCCGCCTATGCGCGTCGTGGCGGCGAGGTGATCGCGGCCTATCTCGAGCAGGTCGGGATCGTCGCGAAACTGGTGCCGGTGGAATGGGCGCAATGGCTCGACACGGTGTTCCGCCAGTCCGACTTCGACGCCACCGT
>CAYWOW010000189.1:0-5682 GCA_964459005.1 uncultured Acetobacteraceae bacterium
GAGGGGCAGATTAGCAGACATGGCATCGCATACCGACATCGTCACCGGCGGCTGGATCGCCCGCCTGCCCAAGGCGTCGGTGCCGTTCGTGCTGCTGGCGCGCCTCGACCGCCCAATCGGCGCCTGGCTGCTGTTCCTGCCCGGATTATGGTCGATCCTGCTGGCCGGCGCGCCGCCCGGCCTCACCGCAGGGCTGATCGGGCTGTTCCTCATTGGCTCCGTGCTGATGCGCGGGGCGGGCTGCGTGGTCAACGACCTGTGGGACCGCGACCTCGACCGCCGCGTTGCCCGCACCGTCGGCCGGCCGCTCGCCTGCGGCGCGGTGTCGCCGCGCGGCGCCGTGCTGTTCCTGGCCGCGCTGTGCACGCCGAGCCTCTTCATCCTGCTCGCCCTGCGTCCGCTGGCGCAGGCGCTGGGGGTCGCCTCGCTGCTGCTGGTGGTGACCTACCCGCTGGCCAAGCGGGTCACCTGGTGGCCGCAACTGATGCTCGGCTTCACCTTCGGCTGGGGCGCGCCGATGGGCTACGCCGCCGCCGCCGGCCGGCTCGACGCGGCGGCCGCCGTGCTCTACCTCGGCGCCATCGTCTGGATCCTGGGCTACGACACCATCTACGCCCACCAGGACCGCGAGGACGACGCGCTGGTCGGCGTCGGTTCCACCGCCCGGCTGTGGGGGGCGAATTCCCGCCCCTTCCTGGCGGCCTGCTACGGCGCCACGGTGGCGCTGCTGGCGCTCGCGGGCGGGCTGGCCGGGCTGTCCTGGGCCTATTTCGCCGCCCTCGCGCTGCCCGCCGCCCTGCTCGCCCGCCAGGTCGTCTTGCTCGACATCCACGACCCCGGCCTCTGCCTCAGCCTGTTCAAGGCCAACCGCGACGTCGGGCTGGCCGTCGCGCTCGCCATCCTGCTGGGCCGGCTGTGAACGCCGACGCCTTCCTGCGCGCCCACACCGTGCCCGCCCGCGCCCCGCTGGTGCCGGAGATCGCGCTCCACCTGGCCACCGAGATCACCCCGATCTGGCAGGCCAGCGAGGACTGGCTGCACCGCACCGGCATCGAGCCGCCGTTCTGGGCCTTCGCCTGGCCCGGCAGCCAGGCGCTGGCCCGCCACGTGCTCGACCACCCCCACAAGGTGGCGCACCGCCGCGTGCTCGACTTCGCGGCGGGCTGCGGGCTGGCCGCCATCGCCTGCGCCCGCGCCGGCGCGGCCAGCGTGGAAGCCGCCGAGATCGACCCGATGGCCGCCGCCGCCATCGCGCTCAACGCCGCGGCGAATCGCGCAAACCTCGCCATCAGCACCGGCGACCTGGTCGGCGCGGCCTGCCGCTGGGATGTCATTCTCTGCGGCGACGTTTGCTACGAGGCGCCGATGACGGCGCACATCCTGCCCTGGCTGCGCGGCTTGGCGGGGCAGGCGGAAATCTGGCTGGCCGACCCGGGCCGCGCCTACCTGCCGCGCGACGGGCTGCTGGCGTTCGCGACCTACGCGGTGCCCACCACCACCGAACTGGAAGACCGCAGCGAACGCACGGTCACCCTCTACCGGCTGCGGCCCGGTGCGGCCTAACATGACGCGATCGCATCGCCCTCCCTCCCCATGAAGGTCACCATCGTGCAGAACTCCTCGGAAATCTGGCGCCTCGTCGAGGCCAAGCGTGATCGCTTCTTCGATCTCAGCGACCAGGTCTGGGACACCCCCGAACTGAATTTTTCCGAATGGAAATCCTCCGCCGCCCATCTGGCGGCCTTGCGGGCCGAAGGTTTTCGCGTCAGCGCGGGCATCGCCGGCATGCCGACCGCCCTGATGGGCGAAGCCGGCGAGGACGGCCCGGTGATCGCCATCCTCGGCGAATACGACGCCCTGCCCGGGCTCGGCCAGCAGGCCGGGCTCGCCCGCCGCGCCCCGCCCGCGGAGGGCGACAACGGCCATGGCTGCGGCCACAACCTGCTCGGCGCCGGCTCGCTGATGGCGGCCACCGCGGTCAAGGATTTTCTCGCCCTGCACGGCCTCAAGGGGCGGGTGCGCTACTACGGATGTCCGGCCGAGGAAGGCGGATCGGCCAAGGGCTTCATGGTGCGGGCCGGTGTGTTCGACGACGTCGATATCGCGATTTCCTGGCATCCGGCCGCCTTCGCCGGGGTCAACAACCCGATCTCGCTGGCTTGCAACGAGGTCAATTTCCACTTCGCCGGCCGCGCCTCCCACGCCGCCGCGGCGCCGCATCTCGGCCGCAGCGCGCTCGACGCGGTCGAGCTGATGAATGTCGGCGTCAACTACATGCGCGAGCACATGCCCAGCACGGCGCGCATCCACTACGCCGTCACCGACGCCGGCGGCGTCGCCCCGAACGTCGTGCAGGCCCGCGCCACCGTCCGCTACCTGATCCGCGCCCGCGACCTGCCCGGCCTGCAGGCGCTGTTGCCGCGGGTGGAAAAGATCGCCCAGGGCGCGGCGCTGATGACCGAGACCACGATGCGCCGCGAGTTCGTCAGCGGCGACGCCAACCTGGTCGGCAACACGCCGTTCGAGGCCCTGATGTGGGCCAACCTGCAACGCCTCGGCCCGCCCGAGTTCGACGACCAGGACCGAAAGTTCGCGGCGGAAATCCAGGCGACCTGCAACGCGGAGGACATCAAGGCCTCCTTCGCGCGCTTCGGCCTGCCGCCCCGGCCCGGCGTGGTGCTGTGCGACACCATCTTCCCGCCGGGTAGCGGCGACGGCACGCTGGTGGGATCGACCGATGTCGGCACGGTGAGCTGGGTCGTGCCGACCGTGCAGATGCGCGGCGCCGTCTATGCGGTCGGCACCCCCGGCCATTCCTGGCAACTGACCGCCCAGGGCAAGGCCCCGGCCGCCCACAAGGGGATGGAGCACGCCGCCAAGGTGATGGCCGCGACCGCGCTGGACCTGATCGCCGATCCGGCCCTGGTGGCGGCGGCGAAGGACGATTTCCACGCCCGGCTCGCCGGCACGCCGTTCGTCAATCCGATCCCCGACGACGTGAACCCGCCGGCGCCGTCCGATGGCCGCTGACCTCCGCTGGGATGCCACCGCCGCGACCGCGCTCGGCGGCGCGGTCAGCGCCGGCCGTCTGATGGCCCACCTCGGCGAATTCGCCCGCCGCGTAAAACTCTCGGGCTCCGCCGAGGAGTTGGAGAGCTTCCGCTATCTCGAGGCGGAGATGGCGGCGGCCGGCTTTCGCACCACGCTGCTGTCGCACGACGCCTACATCAGCCTGCCCGGCCGATCCGAGGTGCGCGTCGGCGGCGAAACGCTGCGCAGCATCACCCATTCGATGTCGCGGCCGACCCCCGCCGCCGGCCTGTCGGCGCCGCTGGTCTATGTCGGCACGGGCGACGCGGCGGCCTTCGCGGCCCACGACGTCGCCGGCCGGATCGTGCTGGTCGACGGCATCGCCCTGGAGGACGTGGCGGTGGCCGCCACGCGGGCCGGCGCCGTCGGGCAGATCCACATCAGCCCGACCGAACAGCTCTACGAGATGTGCATTTCCCCGGTCTGGGGCAGTCCGTCCCAGCACACCCGGGGCGAACTGCCCACGACGGCCATCTGCACGATCACCCATGACGATGGCGCCGCCCTGCGCGCCCGTTGCCTCGCCAGCAACGTCCAAGCCTTCATGGCGACCGAGGTGGACACGGGCTGGCGGAAAACCCCGCTGCTGGTGGCCGAACTGAGCGCGGCGGAGGCACCGGACGAGCCCTTCGTGCTGTTCTCGGGCCATCACGACACGTGGCATTTCGGCGTCATGGACAACGGCAGCGCCAACGCCACCATGCTGGAGGCGGCCCGCGTGCTCGCCGGCGCGCGCGCGTCCTGGCGCCGGGGGCTCAGGGTCTGCTTCTGGTCGGGCCATTCGCACGGGCGATATTCCGGCTCGGCCTGGTATGCCGATACCGCCTTCGACGAGCTGGACCGGCGCTGCGTGGCCCACGTGAACATCGATTCGACCGGCGGCGCCGGCGCCAGCGAGATGACGAAGTCGGCCGTCATCGACGAACTGAAGGGCGTCGCGGCGGAGGCGATCGCCGCCATCACGGGTCAGGTCCATGCCGGCAACCGGCACGGCCGGGTGGCCGACCAGTCGTTCTGGGGCGTCGGCCTGCCCAGCATGTTCGGCTCCCTCAGCTATCAGCCGCGCGCCCCCGGCGACCCGCTGCCCCGCCTGGGCTGGTGGTGGCACACGCCGTGCGACCTGATCGAGCACATCGACGCCGACAATCTCGTCCGCGACACCGCCGTCGTGCTGCGCGTGCTGCACCGGCTGCTGACCTCGCCGGTCCTGCCGCTCGACTACTCGGCCTGCGCCGACAGCCTGCTGGCCGAGCTTGCCGGGCTGGAGGCGACCGCCGGCCGTTCGCTCGATCTGGAGGGGCTGCGCGACGCCGCGACGACGCTGAAGCGGCAGGCCGCCGCGGTGCTCGCGGCCGACGCGCCGGCCCCGGCGATCAATCGGGCGCTGATGCGCACCTCGCGCGCGCTGGTGCCGCTCAACTACACCTATGGCGACCGCTTCCGGCACGATATCGCGCTCGACCATCCGCCCTGGCCCGCCCTGCAAGGGCTGCGCGAACTGGCCGCCCAGCCGCCCGGCTCGCCCGACCTGTCGTTCTACGAGGTGCATGCCCGTCAGACCCGCAACCGTATCGCCCACGCGCTGCGCGTGGCGAACGAGGCGCTTGGCGACGTCCTTTCCAATGCTTCGACGGAGACCCAGTCATGATGAAGACGATCCGGTTTGTCGCCGTCCTCGCCGCGGCGCTCTTCGCCCTCACCGCCGCCCAGGCGAAGGAGTGGAAGGAGGTGCGGATCGGCGTCGAGGGCGCCTTTCCGCCCTGGAACATGATCGGCCCCGACGGCAAGCTCGCCGGCTTGGACATCGACCTCGCGAACGATCTCTGCAAGCGCGCCCAGGTGAAGTGCGAACTCATCGCCGGCGAGTGGTCGAGCCTGATTCCCAGCCTCAACGCCGGCAAGTACGACCTGCTGCTGACGCTCGGCATCAACGAGGCGCGCAAGAAGGTGGTGGACTTCACCATCCCCTACGCCAGCGGCGTCGCCAGCTTCATCATCATCAAGGATGGACCGGTTCCCGCCCTGCCGATGACCGGCGAGCGGCTGAACCTCAACGACCACGAGAAGGCCGATCCGGTCATGGCCGACATCGGCGTCAAGATCAAAGGCAAGGTCATCGGCGTCGTGCAGTCGACCAGCCAGGAACAGCTTATTCACGCCTACTTCGGTAACGACGTCGAGGTTCGCACTTACAAGAGTTCGCCCGAACGCGACCTCGACCTGCAGGCCCGGCGGATCGATGCCGGATTCGACAGCGGCGTCTACGGCACCTCGTTGCTCGACAAGCCGGGGAACCAGGACCTTGCGATGACGGGGCCGTTGATGAAGGGCGCGATGCTGGCGACCGAGGTGGCGCTCGGCATGCGCAAGGACGAGCCCGACCTCAAGGCGCTGTTCGACGCGGCGATCCGCTCGGCCGCCGCCGACGGCACCATCCGCGCCATCTCGATGAAATGGAGCAAACTCGACCTGACGCCGACATTCGCGCCGGCGCCGTAAGGAATAAACGAAGGCCAGGGGCCGTACGGCCCTCGGAGCCCACGACTTTTTGGAGCGCGATCACTTCCCATAGACGAAGCGATCGTGCTCTAG
>CAYWOW010000190.1:0-5659 GCA_964459005.1 uncultured Acetobacteraceae bacterium
GCGCTCGGCGCTCTTGCCGACGCTGAGCAGGATGTCGACCTTGTGTTCGTTCAGAGAGGGAATGCGGTTCTGCCCGGTGACGCCGATCAGCTCGAGCTTGACGCCCAGCGTGGCGGCCAGGGCGTTCGCCACGTCGATATCGTAGCCGTGCAGGCTCATGTCCGATCCCGCCGACGCGAAGGGGGGAAAATCCTCGAAGATGCCGACTCTCAGCACGCCGGCCTTGCGGATGTCGCCGAGCGCGTCGGCCCGGGCAGCGGTCCATCCCGTCGCCGCGATGGCGCAGCCCAGCAGGGCGGCGACGAAGCAGCGGCGCGGGCGATTTCGTGACGTCATGAGACCTCTCCTATGGGGATGGGTGGCCGTCAAACAGCCCTGCTCTGTCAGGGCATGGAAAAGGCGCAACAAGCGCAGCCCGATATCACCGATGCAAGGGCCGAAAACGGGCGGTGCTGGCAACCCTGGACCTTCCAACGCGCAAACTCAGCTTCAGACGGAGTCCCCACCATGCAAGCATCGGACCATGCCGCGGTCAATTCCGTTACGTGGGGTCAGGCGATCCCTGCCGGTGGCCACCGCGGGCATGTCCTTTCGACCGATCCCGGGCCTGAAGCGGCGCCCGGACCGGAATTGTGCCGTCGCGCGTGGCGGAACCCTGGCCTTCTTTCATTTCGCCGCCTACAGTCATCCGCATGTCGCAGCGATTTTCCTTCCTGTCGCTGGTTCATGGCGCGGTGGGCGGGCATCGTCGCTGGCCCGCGCAGTGGCGCTCGCCCGACCGCCCGGCGAGCGCTTATGACGTCGTCATCGTCGGTGGTGGCGGGCACGGCCTGGCAACTGCGTACTATCTGGCCTCGGAGTTCGGCGTGCGGCGTGTCGCCGTGCTGGAAAAGGGGTGGATCGGCGGCGGCAATACCGGGCGCAACACCACCATCGTGCGTTCGAACTATCTCTTCCCGGCCAGCGCCGCGTTGTACGATCATGCCCTGAAGCTGTGGGAGCGCCTGTCCCCGGCGCTCAACTACAATGTCATGTTCAGCCCGCGCGGCGTGATGATGCTGGCGCACTCGGACCATGACGAGCAGATGATGCGCCGCCATATCTGCGCCAATCGCCTGGCTGGCGTGGACAACGAGTGGCTTACCCCGGCGCAGGCCAAGGCATTCTGCCCGCCGCTCTCGCTCGCGCCCGATGCGCGCTATCCGGTAATCGGGGCGGCGATGCAACGACGTGGCGGCACCGCACGGCATGACGCGGTGGCCTGGGGATATGCACGGGCCGCCAGTGCGCTCGGCGTCGATATCGTGCAGGGCTGCGAGGTGACCGGCATCGACCGCGACGCCACCGGCGCGGTCACCGGCGTGCGGACCAGCAAGGGCTCCGTGCGCGCGCCGTGCATCGGCGTGGCCGCCGCCGGCAACACCAGCGTGGTGATGGCCATGGCGGGGTTGCGGTTGCCGCTGGAGAGCTACCCGTTGCAGGCGCTGGTGAGCGAGCCGGTGAAGCCGATATTTCCCTGTGTCGCCATGTCCAACACGGTGCACGCCTACGTCAGCCAATCGGATAAAGGCGAGCTGGTCATCGGCGCCGGCACCGACCAGTACATCTCCTACAGCCAGGCCGGCGGCTTGCAGATTCTCACGCAAACCCTGGAGGCGATCTGCGAACTGTTCCCGGTTTTTCGGCGCCTGCGCATGTTGCGTGCCTGGGGCGGCATCGTCGATGTCACGCCGGACCGCTCGCCCATCATCGGGGTCACGCCGGTACCGGGGCTGTTCGTCAATTGCGGCTGGGGCACTGGCGGTTTCAAGGCCACGCCCGGTTCCGGCCAAGTCTTCGCCGCCACGCTGGCGCGGGGCGAGCCGCATCCGCTCGCCGCACCGTTTTCACTCGACCGCTTCATTACTGGCCGCCTGATCGACGAGGCGGCGGCGGCGGCGGTGGCGCACTGAGATGCTGCTGATCCACTGCCCGCATTGCGGCGACCGCCCGGAGCTTGAGTTCCGCAACTGCGGCGAGGCCGGTATCGCCCGCCCCGCCGATCCCACCGCATTGGACGATGCCGCCTGGTCCGCGTTTCTCTACGTGCGCGGCAACCCGCGCGGCCGGCATGCCGAGCGCTGGCGACACGTTCATGGTTGCGGCCGGTTCTTCGTCCTGCATCGCCACACCGTCACCGACCGCTTCGAGGACGTGCCATGACGCGCCTGCCCAGCGGTGGCCGCATCGACCGCACGCGGTCGCTGCAATTCCGCTTCGATGGCCGCCCGCTCACGGGATTTGCCGGAGACACGGTGGCCTCGGCGCTGCTGGCCAATGGCGTGCGCGTGGTCGGGCGGAGCTACAAATACCATCGACCCCGCGGCATTCTCACCGCCGGGCCGGAGGAGCCGAACGCGCTGGTCGAGATCGACCGCGGCGATGGCCGCCGCGAGCCGAACACGCGCGCCACCATGCAGCCCTTGTTCGACGGGCTGGTGGCGCGCAGCCAGAACCGGTTTCCCTCGCTGCGGTTCGATATTGGCGCGTTATCGGGGCTGGTGGCGCCGTTGCTGCCAGTCGGGTTCTACTACAAGACGTTTCTGTCGCCGCGCGCCTGGCATCGTGTGTGGGAACCGGCGCTGCGCCGCCTCGCCGGACTGGGCCGCGCGCCGGACGCGCCGGACCCCGATCGCTATGCCAATCGTTATGCCCACGCCGACGTGTTGGTGGTCGGTGCCGGCCCGGCCGGCCTCGCCGCCGCGCTGGAGGCGGCGGAGCAAGGTGCGCGCGTCATTCTGTGCGACGAACAGGCCGAACCGGGCGGCGCGCTGTTGTCCGATCCGCGGGCGCGCGTGGAAGGCCGGCCGGCCTGGTCCTGGTTGGCCGATGTTGTCGCCGCGCTGCGTGCCGATCCGCGCGTCCACGTGCTGACGGCCACCACCGCCTTCCACTATGGCCTGCAAAATTTTCTCGGACTGGCCGAGATCCTTCCCGAAGGCCGTGGCGTGCGCGAGCGCCTGTGGCAAGTGCGGGCGAAGCGTGTCGTGCTGGCGACCGGTGCCATCGAGCGTCCTTTGCTGTTTCGCGGCAACGATCGTCCGGAGGTCATGCTGGCCTCGGCCGCGCGCACCTGGCTGGACCGTTTCGCCGTGCTGCCCGGTCGCCGTGCCGTGCTGGCAGCGAGCCACGATTCCGGCTGGCAGTCCGTCTTCGATCTGCAGGACTCGGGCGTGGACATCGTCGGCATCGCTGATATGCGCGTGAGCCCACCACAACATCTGACCCAGGAAGCGTCGCGGCGCGGCATCGAAGTGCTGGCCGGTCACGCCATCACGGCGTCGCGCGGCGGTGTCGTCGCCATGCCGCGCGATGCGGCCGGGCGCCTCAATCGCATCCGCGCCCGTCGGCTGCCTTGCGACCTGCTTCTCATGGCAGGCGGCTGGACGCCGACCGTGCACCTGTTCTCGCAGTCGCGCGGCCGGTTGAGCTGGAACGATGCCGCCGACGCCTTCGTGCCCGGCGAACCGGCGCAAGACGCCGTGTGCATCGGCGCCTGTCGCGGCACCGACGATCTGGCCGCCTGCATCGCCGAGGGCCGCGCCGCCGGCGCGGGCCTCGCCCTGCCGCCGCCCGTCCACACCGCCACCGGCCTCGCCCTGCGCGCCGCGACGACCGGCGCCGATGGTGCCAGCATCGTCGATCCGCAGAGCGACGTGAAAGTCGCCGACATCAGGCTGGCCGTGCAGGAGGGCTTCCACTCGATCGAGCACGTCAAGCGCTACACCGCCGCCGGCATGGCGACCGACCAGGGCAAGACCTCCAACATGCCCGCCCTGGCAGTCGTGGCCGATGCCCTGGGCCGCGAGATTCCCGAGATCGGCTATACGACTTTCCGCGCGCCCTACACGCCGATCAGTTTCGGCACGCTCGCCGGCCGCCATCGCGGCGCCCTGTTCGACCCGGTGCGCACGCCGCCGCTGCACGACTGGGCGGTTGGCCAGGGCGCGATCTTCGAGCCGGTTGGCTCATGGCGGCGGGCCCGCGGTTTTCCCCGCCAGGGCGAGGACATCCGCGCCGCCGTCGCCCGCGAATGCCACGCCGTACGCCACGCCGCCGGCATTTTCGACGCTTCCACGCTTGGCAAGATCGAAGTCGTGGGGCCCGATGCGGCGAAGTTCCTCGAACGCATGTACGTCAACGCGTTCGAAAAACTCGCCCCGGGCCGCTGCCGTTATGGCCTGCTGCTGCGCGACGACGGCACCATCTTCGATGACGGCGTGATCGGCCGTCTCGCCACCAACCGTTTCCATGTCACCACCACCACCGGCGGTGCCGCGCGCGTGCTGCACACGATGGAAGACTATCTGCAAACCGAGTGGCCCGATCTGCGGGTCTGGCTGACCTCCACCACCGAGCACTGGGGCGTCATCGCGGTGCAGGGCCCGCGCGCCCGCGACGTCATCGCGCCCCTGGTGGACGGTGTCGACCTCGCCGCGCTGCCGCACATGGGTGTCGCCGCCTGCACCGTTGCCGGCGTCGCCGCGCGCCTGTTCCGCGTCAGCTTCACCGGCGAGCACGGCTACGAAATCAATGTCCCCGCCGGTCACGCGCCGGCGATCTGGCACGCCGTGCTGCGGGCCGGTGCACCGCACGGCATCACGCCGTACGGCACCGACGCCATGCACGTGCTGCGCGCCGAGAAGGGCTACATCATCGTCGGCCAGGAAACCGACGGCACGGTCACGCCCGACGATGTCGGCCTGTCCTGGGCCATCGGCAAAGCCAAACCGGACTTCATCGGCAAGCGCTCACTCGACCGCGCGGAGATGCGCCGCCCCGACCGCCGGCAGCTTGTCGGCCTGCTCGCCCGCAACGGCGAAGTGCCGGAAGCCGGCGCGCAACTGATCGCCGACGCCGCCGCGAGAACCGCGCTGGGTCATGTCACCTCGGCCTATCCCAGTGCTGCGCTGGGGCTGTTGGAATCCGGCCGCGCCCGCCTGGGACAAACCGTTTTCGCGCTCGGCTCCAGTGGTGTCCCCATCGCCTTGCAGGTGACGTCGCCGGTGTTTTACGACCCGGCCGGGGAGCGCCTGCATGGCTGAGACAATCGTCGAAACCCTGCCGACCTGCGCACGATTTGTCTTGCGCGCCGCCGCCGAACCCGCCGCGCGCCTGTCCGGTGCTTTCGGCGTGGTGCTGCCCCCAGCCATGCTGACGGCCACGGCGCGTGGCGATCGTGCCGCGCTGCGCCTCGGTCCGGACGAAATCCTTTTGCTTGCCGAGGACGGCATCGCCGCATCGCTGGGCCAGGCGCTCGACGGGGAATCCGTATCGCTGGTCGACATCAGCCATCGCCAGGTCGCGCTGCGCATCACTGGTCCGCAAGCCGCCGATCTGCTGAACGAATTCTGCCCGCTCGATCTCGATCCAGCCGCCTTCCCGCCCGGCGCCTGCACCCGCACCCTGTTCGGCAAGGCCGAAATCGTGCTGTGGCGTCTCGCCGTCGACGGCTTCCGTCTCGAGGTCGCCCGCTCCTTCGCGCCCTATGTGCGCGCCCTGCTGGACGAGGCCGCCGCCGACCTGGCCTGAACGCCGGCGACGCTCACCTGTCACCGGCTGGCCATGGAGGGGATGGTAGCGGCGGGCGGATTTGAACCACCGACCAAGGGATTATGAT